>NZ_JANXTI010000010.1 GCF_025352425.1 Flavobacterium sp.
TTTTGCGACTTCAAGATACTGAATTTCAGTATCTTGACCAATATTTAATCAATTTATTTTTACTTTAAATAATTACACCCAACGGGTTAATATTTAATAAAAAACTATCAAGAGAAAAGAAGAAGAATCATTAGATTTGGAATATTAAAATAACTTAAACATAAATTATAACAGCATGGGAAATGATGCGTCTCAGGGTAAATGCCCTTTTAATAATGGAGCCTCAAAGCAAACAGCAGGTAGCGGAACCAGAAATACAGACTGGTGGCCTAATCAGTTAAAATTAAATGTACTGAGGCAGCATTCTTCGTTGTCTAATCCTATGGATGGTGATTTTAATTATAAGGAAGCCTTTAATAGTCTTGACCTTGAAGCTTTGAAGAACGATCTTCATGCGTTGATGACAGACTCACAAGACTGGTGGCCGGCAGACTTCGGGCATTACGGAGGTCTGTTCATACGGATGGCATGGCACAGTGCGGGAACATACAGAGTACAGGATGGACGAGGTGGCGGTGGCCAGGGACAACAACGTTTTGCGCCACTTAACAGTTGGCCGGATAATGTGAACCTCGACAAAGCACGTAGGTTATTATGGCCTGTCAAACAAAAATATGGACGTAAAATATCATGGGCCGATTTGATGATACTTGCCGGAAATGTTGCACTTGAATCAATGGGATTCAGGACCTTTGGTTTTGCCGGTGGACGTGAAGATGTATGGGAAGCAGATGAAGCAGTATACTGGGGTTCGGAGAAAACATGGCTCGGAAACGAAGACCGTTACAGTCATGGTGTTGAAGGCCTGGCTGAGCGTGGTGTGGTTTCATCAGATGAAAATCCGAAAGGGGAAATGCATTCCAAAGGTGATTTGGAAAACCCTCTTGCAGCTGCGCATATGGGATTGATTTATGTAAATCCCGAAGGTCCGGACGGTAATCCTGATCCTATCGCTGCAGCAAAAGATATCCGCGAAACGTTTGGTCGTATGGCAATGAACGATGAAGAAACGGTAGCTTTAATTGCTGGCGGACATACATTTGGTAAAACCCATGGAGCTGCTTCTTCCGATAATGTTGGAAAAGAACCTGAAGCTTTAGATTTAGAGCACCAAGGATTTGGATGGGTAAATCAACATGGAAGCGGTAGAGATAAAAATACTATTACCAGCGGACTTGAAGTGACCTGGACAAAAACACCGACGCAATGGAGCAATAACTTTTTTGAAAACCTTTTTGGCTTCGAATGGGAATTGACTAAAAGCCCAGCAGGTGCTCATCAATGGGTAGCCAAAAATGCAGAAGCAATTATTCCGGATGCTTTTGATGCTTCAAAAAAACATCTTCCAACGATGCTTACAACTGATCTTTCACTGAGGCTTGACCCGGCTTACGAAAAAATTTCCCGCCGCTTTCTTGAAAATCCAGACCAGTTTGCTGATGCATTTGCACGTGCCTGGTTTAAACTAACCCATCGTGACATGGGACCACGTGCACTTTATCTTGGGACAGATGTGCCACAGGAAGTATTGTTATGGCAGGATCCGATTCCGGCTGTTAATCATCTGCTAATTGATGCAAATGATATTGATTCGTTAAAAAGTAAAATTTTAGAATCAGGACTTTCTGTTTCCCAATTGGTATCGACTGCTTGGGCTTCTGCATCAACCTTTCGTGGTTCCGATAAACGTGGTGGCGCCAATGGTGCCCGAATCCGTCTAGCACCGCAAAAATACTGGCAGATAAACAATACGCCATTAATTACGGATACTTTGAGTAAACTGGAAAGTATTCAAAAAGCATTCAACGAATTTCAATCCGGTGACAAGAAAGTATCATTGGCTGACCTTATTGTTTTAGCTGGTTGTGCCGGAATTGAAAAGTCAGTCTCAGCTGCAGGGCAAAATATCACTGTTCCTTTTACAGCAGGGCGTATGGATGCAACTCAGGAAGAAACCGATGTTGAATCTTTCGCGCATTTAGAACCAAAAGCTGATGGATTCCGAAACTATCGTAAAAAGTCATCTGTACTTACCGAAGCATTGTTAATAGATAAAGCACAGTTGCTAACACTTACGGCGACTGAGCTCGCAGTTCTTGTTGGCGGAATGCGTGTATTGAATACGAATGTAGATGGTTCGGCAAATGGTGTCTTTACAAAAACTCGGGGACAATTGACTAATGATTTTTTCGTGAATCTTCTTGATATGAATACGACTTGGAAAGCAATATCAGAAGACAAGGAATTATATGAAGGCCTAGACCGTAACACCGGAGAACGTAAATGGATTGCAACTCGTGCTGATCTAGTATTTGGTTCGCATGCAGAATTAAGAGCTATTGCTGAAGTATATGGTAGTAGCGATGCTAAAGGCAAATTCGTAAAAGATTTTGTAGCAGCATGGGATAAAGTAATGAATCTTGACCGATTTGATTTAGTCTAGTTTAATTAATTCAAAAAAAGCCTCCAATGGGAGGCTTTTTTTATGGTGTAAACACAGTTTTATAATTATCCCAATAACGATAAATTAAAAATAAGTTTCCTAAAAAAATCGGAATCGCAATTGGTAAACCTTCCGGAGCCAAAAAATAATTAATTAATAAAATGTTTATTGTTATTGGTAAAATAATAATGTTAGCCAAAGTCACATATTTTCCAGTCACATACGATAAGCCGCAAAGCAATTCAATGGCTTTTGCCAGAGGCATTAGATAGGTAGAAGCTACCAACCCCAATTGAAAGGCTTTAAAATCTCCTGTAGTAACAGGCTCTGGAACAAGTTTCAAAAAGAAACTAATGGATGCAAATAGGAGCAAGAGCCCTATCAATACTCTGATAACGATGGTTGCGATTTTCATAATAGTTGAAGTTTTTGGTTAGCATATCAAAGTTAACAAAAAATACCAAAGGTTTTCGCCGATGGTATCTATTTTACTCTCAGGTTACTAACTATTGTTTTTTGACAAATTTTCTATAAGTAAAAATGCCTAAAACAGCGAGTAACAGCAATGCCCAAAGTTGTACTATGAATGCAATAATCGCTTCAAACATAAACCAACCTGTTTTTAGACTATCCCAAATCTGCAGTCCAATATGTGGTCTGTAGGCATTGATACTTTTTTCATTGGCTACAATTTCCTGCAAAACGCTTTCCCTTTGGTACAAATACAAAGTTACTGTACTATAATTTACCTGATCTTCCAAACTTAGATTCTGTAGAACAGTTTCATCGCTTTCAGTTTCTCTGCCAAGAACTTTATCCTCGGCATTTGTAATGTCATTTAGTTTTTTGCCTTTGGTATCAATACCTTTTTCCAATCGTTTTTGATGAGAAGCCAGTCTTTTTTGCGTCATTTTATTCGATAATAACTGCAGCGCTACATCATCTGCTTTTATCAATCGACTATCGAGAAAAGCAACTTCTTTGACCATTGATTTTAAAACAGTATCTAATTGTGTATTTGGGACACGAAGGGTGATGGTATTATCGACAGTAAATCGCGTTGTTTCGAGCGTGCTGTCCTGGCTGATTTTGGTTTCCGATTTTTCGTTGATGTTGCTTTTTAAATCGGTGAAAGTTATGAAGCCTCCATTTTTTGCTACAATGCTTTCAATCGCATAAGTAGATTTGGCAACATTTTTTACTTTGAATTTTAAATCCGCAGTTCTTACAAATTTTCGATTACTTTCTTTTTTCTCAACTGCTGCGTTAGAAGAGATTACAGCATTACCGTCAGCCGCAGCTTCAGCACTAGAATTTTCAAGCCCGTCAGCTTGTTTACACGCAAAGGCAAATCCGAAAAGGAGCAATGCCAAACCAAGTTTTGTTGTGTTTTTCATTTTACATTCATTTTACATTCATTTTAAATAGTTATTAATAGTTACAATTTCAATTTCAAAAAGTGAGTGTAGTTTTCCTATCAATAGTTTTAAAATGAATTTCTTGTTAAATGCTTTTGTTCTTACTAAAAAGCGTGCCAAAAATTTCAACTTGTTCCCTTCGACGACCAAATATTTTTATTGTAATTTTGAGTGCCATAAAAAACAGCCATTGAGAACTATAGTTGAAAAACAAATTGACAATACTGAAGTGTTCAAAAACCAATTACTACATTGGTCGCAACAGTTCAGGGAAGTAGTTTTTTTGGATTCAAACAATTATCATCAAAAGCAGTCTAGCTTTGACTGTGTATTGGCTGTTGACGCTTTTACTTCGATAAAAACAGATTATCAAAACGCTTTTGAAGATTTAAAACAATACCAGCAACAATCGAAAGATTGGCTATTTGGCTATTTGTCGTATGATTTAAAAAATGATGTAGAAGAATTCCATTCCAATAATTTTGATGGTTTGCACTTTCCCGATTTATTTTTCTTTCAGCCAAAGAAATTATTCCTGCTAAAAGGAAATCAGTTAGAAGTTCAGTATTTGCGATTATGTGATGATGAAATTGAAAGTGATTTTTTGGATGTACTACAAACCACAGGATTCATAACTCTGAGACCGGAAATCAAAATTGAACAAAGAATTTCAAAAGACGAATATGTTTCAAAAGTTAATAAGATGCTTAAATACATTCATCGTGGCGATATTTACGAAGCTAATTTCTGTATGGAATTCTACTCCGAAAATGCAACTGTTGAACCCATTGATATCTATCAAAAATTAAACACAATTTCCAAACCACCATTTGCTATATTCTTTAAAAATAATCAACAGTATTTGCTATGTGCGTCGCCCGAACGTTACCTGAGAAAGGAAGGAAACAAAGTCATTTCGCAACCCATAAAAGGAACAGCCAAACGTTTTTCGGAGGAAACTTTAGATAATAATTCAAAAAAAGAATTAGAACAAAACCCAAAAGAACGTTCCGAAAACATCATGATTGTCGATTTAGTCCGTAATGATTTATCACATACAGCCATAAAAGGAACCGTAGAAGTAGAAGAATTGTGCGTGATTTATACTTTCGAGCAAGTGCATCAAATGATTTCGACGGTTGTTTCTAATGTAGAAAATACAACATCGTTGGTAGAAATTCTCCGAACAACTTTTCCAATGGGAAGCATGACCGGTGCGCCAAAGATTTCAGCAATGAAAATAATAGAAGAACTCGAAGAATCGAAACGCGGCTTGTATAGTGGCGCGGTTGGCTATTTTACACCTGATAATGATTTCGATTTTAATGTCGTTATCCGAAGTATTCTGTATAATGCCAAAGAAAAGTATGTTTCGTTTTCGGTTGGAAGCGCTATTACTTCACAATCCAATCCCGAACATGAATACGAAGAATGTTTGTTGAAAGCCAAAGCCATGTTTGAAGTTTTGGGTTAAATTAAAATAACTACTTTTGAATATGCTCGTAAAATTTCAAAATCATATAAATGCAAATCTTCCTTTTCTAAAAGGAAAAAAACTCCTTTTGGCAACAAGTGGAGGCATTGACAGCATGGTTTTGTTGTACTTGTGTCATGAACTGAAGTTGGATATTAGGGTGGCACATTGCAATTTTCGACTACGTGGCGATGAAAGTGGCGAAGATGAAAAATTTGTGAAAGAGCAATGTGAAAAGATGGATGTTTTGTTATTTGTCAATCATTTCGACACTGAAAAATTTGCGGAACAACACAAATTATCCATTCAGGTTGTTGCCCGCAACCTCCGGTACGAATGGTTCAACACACTTTTGATCAATAACGATTACGATTATATTCTTACTGCTCATCATCTTGACGATAGTTTAGAAACCTTCTTAATCAATTTTACACGCGGTTCCGGATTGGACGGTTTGACGGGAATTCCCGAGCAAAACGGGAATATTGTTCGTCCGTTATTGCCATTTTCAAGAAATGAGATTGAGGCTTTTGCCAAAGAGAATAATCTTGAATGGCGCGAAGACAGCAGCAATGCTTCTGATAAATATTTGCGTAACAAATTACGTCACGATATAATTCCGCTGTTGAAAGAACTCAACCCAAGCTTATTGAATTCCTTTGAAAATACAATCTCAAATCTGAAGCAAGCTCAGACATTGGTTGATGATGCATCCCGCATTGTATATCGGAAAGTCGTCACCGACATTAATTTCCAAAAGAGAATAAATCTGACAGAGTTGATGCAGTTGACCAATTACCCTGCGTATTTGTATCAATGGCTCGAACCTTTTGGTTTTAGTGATTGGGATTCCATTAATGATTTAACCACAGCCCAATCAGGAAAGCAGATTCATTCGCAAAATTACACATTGCTCAAGGACAGGAATGAACTGATTGTTTTTCCAAAAACCGAAAGTGAAGAAACACGACAATTTTTAATTGAAAAGTTAGAAAAAGTAGTTAAATTTCCCTTAAAAATCACCTTTTGTAACGTAGACGACATTTCGGTACAGCCAAGTAATGTTATATTTGTCGACGAAGAAAAGCTTCAATATCCTTTAGAAATCCGAAAGTGGAAGGAAGGCGATGTGTTTTATCCGAATGGTATGAACGGAAAAAAGAAGCTTAGTAAATTTTTTAAAGATGAAAAGTTTTCCTTACCGGACAAATCAGATGCCTGGCTTTTATGTTCTGGTAATCAAATTGTTTGGGTTGTTGGAAAAAGACAGGACGAGCGATTTAAAGTTACTGAAGAGACATTAAAAATTTTAAAAATAAATTATACAGCCTAATGAAGAAAGTACTATTTTTTCTTTTGAGTTTTTTGGCATTTGCCAATTTGAGTGCCCAAATTGTAAAACCTGTAAAATGGTCAACCACGGTAGAGAAGCTATCTGACTCCGAATTCAATTTGGTAATGGAAGGAAAAATTGACGAAGGCTGGCATGTGTATTCTCAATTTACACCGGCCGACGGACCATTGCCGGCAGAATTTACATTCAAAAACGCAAAAGACAACTATGAGTTGGTTGGAAAAGTTAAGGAAAGTCCATATAAAAAAGAGTTCAGTGATATTTTTGGCGTAGACGAATATTTCTTTGAAAAGAGTGTAACCTTTACGCAGAAAGTAAAAATCCTTAATGCTAAACTGACTTCGATAAAGGGTAAAATTGATTACCAGGTGTGCAAACAGGCTTGTATAAACGACGTAATGCAGTTTACGTTTACAATTCCTGCGACAGAAGGTTCATCTGATACGGCTAAAAGCATTGATACAATTGCTTCAGGTAAACCGGCAGCCAACACCAACATTGGGCCACTAGTAAAAGCCCTTGCAGAAACTCCGTTAAAAGAAGAGAAGAAAGGACTTCTTACCATATTCATCCTTGCCTTGATTGGTGGAATTGCGGCAACGTTTACACCCTGCGTCTATCCAATGATTCCAATGACCGTAAGTTTCTTTTTGAAACAATCAAAAAATCCTTCAAGGGGAAGATTTAATGCTATTTTTTACGGAGCCTGTATTGTATTCATATGTTTTGCCTTGACGATTCCGTTTCACATTTTTGAAGGAATCAGCCGGGATATATTCTCTGAAATTTCTACAAACGTATATGTAAACATCTTTTTCTTTTTCATTTTCACAGTATTTGCAATATCATTCTTCGGTGCTTTTGAGATAACAATGCCGGGTAAGTTATCCAACAGGGCCGATAATGCTTCAAATAAGGAAGGGCTGGTTGGTATATTCTTCATGGCTTTGACGCTAATTATCGTTTCATTCTCATGTATTGGTCCTGCTCTGGGATTAGTATTTGGCACCTCATTAAATTCTGATGGTGGCGCGACAATACTATCGATTGCTATGCTGGGATTCGGGTTTGGATTGGCTTTGCCGTTTATGTTTTTTGCTTTGGCACCAGCGCTATTAGGTAATATGCCAAAATCCGGTGGCTGGCTGAATACCGTTAAAGTTGTTTTTGGTTTTGTCGAATTGGCTTTAGCTTTCAAATTCCTTTCAAATGCTGATATAGGACTGGATTTGCATTGGCTGCACCGCGAAGTTTTCATTGCGATCTGGATAGCGATTTTTGCCGCGTTGTCGCTGTATCTTTTTGGAAAAATAACATTGCCTCATGATAGCCCGCTTGCGCATATTTCTGTCGGAAGGTTGCTCCTGGCGATTTCCTCATTGGCATTTACAGTATATTTAATTCCGGGGCTTTGGGGTGCACCATTAAAACTAATCTCGGCTTTTCCTCCACCACAAACCTATAGCGAAAGTCCGCAGGGATTTGGCAGTAAAACTTCAGAATTAAAAGAAGATTTGCCTTTAGGTGCAGAACTGACTGTTCATAATCTGGTTTCTTTTACTGATTACAAAATGGGAGTTGAGTATGCTAAAAAAGTTAACAAGCCCATAATGATAGACTTTACAGGAAAACAATGTGTTAACTGCCGTTTGATGGAGAACAATGTCTGGTCTGACGAAAAGGTTTTGAAGATAATGAAGAATGATGTGGTTTTGATTTCGTTATATGGCGACGATAAAAAAGAATTGCCGCAAAACGAGCAATATGTCACGAAAGAAGGGAAAGAAATCAATACCATCGGAAAAAAATGGAGCGAATTCCAAATAACCCGATTCAATAATAATTCGCGGCCGCTATATGTTCTTTTGGATTTGAATGAAAAAGAACTGAATACACCTGTAGCTTATACCCCAGACATAAGTGATTACTTGGTGTGGCTAAAGGACGGTATTTCAAAGTTCAACAAAAAATAAAAAACCAACCGCGGCTTTTTTTATCCTAAAACGTCAGCGACTTCATTCTTCAAATAACTCAAAGCTACTGTGCTTGCTGATTGTCCATCAAGCATATTGCTTAAAATCTTTTCCCTGAATTGACCCGCAGTAGTAATGGTTTCATCCAAAGCTGTCTTTCTGATATTTTGGATGATTGTGTTTTTGGCAGTCAAAAGCATCGTCCAAAGTTCGTTCGTGATATATACCTGTTGGGTGATGTTGTGCTCGTATTCCTGCTCAATATGATGAATCAGCAGGTTTTGATAATCCACTTTATTTTCACTCAATGGCGCCACACGAATCAGCAACTTCGGAGGATTGATTCGTTCCAAGAACAAAGCGAGTCTTTCATACGCCTGCAAGCGCAAGGGTAACGAATGTTTCTGATTTTCTCTTTGCAACAACCAGCGTCTTGTATTTTGTTGATCTTTAAAGTAATTATCAAACAAATAATACGCTACAGCACCAGTTATAAGTGAAGGAACAGCATACATCAGTAATTCTAAAATTTTATCTGAATTCATGGATAAACAATATAAATTGGTCACAAATATAATAGAATAACCCCAAATAAGAGGCCTTCAAGCGCAAATTTGGTCTATGTAAGCCCAGTGTTTATGTCCGACACCCCAAAATATACGTCCGACTACCTCAAATTTGACGTCTCTAACCCCAAAATATACGTCTGACTTCGCCAAATTTGATGTCCGTGATGCCAAGTTTTATATTCCGGACGTCAACGTTGGTGTTTTTCAGTTCATTTTACCATTGGCGTAGCATAATTTACTTTTATTCTGTTGATAATTAGCCAAAATTATGATTGCAATTCAGGTTTAGTAACGTTAAATTTGTTCGCAAAGTTTCTTATTACTTTTGAAACTTTGCAACTCTGATACTTAGCGACTTTTAAAAAAAATGCAACACTACATTTCCCAGCTTAACGAAGCCCAACAAGAACCTGTTTATCAAAAAGATGGACCGATGATTATTATTGCTGGCGCCGGTTCGGGAAAAACCCGTGTGCTGACGGTTCGTATTTCGTATTTAATGAGTTTGGGTGTGGATGCGTTTAATATTCTGGCGTTGACTTTTACCAACAAAGCGGCACGCGAAATGAAAAAACGTATTGCGGATATTGTGGGAACCAATGAAGCCAAAAATCTTTGGATGGGAACGTTTCACTCCGTGTTTGCCCGAATTCTGAGAAGCGAAGCCGATAAATTGGGTTTTCCGTCTAACTTCACAATTTATGATACGCAGGACAGTGTTCGGTTGATTTCCGCAATTATCAAGGAAATGCAATTAGACAAAGATATCTACAAACCAAAGCAAGTTTTGGGCAGGATATCATCGTATAAAAATTCATTAATTACAGTAAAAGCTTATCTAAACAATCCCGAATTACAAGAGCAGGACGCGATGAGTAAAAAGCCTCGTTTGGGCGAAATCTACGCTAATTATGTTGACCGATGTTTCAAAAGCGGCGCCATGGATTTTGATGATTTGCTGTTAAAAACAAATGAACTGTTGAATCGTTTTCCGGATGTGCTGGCAAAATATCAGGACCGATTTCGATACATTTTGGTTGATGAGTATCAGGATACCAACCATTCACAATATTTGATTGTGCGCGCGTTGAGTGACAGGTTTCAAAATATTTGCGTTGTTGGTGATGATGCACAAAGTATTTATGCTTTCCGTGGTGCCAATATCAATAACATACTCAACTTCCAGAAGGATTATGAAAATGTAAAAACCTATCGCTTAGAACAGAATTATCGTTCTACGAAAAATATTGTAGAAGCTGCGAATTCAATTATCGATAAAAATAAAACCAAACTCGATAAAGTGGTGTGGACAGCTAATGATTATGGTGCGAAAATAAAAGTACATCGCAGTATTACAGATGGTGAAGAAGGACGATTTGTTGCAGGTGAAATCTTTGAACAAAAGATGCGTAATCAAATGATGAACGGGCAGTTTGCTATTTTGTATCGAACCAATGCGCAATCCCGCGCCATGGAAGACGCTTTACGCAAACGTGATATTCCGTATCGAATTTATGGTGGTTTGTCTTTTTATCAAAGAAAGGAAATTAAAGATGTTTTGTGTTATCTGCGATTGGTTATTAATCCAAAAGATGAAGAAGCCTTGGTTCGTGTAATAAATTATCCGGCACGTGGAATTGGAGATACAACGGTTGAAAAACTTACGGTTGCGGCTAATCATTATAAACGTTCCATTTTTGAAGTAATGGAAAATATTGATAAAATCGATTTAAAATTAAACTCGGGAACCAAACAAAAACTGGAAGATTTTGTGACGATGATTAAGAGTTTTCAAATCATTAATGAACAACAGGATGCGTTTGTATTAACCGAACATGTTGCCAAAAAAACAGGGTTAATACAGGAACTCAAAAAAGACGGAACTCCTGAAGGCATTGCCCGAATAGAGAATATCGAAACTTTAATGGGAGGTATCAAAGATTTCATCGAAGGTCAAAGAGAAATTGATGGCGCTCGTGGTGCTTTATCTGAATTCATGGAAGATGTGGCATTGGCAACCGATTTAGACCGCGATACCGGCGATGATGATAGAGTGGCGCTGATGACGATTCATTTAGCAAAAGGATTAGAATTTCCGTATGTTTTTGTGGTCGGAATGGAAGAGGATTTGTTTCCGAGTGCGATGAGTATGAATACGAGAAGTGAACTCGAAGAAGAACGAAGATTATTCTATGTGGCCTTAACCCGTGCCGAGCATCAGGCGTATTTAACTTACGCACAGTCGCGTTACCGTTGGGGAAAATTAGTTGATAGCGAACCTTCCCGTTTTATTGAAGAAATAAAAGAGGAATACCTGGAATATATTAATCCGATGGATACAAGTTACCGTTATAAACCAACCATTGATTTGGATATTTTTGGTGATATTGATAAGTCCAGATTACGACAAGCCAAACCAACAGCAGGAACGCCACCAAAAAAATATGGAGAAGAAACGGTTTCTTCGGCGAATATCCGTAAATTGAAACCAATTGGCAATGCGCCAAGTAACACCAATTTGTTTGACAGCAAGTTAACCATTGGAAATGTTGTAATTCACGAACGTTTTGGAAAAGGAGAAGTTGTAAGTCTGGAAGGCGCGGGCGCAGATAAAAAGGCAGAAATTAAATTTGAAGTTGGCGGCATTAAAAAACTGCTTTTGAGATTTGCGAAATTGGAAATAATTGGATAAAGACATTTGAAAATATGGAAAAACTAAAAACTAATTGGAAACTTGTAATTTACTGGTTTGTTTCAATGTCGCTTATGAATGTCTATATCATTCCAAAATTTATTAACGATGAGCCAATTACCAACAAAAGAATCATAATTGGCGTTGTAGTTTCGCTTATAATCTCGTTGATAATGGGAACATTGATAACCCCAAAATCAGAGGATAAATAGCATACATGGCTGAATTCATAAAAATATACGAAGACAATCCAAACGAAGCTGCTATAAAAAAAGTAGTTGATGTTTTAAAAAATGGTGGCTTGGTAATTTATCCCACAGATACAGTTTATGGTTTGGGTTGCGATATTACTAATACAAAAGCATTGGAACGCATTGCCAAAATAAAAGGTATCAAACTGGAGAAAGCCAATTTCTCTTTCGTTTGCAGCGATTTGAGCAATTTATCAGATTATGTTAAGCAAATTGACACGGCAACTTTTAAAATTCTGAAAAGAACCTTGCCGGGACCTTATACTTTTATTTTGCCTGGTAATAACGATTTGCCAAAAGAATTCCGAAAAAAGAAAACGGTAGGGATTAGAATTCCCGATAATAATATTGCTATATGCATAGTAAAAATGCTGGGTAATCCAATTGTATCAACATCTATCCATGATGATGATGAAGTATTGGAATATTCCACAGACCCTGAATTAATTTTTGAAAAATGGCAGCACTTGGTTGACTTAGTCATTGATGGTGGTTACGGAGACAATGTTGGTTCCACCATTATTGATTTATCCGGTTACGAACCTGTTATTATCCGTGAAGGGAAAGGTAATCCGGATATTTTTTAAAAGAAAATAGCCCTTCGACTGCGCTCAGGGTGACAAGAGAATAAAGAATATAGAAGTTCTCATTCAATAAAAAACGTCCTGATTTCTCGGGACGTTTTGTCTTTTATCTATTTTCTTTTTCTGAACAGATTATTGTTTCTGTTTCTTCATTTCTTTTTCAATCATATCGTAGAACTCATCAATTTTTGGTAAAACCACAATACGAGTTCTTCTGTTTTTAGCTCTGTTATCGGCTGAATTGTTATCTACTAAAGGAATAAATTCACTTCTTCCAGCCGCAATTAATTGTGATGGTTTTACGCCTAAATCATTCGTCAATACTCTAACAATAGCGGTTGAACGTTTCACACTCAAATCCCAGTTGTCTAACAAAATTGCATTTCCGGTAAATGGTACATTATCAGTATGTCCTTCAACCATACATTCAAATGTTGGACGGCTATTGATAACTTTGGCAACTTTGCCTAGAACTTCTTTTGCTCTGTCGCTTACTACATAGCTACCGCTTTTGAATAATAATTTGTCAGCAATAGATATGAAAACAACACCTTTTTCTACGTTGATTTCAATGTCTGGGTCAGAAATACCAACGGAGCTTTTTAAGCTTGTAACCAAAGCCAATGTGACACTGTCTTTTTTAGTTAAAGCATCCTGAAGACGAGATATTTTAAGATCTTTTTCTTTTAAACTTTCCAATGATTTTTCCAGGTTTTGAGCACCTTTGGTAGTTAATACAGTCAAATCTTTGGAGTTGCTGATTAAATCTGAATTATTTTGTTTCAGGTAATCATTTTGTTTAGACATTGCCTCTTTTTCAGAAAGACACAAGTTTAATTTAACGGTAGTTGAATTCAATAAATCTTGACATTCTTTGTTTTGTGCTTCTAAAGCAGCAATCTTTTTCTTGGTGCCACACGATGTTAGTGTAAGCATTACTAACGAAAGTGCAAAAATTACTTTTCTCATGAGTTTAGGTGATTTAATTTTAACAAAAGTACGGATTATTTTAGTTTTTAAGAGTATAACAGAATGATAAACTCTTGTTAAAATTACTTTTCAAAAATGGTGCCGTTTTTTATGAAGTAGCGGTATACAATGCTTTGCGAATGATAATACGTATTTAATTGGGATTCTTTTCGTTTTTTTAACGTTTTGTTAATCAGAGTGTAAAATGCAAAATGTGCTTTTATAATTGCCCAACAATGAATAAATTTCCCTTTAAAAATAAATTGAATTCCCGCAATGCCATCGAGGAGGATACGCACAAAGAGAATAGGAACCAATTTGTTTTCGGGTAAATTTTTGGTTAGCATCAATAGAGAATTCCTGAAATTAAGGAACGTTTTTTTTGGATTGCTCTCGTGCAAGGTAGCACCGCCAACATGATAAACTACAGATTCTGAGGTGTATTTGGCTTTAAAGCCCAAATTAAAAACGCGCCAACACAAATCAATTTCCTCCTGATGCGCAAAGAAATCCTTATCAAAACCGCCTAATTTTCTGTAAACTTCTTTTCGGATAAAAAAACAGGCGCCACTTGCCCAAAAGATGTCCGACTCGTCATCGTATTGCCCTTGATCTTTTTCTATCGTTTCAAAAATACGTCCTCTGCAATAAGGATAACCATATTGGTCAATAAAACCTCCCGCGGCACCGGCGTATTCAAAGTAAACTTTGTTTTTATAATCCAAAATTTTTGGTTGGATTATTCCAATAGCAGCCTGAGCATCGAAGATAGAAATAATAGGAGTAAGCCAGTTTTCAGTAACTTCAACATCCGAATTTACGAGAGCGTAGTATTCTTCCTCAACCTGTTGAAGTGCCAGATTGTACCCTTTGGCAAAACCATAATTCCCATCATTCTGAATAATTGTTATTGAAGGAAACTTTTCTTTTACAACTGCAATCGAATTATCGGTAGAGTCATTGTCAGCGACATAAATTTTTGCTTCATCGGAATAGGCGACCACCGAAGGCAAAAACTGCTCCAACAGCTCAGCACCGTTCCAATTCAATATTACTACAGCAATCTTCTTATCTATCATCTATTATCTATTCGTCTATCATCTAAATCCGGTAATTCTTTTAGAAAAACATACTGCTCTTTCTCAAAATCCATTTGGCAAAAGTAATGATTTAGTCCGTTGGTTACCATCAGATACTCCGCGTTAAGTTTCAGGTTATAACGGGCAATTTGATCAAAGGTTTCCTGTGTAATTTTTATTTCGGGCGCTTTGCATTCTATCAGTAAAAATATTGTTCCATCTGGCCGAAATACAACTATATCGTAGCGTTTTATTCTATCATTTATCTTAATGAGTTTCTCAATATTAAGATATGATTTTGGATATTTTTTCTCTTGGAGCAAAAACTGAATGGTGTTTTGACGCACCCATTCTTCGGGAGTAAGCTGGATAAATTTTTTCCGGATGTCATCAAAAATTGACACTTTATTTTCACTATTTTTGAAGCGAAACGAAAAGGACGGAAAATTCAGTTTTTGCATGAAGCAAATCTATTGTCAAATAAACGAATAACCAAATAACCCAATCAACTTATTTTGGAAGAGGTAGTAAAAATAATCAACGACATCAAAGCCGGAAGAATTAAACCAATCTATTTTTTGATGGGAGAAGAACCCTATTACATTGATAGAATAACCGAATATTTGGAAGACAATCTTTTGACTGAAGAGGAAAAAGGTTTCAACCAAATGGTACTTTATGGTCGTGATACTACTATTGATGATATTGTTGCGAATGCTAAACGTTACCCTATGATGGCCGAACGTCAGGTCGTAATTGTAAAGGAAGCACAGGAATTATCTAAAACGATTGATCAGTTGGAAAAATATGCTGAGAATCCACAGACGACTACGGTTTTGGTTTTTGCCTATAAATATAAATCCCTTGACAAACGCAAGAAAGTAACCAAAACACTCGAAAAACATGGCTTGGTGTATGAAAGCAAAAAGATGTATGAAAATCAGGTTGGACAATGGATTAAGAATGTGTTGAAAAACCGGGGTTACGGCATTGAGCCGAAAGCAATGGCGATGTTGGTTGAATTTCTTGGAAATGATTTAAGCCGTATTGCCAACGAGCTGACCAAGCTCGAAATTATCCTACCCAAAGGAAGTACAATTACACCCAGCCTAATTGAAGAAAACATAGGTTTTAGCAAAGATTTTAACGTATTTGAATTTAGAAAAGCCATTGGCGAGAAAAACCAATTTAAGGCGTATCAGATAGCCAACTATTTTGCGCAGAACCAAAAAGACAACCCAATAGTTATGACTAACGGATTGGTATTTGGTTTCTTTTCTGCTTTATTGCAATACCACGGTTTAAAAGATAAATCACCAGCAAATGCAGCCAAGATACTTAAAGTAAGTCCGTATTTTATCAATGATTATATAGCGGCAGCACGCAATTTTCCGATGAAAAAAGTGAGTTCTATTATTGGAACATTACGCGAAGTTGATGTAAAAAGTAAAGGCGTGGGCGCGAATGCATTGCCGCAAGGCGATTTATTGAAAGAAATGCTGGTGAGTGTTTTTAATTGATTTTAGGATCGCTTTATTAAATCAGCTACTCAAATTTGGTAGACCTCCCGACCTTTAAGTAAATATGGTTAGTAGCATCAATAAATTCAATCTTAGTTTTTTGCTTATTGATTCTCATCTCCATATTTCCTTTTTCATTTACTAAATTGTACCATGTAAAATTAGGATTTGGTTGTTCTATATGAGATTCAGTTATTTTATATTTAAGTTTGGTGTTAGTAAAAAAAAATGTTAGTTCTTTTTTTTGGGTGTCTAAAAACACAAAGGAATATTCGTTTCCTGAGATATCACATTGTCCTTTTTTAAATGGTTTGACGTCAACACAATAGTGCTGAACATTAAATACTTCTTTTTGGGCATACACTCCGGAAGCGAACATCAGTATAAAAAGAAATTTTTTCATTGGATTTTTTTTTTCGTCCCAAATGCAAAAAATGAGCCAAAATTTTTTATGGTGTGAATTAGGCCTTTAAATTATTTTTCAGGTTCATGCTATAATAAAATAGATTAATTTTGAGATAACTAAATTATATGACATGGAAACACAAAACGTAAAGGCGTTTGGAACAGATTATACCACCGCGCCATTGAAAGAAATGAATATTGAGCGCAGAGAAGCATTACCAAAAGATATTGAAATTGATATTTTATACTGTGGCGTCTGCCACTCCGATTTACATACAGCAAGAAATGATTGGGGTTTTACTACTTATCCAGTAGTTCCTGGACACGAAATTGTAGGCAAAGTAACCAAAGTAGGGAGTGAGGTCAGTAAACTTAAAGTTGGAGATTTCGCTGCTGTAGGCTGCCTTGTAGATTCCTGTAGAAATTGCAGCAGTTGCAAACAGGATTTAGAGCAATATTGTTTGAACGGATGGGTTGGAACTTATGGCAGTCAAGACAAGCATTTAGGAGGATTTACCCATGGTGGTTATTCTGAAAAGATTGTTGTTGATGAAAATTTTGTTTTAAAAGTTCCTGCTAATTTGGATTTGGCTGCAGTGGCACCCTTACTTTGTGCCGGAATTACGACTTGGTCTCCATTACGCCATTGGAATGTTGGCAAAGGAAGTAAAGTTGCAGTGGTTGGATTGGGCGGGTTGGGTCATATGGCAATAAAATTAGCTAAAGGATTAGGAGCCGATGTAACACTTTTTTCAAGAACACCAGACAAAGAAAAAGATGCTTTAGATCTGGGAGCAGATGCTGTAATAATTTCTACAGATGATACTCAATTGGCTTCTGTTTCTGGAAAATTTGATCTTATTATTGATACTGTTCCATATGTGCATGACGTAAACCCATATATGGCAACTTTAGCTATAAGTGGAACTTTGGTTATCGTTGGGTATTTAGGAGGACTCGATCCTATTCTAAATACAGTTCCAATGATTATGGGAAGAAAAGCAATTGCGGCATCTCTGATTGGCGGTATCGCGGAGACGCAGGAAATGCTGGATTTCTGCGGCAAACATAACATCGTTTCCGAAATAGAAATAATCAAGATGCAGGAAATTAACGAAGCTTATGAAAGAATGCTAAAAAGCGATGTAAAATACCGTTTTGTAATAGATATGGCTTCTCTTAAAAATGAAAACTAAAAACTAAAAATCTGAATATCTAAAAAACAACTCTCTGTAATTCGCATGGAGTCTTTTTTTCCTATGTAAACTATGCAATACTTCGTTGAAAAAAACTCAATTGTCAGAACCATTTGGGGCAAGAGCGATACCATACTTTTCATTTTTGCCGGAGCTGCAGCCGAATTTGCTTTGAATAAAGCGGTCGATTGGCTTTACTTTACAGGAAGATTGCCTTCCGATCCTTTAGGACGCCTTTTTTCAACCGTTCGATATGCCCGAATGATAGTTTTTGCCACAAACGATGACGCTAATAAAGCCATCGACACCATGCGTAAAATACACACTGTGGTAGAGCAAAATCGTGGAGATGTTATTCCGGATTGGGCTTATCGTGATGTGCTATTTATGTTAATTCATTATTCAATTTCAGCTTATGAATTGCTTGAAAAAAAACTAACTGACGAAGAAAAGGAAGAAGTATACAATGTTTTTTATCGTGTGGGAAACAGGATGGGATTGAACGAATTACCCCTTAATTATAAAGATTGGCTCCCTGTGAGAGAATCACATTTAGTCGCTGACCTCCAAAAAAGCGAATACACTGCAGATTTATTTAAACAATATAAAAAACACTTGGGAGCTATGCGGTTCAAGGTGTTGATTGAAGGTCAGAAATTAGTCTGTCCCAACAGGGTAAAAGAACTGTTGCAGTTTAGCGATTTTTCTTTACTTACCCGTTTAGTTCCGGTATACAAAGTAAGCAGACTGATGAAAATGGACTGGATACTGAAAAGCATTCTCCTTCCTTTTGATTATAAAGATCAAATAAATGAACTGAATTTACACCCTAAATAAATTAATTTTTTTCTACATTTATCAAAATCTCTAAACATGAAAAAACTATTACTGCTTGGCCTATTATTTACTGCATTCAACATCCAGGCGCAGGATATCTATATACAATGCGGTAAACTTATCGATACAAAAAACGGAAAAGTACTCGCGAACAAAACCATAATCGTTTCAGGGAAAACGATTAAAAGTATTGAAGAAGGTTTTATTAACCCAATTAATCCAAGCGATAAAATCGTAGACCTCAAAACCAAAACTGTAATGCCAGGCTGGATCGACATGCACGTGCATCTTGAATCCCAAACAAGTCAAACAGAATATCTGGAAGAATTCACCCTTAACGATGCGGACATTGCTTATAATGCTGAAGGTTTTGGAAAAGCTACTTTAATGGCTGGTTTTACTACCGTAAGAGACTTAGGAGGAAGCGGTGTAAATGTATCGTTGAGAAACGCTATAAACGCAGGTAAAGTTGTAGGACCAAGAATCTTTACTGCCGAAAAAGCATTGGCTTCTACAGGTGGCCATGCGGATCCGACGAATGGTTACCGAAAAGATTTCATGGGTAATCCCGGTCCAAAAGAAGGTGTGGTCAATAGCGTCGAAGATGCACGACAAGCAGTACGTCAACGTTATAAAAACGGTGCCGATTGGATAAAAATTACCGCAACCGGGGGCGTTTTAAGTGTTGCCAAAAGTGCCGGAAATCCACAGTTTACTCAGGAAGAAATAGAAGCTATAGTTTCTACAGCCAAAGATTACGGAATGAAAGTAGCGGCTCACGCTCACGGAGATGAAGGTATGCGACGCGCCATTTTGGGGGGCGTTAAAACTATCGAACATGGCACAGAAATGAGTGATGCCACTATGGATTTAATGATTAAAAACAATTGCTATTTAGTACCAACCATTACCGCTGGAAAAACCGTTGAAGAAAATGCTAAAAAGCCTAATTATTATCCAGCAATTGTAGTACCTAAAGCTTTGTGGATAGGACCCAAGATTCAGGGAACTTTTGCAAAGGCTTATAAAAAAGGAGTTCCAATTGCCTTCGGAACGGATGCCGGTGTATTCCAACACGGGCTTAATGCTCGCGAATTCGTTTACATGACCGAAGCCGGAATGCCAGTTATGAAAGCACTCCAGGCTGCAACAATTACCAATGCGATGCTTCTGGATATGGACAAGCAGATTGGTTCAATTGAGCCAGGCTTCCTCGCGGATATAATTGCTACAGACGATGATCCAACTACAAATATAACTACCGTTAACAACGTAGCTTTTGTAATGAAGGACGGCGTCGTTTACAAACAGTAATTATATAACTTTTTAATTACAATTATATAATTTGTTAACGTGCTAATTCAATAAATTTAGTGATTATGGAAACTAGTGCGGTAATAATTGTAGGTGGCGGTCTGGCTGGTTTAACATCTGCTATTCATTTATCCGGACTTGGATTTACAGTTACTGTTTTCGAAAAAAATGCCTATCCAAAACACAAAGTCTGTGGTGAATACATTTCAAATGAAGTTTTGCCCTATCTCAATTCGCTAAAAATCAATTTGAACGAGTTAAAACCAACTTATATATCTAAATTGCATTTATCCACCACAGGCGGAAGAAATATCAAAGCTTCTTTACCTTTAGGTGGGTTTGGAATAACCCGTTATGCGTTAGATAATTTTTTATTCCAAAAAGCAGTTGCCAGTGGTTGCCTCGTTATTCAGGAAACTGTGGACAATATTGTTTTTGCTGAAGATTTTTTTACCGTTACAACAGCTGAAGGCCGTGAATTAAAATCCGAAATTGTCTTGGGAGCTTTCGGAAAACGTTCAGCTATCGACCAAAAAATGCAACGCGGCTTTATTAAAAAAAAATCACCATGGCTGGCAGTCAAGGCACATTACACCGGAGATTTTCACAATGATGTCGTCGGACTGCACAATTTTAAAGGCGGCTATTGTGGTGTTTCAAAAGTGGAAAACAATAAAACTAATATTTGTTATTTAGCCGATTATGATACTTTCAAAAGGTATAAAAACCTGGAAGAATATCAGGAAAAAGTGGTATCGAAAAATCCAAATTTGAAAGTCATATTTGAAACGATGACTTTGGTTTCGGAAAAGCCATTAACCATCAGCCAGATATCATTTGCCAAAAAGAACGCTGTCGAAAATCATATTTTAATGATAGGCGATACTGCCGGTTTGATACATCCGTTATGTGGAAATGGAATGGCGATGGCAATTCACAGTGCTAAAATTGCCTCAAATTTGGTGACGAAATATTTGAAAAAAGAATTGTTGTCAAGGCAGGAATTGGAAGACTTGTATAACCAGGAATGGAATCATAATTTCCGACAGCGTTTACGAACAGGAAGATGGCTGGCATCACTACTGCAAAAACCCAAACTTTCCGATGTGACGCTCCGTGTTTTGAAAGCTTTTCCATTTTTATTATCTGCGATAATCAACAAAACACACGGAAAACCTTTAAACAAAAACTTAGAGTATGTTCATTAAAACTACCTACAGGACAAATGAACCTGAACTGATGGACGATTTTGATATGGAAGGTAACATACTCAAAGACGCTTTGGATAAAATTGCAAAAATCAATCAGTTTTTAGGTGGTAATAAAGTTACGCTCGAAGGTGTGAAAAAAATCCTCAAACAGCATCCGGTTAAGGACAAAATCACTGTCGTAGATATTGGGTGCGGCAATGGCGACATGCTTCGGCTTATGGCTGATTATTTAAAAAAAAATAACATTAAATGCGATTTAGTTGGGATTGATGCAAATCAGTTTACTGTTGATTATGCAAAAAAAAAGTCGGTCAATTATCCAAATATAACCTATCGATGCGAAGATGTTTTCAGTAATTCATTTGAAAAGTTAGAATACGACATTGTTTTGTGTACTTTAACACTCCATCATTTTAAAGATGAAGAAATTATCGATTTGCTAAAGGTTTTTAAGGCTAACGCGAAAATGGGAATCGTAATCAATGATTTGCAGCGAAGTGGCATTTCTTACCGATTGTTTCAAGGCTTGTGTTTTGTTTTACGGCTGAACGATATGTCGCGGGAAGATGGTTTAGTGTCCATTTTAAGAGGTTTTAAAAAGCCCGAATTGGAACAGTTTTCCAAAAAATTACAGCTCAAAAACTATTCGATTGAATGGAAATGGGCATTTCGTTATCAATGGATAATCAATACAAATCAATAATTTCAATATAGCCAAATGAGCGTCAAAATAAAAGCCGTTGCAAAAGAACTACCAAAATATTCCCGTACAACACAAGAAATCATGCCGCTTTTGGACGGCTGGCTTTCCGGACAGGACGAACGTTTTGTCAGAAAGGTAAAAAAGATATTTGAAGGAGCAATGGTAGACAAGCGTTATTCAATTATGGAACCAACGGAAGTTTTTACAAATACATCTTTTGAAGAGCGCAACGATATATACGTCAGGGAAGTGATTTTGCTAGGCGAAAAAGTGCTTGACAAAGCTTTGAAAAAAGCCAACTGGAAACCTGAAAAACTCGATTATATTATTACCGTCAGCTGTACCGGAATTATGATTCCGTCGTTGGATGCCTATTTAATCAACACTCTAAAATTACGTCAGGACATTGTTAGATTGCCAGTTACCGAAATGGGTTGTGCGGCCGGAATATCTGGAATGATATACGCCAAGAACTTCCTTCAGGCAAATCCGGGAAAACGAGCCGCAGTCATCGCGGTGGAAAGTCCTACCGCAACATTTCAGCTTGATGATTTTTCGATGCCGAATATTGTTTCCGCTGCTATCTTCGGCGATGGAGCTGCTTGTGTGCTGCTTTCTTCTCACGAGGAAGATGAAGGGCCAAAAATACTTGCCGATGATATGTATCACTTTTATGACAACATCCATATGATGGGTTTTAAGCTTACGAATAGCGGGCTTCAGATGGTTTTGGACATAGAAGTTCCCGAAACTATTGCCTCGCATTTCCCCGAGATTATTTATCCGTTTTTAGAAAAGAACCACTTAAAAATTGAAGACATTGACCATTTAATTTTTCATCCCGGCGGAAAAAAAATTGTGCAGACTGTAGAAGATTTATTTTCTGGTTTGGGCAAAAATATAGATGATACTAAAGAAGTACTGCGGTTATTCGGAAACATGTCTAGCGCAACTGTATTGTATGTTTTGGAGCGAATTATGGACAATAAACCAAAGCAGGGCGAAAAAGGATTGCTATTGAGTTTTGGACCGGGGTTTTCAGCGCAGCGAATGCTAATTGAATTTTAAGTAGATGTATCAAGATATTATCAATAAATTGCCTTATACCAAACCTTTCCTTTTTGTGGATGAGTTAATCCGCGTAGATGAAAATGGAGCAGAAGGTATGTTTACTTTTAGTGAAGATTTGGATTTTTATAAAGGCCATTTCAAAAGCAATCCTGTTACGCCGGGCGTTATCTTAACGGAAACCATGGCGCAGATAGGTGTTATTTGTCTCGGAATATATTTGTTGGGAAATGATTTTAATACTGACTCAAAAGTAGCACTAACATCTTCTGAAATTGAATACCTGAAACCCGTTTATCCTAATGAGAAAGTATCAATAGTTTCAGAAAAGGTATATTTTAGATTTGGCAAACTGAAATGTAAAGTAAGAATGTTCAATGCTAAAGATGAAGAAGTCTGCCGCGGTACTATTGCCGGAATGGTTCTATAAATGGAAAGAAGAGTAGTCATAACAGGTCTTGGTATAGTTGCTCCAAACGGAGTAGGGATTGACGCGTTTACCAATGCCATAAAAAACGGTATTTCGGGGATAAAGCATGATGCGGAATTGGAACGCCTGCAGTTTTCCTGTCAGATATCGGGAACACCGGAAATATCTGAAGAAATAAAAAGAGACTACTTCACAGAGCTGGAACTGCGCAATTTCAATTCGACCGGAATTTTATACGGAGTCATAGCGGGACTTGATGCATGGAAAGATGCAGGTCTGGAAATCGACCAAAACGAAAACCCCGATTGGGATTCGGGAACCATTTTTGGTACCGGAACTTCGGGCATCGAAAAATTCCGGGAAAGCATTTATAAAATTGATAATTTAGAAACAAGAAAGCTTGGAAGTACCGCTGTGGCGCAAACAATGAATAGCGGCGTTAGTGCCTATCTGGGTGGAAAATTAGGTTTGGGAAATCAGGTGACCACCAATTCTTCTGCCTGTACAACAGGAACAGAAAGCATATTAATGGCGTATGAAAGAATAAAACTCGGACAGGCCAAACGAATGTTAGCCGGAAGTACGAGCGACAGCGGACCTTACATTTGGGGAGGATTTGATGCGATGAAAGTCTGCACGTTCAAACACAATGATTCACCGGAACAAGGTTCGAGACCAATGTCGGCGTCCGCTTCAGGGTTTGTTCCGGGAAGCGGGGCAGGAGCATTGGTTTTGGAAGATTTAGAAACCGCAGTGGCACGTGGCGCAAGGATTTATGCTGAAGTTTTAGGCGGTAATGTTAACTCAGGCGGGCAGCGTGGATTAGGAACTATGACGGCGCCAAATCCGGTTGCGGTGCAAAAATGCATTACGAATGCAATGGCGAATGCCGGAATAAATTCTGATGAGATTGATGCTATTAACGGACATTTAACAGCAACGAGTAAAGATGCTTTAGAAATTCAGAACTGGAGTCAGGCACTAAACAGAAAAGGCAAAGATTTTCCGTATATCAACTCATTAAAGTCAATGGTTGGACATTGTTTGTCCGCTTCGGGAAGTGTCGAAAGCGTAGCTTCAGTATTGCAGGTTTATCACGGATTTATTTTTCCAAACATAAATTGCAAAGACTTGAATCCCGAGATAACAGAGTGCATTGATTCGTCCAAAATTCCACAGCAATTAATTCAAAAAGATATCACTATCTTAGCTAAAGCAAGTTTTGGTTTTGGGGACGTAAACGGTTGCGTAATTTTTAAAAAATATAAATGATGGAAAAAACAGAAATTATTCAACGATTAAATACTATTGTAAAGCCTTTTGTTATAAACAAAGATGCCTTCGAAAGCATTGATGAGAACACGGATTTTATTAAAGATTTAAATATTAATTCGGCAAATCTGGTAGATATTGTTTTGGATGTAGAAGAAGCTTTCGGAATCGAAATTGACAACCAATCGATGGAAAAAATGTTGAGCGTAAAAGCAACTTTGAACATCATTGAAACTAAATTGGCTGAAAAGTGATAGGAAATGATATTATAGATTTGGCTTTCGCCAGAAAAGAAAGCAATTGGCAGCGCAAAGGTTTTTTAGATAAAATCTTTACCACAAGAGAGCAATTGCTAATATCAAACTCACAAAATCCCGAAACTACCGTTTGGAATTTATGGAGCAGGAAGGAAGCAGCCTATAAAATATATAACCGTCAAACGCAAATCAGAGCGTTTATTCCACTACAGTTAGAATGTTTTGATTTAGAATTAAAAAATGGATTCATTTATGGGAAAGTAATTCGTTACGAAGCAGTTTACTTCACGAAAACTGTCATTACTTCACAGTATATTGAAACAAATGCCGTTCTTAATCCACAACATTTTGACCATATCAAAACAATAAACTTATCCAAAAATATCATCAAAACTAACGGTATTCCCAACTATCTTGATTCAGAAAATAACATCTGCAAACCAATTTCAAAAAGTCATCACGGAAGGTTTGAAAGAATCATAAGTTTTCACGATATTTGCGTTTCCAAAAATTAAAATACCACAAAGCATGGGAATGAATAAAAATACTGTCTTAGGATGGGCAACCTTAATTATAATCATCATGGGATTAGTACTTATAGCACTTGGCGCTTTCCGTTATGATGAAACCGCCGGTTGGGGATTTGGAGCAACAGGAGTGGGATTCTTGGCTAACGCATGGGTTTTCAGTTCGTTAAAAGGAAGATTGTAATTTAAAGAATCTAAAAATCTAAGAATCTAAAAATCTAAAAAATGTCAGACGATAAGAAAGTAATTTTTTCAATGCAAAAATTGTAGTAGATGTAAAACGTAAACACAAAAGAAGATGAAAACAACAATAACGATAGTATTATTTATGATTTGCAGTGTAAATTTTTCTCAATGCAAAATAAATCAAGCGTTCGACAAATTCACCAATACCAACACTTATAGACAAAGAGTAGATTTATATAGAGGATCTAAAGGATTTGCGTTGACTTTTATTAAATCTGTGGGATCAGAAACTTTTTATACTTTTTTCACGATATCTAATTTTCCTGAATGCATTTCGCCATCAAAAACTTATATAAAATTTCTTTTTTCCGACGGCAATGTAATGGAAATAAAGTATAATTATAAAATTGAATGCGGAACGTCTTTTGCCTATTTTAATATAACTGAAAATCAACTGAAAGAACTAAAAGATAGTAAAATTACCGATGTTAGAATTACATATGAATATTCCCGTGATTATGAAATAAACGAAAAGATGCAATCTAAATTAAAAGATGCTTTCGCCTGTATTCTTAACGCAGGAACAGATAACACAACCACTACACAAAACACCCAAAAACAGTAAAAAGTTAAAATAACAACCCCAATAAAACTAAGCTATGAGTGAAGATAAAAAAGTAATATTCTCGATGCAACGATTGAGTAAATCGTACCAGGGAAGTGATAAACAAGTTTTGAAGAATATCTATTTAAGCTTTTTCTACGGAGCAAAAATCGGAATTCTAGGATTAAACGGTTCCGGAAAATCATCACTTTTGAAGATTATTGCGGGAGTTGATAAAAATTATCAGGGCGATGTGGTTTTCCAACCTGGTTATACTGTAGGATATTTGGAACAAGAACCAATTTTGGATGATACCAAAACAGTTATTGAAATCGTAAAAGAAGGTGTTGCCGAAACGGTGGCTATTCTTGACGAATTCAATAAAATCAATGATATGTTCGGTTTACCTGAAGTCTATGAAGATGCCGATAAGATGGATAAATTAATGGAGCGCCAAGCTTTGTTACAGGATAAAATTGATGCTTGTGGTGCGTGGGAATTGGATACAAAACTTGAAATCGCAATGGATGCTTTACGCACACCGGAAGGCGATACACCAATCAAACATTTATCCGGTGGAGAACGTCGTCGTGTGGCGTTGTGCCGTTTGTTATTGCAACAACCCGATGTATTGCTATTGGATGAGCCAACAAATCACTTGGATGCGGAAAGCGTACTTTGGTTAGAACAGCATCTGGCACAATATGCGGGAACTGTTATTGCCGTAACGCACGATAGATATTTCTTGGATAATGTTGCTGGCTGGATTTTGGAATTGGATAGAGGTGAAGGTATTCCGTGGAAAGGAAATTATTCTTCTTGGCTTGACCAAAAAACAAAACGTATGGAACAGGAGGAAAAAGTGGCTTCCAAACGCAGAAAAACCTTAGAACGCGAGTTAGACTGGGTTCGTCAGGGTGCAAAAGGCCGTCAGACAAAGCAAAAAGCACGTTTGCAGAACTATGATAAACTCTTAAACGAAGACCAAAAAGAATTGGACGAAAAATTGGAAATCTATATTCCGAATGGTCCGAGACTGGGAACGAATGTTATTGAAGCTACGAATGTGGCCAAAGCATTTGGAGACAAATTATTATATGACAATCTGAACTTTACCTTACCACAAGCCGGAATTGTTGGAATTATTGGGCCAAACGGTGCCGGTAAATCGACAATCTTCCGAATGATAATGGGCGAAGAAAAAACAGATGCAGGAGAATTCAGCGTAGGTGACACCGTTAAAATTGCTTATGTAGATCAGGCGCATTCTAATATTGATTCAAATAAATCTATCTGGGAAAACTTTTGTGACGGTCAGGAATTAATAATGATGGGCGGAAGACAAGTAAACTCCAGAGCATATTTATCCCGTTTTAACTTTGGCGGAAGCGATCAAAATAAGAAAGTTTCTGCGTTGTCCGGTGGAGAACGTAACCGTCTGCATTTAGCGATGACATTGAAAGAAGAAGGAAACGTATTATTATTGGATGAGCCTACGAATGATTTAGATATTAATACACTTCGTGCTCTGGAAGAAGGATTAGAAAATTTTGCGGGTTGTGCTGTTGTAATAAGCCACGACAGATGGTTTTTAGATAGAGTTTGTACGCACATCCTGGCGTTTGAAGGCAACTCTGAAGTTTACTATTTTGAAGGCGGTTTTTCTGAGTATGAAGAAAACAAAAAGAAACGTTTGGGTGTTGATGTTACTCCAAAACGAATCAAATACAAAAAATTGATTAGAAATTAACCACAAACTTATAAATCCCGAATAATCGGGATTTTTTTTTGAAAAAAATTTTATATTTGAATGTTGAACCAACCTTATGATTAGAGCTAAATCCATTAGTTTACTTGTATTTCTACTTTTTTATTTTACCCATTCGGTAGCGCAGGATTATAAAAAAGAAAAAGTAGAAATTGAAAAATTGCTTAATCAAGCTGCTTCCGATTTTAATGATGCTCATTATGACAAAGCATTAGAATCTACAAAACAAGCTTTGATTAACTCATTTGGTATTAGTGATGATTCATACATAGCGCAATCCTACAATACGCTGGGAGTTATTTACAACGAATGTTCCGATACCAAAAAGGCAATTGAATTTTATGATAAAGCACTTTTTTATGCAAAAAGAGTCAATAATAATAAACTCTATAACTGGATATACGGAAATTTAGGAAGCGTTTATTATTTTAATGAAATCGATGTTAATAAGGGCATTAATTATTATAAAAAGGCGTTATATTATGCTCTAAAGGTTAAGGATACTGCGCAAATAGAATTTACGAAAATTAACCTCGCAAGTGCCTACTTTTCAATCGATAAATTTGACGAAGGAAACCAGCAGGTTAAAGACATTAGAGACGGAATTCTGGCTAATGGTTCTGAAGAAGCTAAGATGTCAATGAACTTGTTGATGGGAATTTATACCACAAATATAAATCAGAAAGCAGTAGCAGAAAATTATTATTTTACCGCTCAACAAATTGCAAAGGATAATCAATTTGATTCGTTTTTGATTAATATCTATGAAAATCTGGTTCACCATTATGAACATTTCAATCAGACACAAAAAGCGATTGAGTTTAAAGCAAAGTTAGATTCACTAAACAAAGTTGTCTATTCTGAAGAGAAGCTTGATAAGCTCCAAAAAGCCGCAGTGCAAATTGAGCTTGACGAATATAAAAATCAGTTAGAGCGTATCGAGCAGGTAAACCAAAAACATAAAAAGAGCATACAAGAGTCCAAGTTGATCGTCATCTTGTTTATCGTTATCCTGATAATTTTATTACTACTATTATTGACTTTGTACAAAAACATAAAGCTGCGTGAGCAAGCCAATATCGAACTAAAACGGGCTAATGAGGAACTTGTTCTGGCAAAAGAGGCAGCAGAAGAAGCATCACAACTCAAATCTCAGTTTGTTTCCACCATTACCCACGAATTAAGAACACCCTTGTATGGGGTCATCGGTATAACCAATATTATTTTGGATGAACACAAAGAACTTGGTAACAGTCCGCACTTAAAATCCTTAAAATTCTCTGCTAAATACCTACTTTCCCTTGTAAATGACATTCTGCAAATCAATAAAATAGAAGAGAAACGTATCGTGTTGGAAAGTTTGATTTTTAATTTGACAGATGAAATCACCCTTATAAAAAATTCGGTGGAATATATTGCGGATAAAAACAACGACGTATTTTCAGTTGAAATTGATACTGCTATTCCGGAGTTTTTAATCGGTGATAAGCTCCGTTTGTCACAAATTTTGATGAATTTAGTGAGCAATGCGTTGAAGTTTACCAAAAACGGGGAAGTTTCCATTAGTGCTGATTTAAAAAAAGTAGAAGGCAAGATGTATTTCATTGAATTTAAAATAAAGGATACCGGAATCGGAATTGCAAAAGAAGACCAGGAAAAAATCTTCGATAAATTTGTTCAGATTGAACGAAAGGAAGAAGATTACCAAGGAACAGGCTTAGGATTATCGATAGTTTCAAGTCTGGTGAAACTTTTCAACAGTGAAATTCATTTGGAAAGCCAGGAAAATGCTGGAGCTACTTTTTCATTCACTATTGGATTTGAATTTGACGAAGACAAGTCAAAAGAAATTATTAATAACATCGAAGTTGATTTATCGACGAGCCATTTATATAACATTCTGGTTGTCGAAGACAATAAAATCAATCAGGTTGTGACCAAAAAAATCATTCAAAGCAGTAATATGAGCTGCACTATCGTAGATGACGGTTATGCTGCTTTAGTTGCTTTAGAACGCGAATCGTTTGATTTAATATTAATGGATATCAACATGCCATTAATCAACGGCTTTGATACTACACGAAAGATTAGAGAAAAAGGGATAACCATTCCGGTTATTGCCCTGACGGCTTTTGACAAACAAGAAGTGGCTGAACAGGCAATTTCTGCGGGAATGAATGATGTGATGGTAAAACCTTTTGAGCCTTCAAAATTATTTCACGTAATTCACAACCAAATTAAAAATAAAGAAAACGCCGGTTAGTACCAGCGTTTTTTATTCTTTTTGGAAGCTTCCGATTTTCTCGAATTATTTTCCTTTCCTTCGGGTTTATTTCTGTTTCGCAAATCGGGTTTTGCATCGGGATCCGGAACTTCATCTTTCCAGGGAAATGGATGGTCTTTTATAATTTTTACATTAACCTTTATCAATTTCTGAATGTCTTTCCAGTACGGTTCTTCATCCTTGCTGCAAAAAGAAATCGATATACCGCCGTTTCCGGCACGACCGGTTCTTCCAATTCGGTGAACGTAAGTTTCAGGAATATTTGGCAAATCAAAATTGATTACATATGGTAAACTTTCAATATCAATCCCACGCGCAGCAATATCGGTTGCAACTAAAACGGAGATTTCCTTGTTCTTGAAATGATCTAAAACCCGTTGCCGTGCCGTTTGTGATTTGTCGCCGTGAATTGCCTCGGCATTAACGCCATGTTTTTTCAGTGCTTTAACCACATTATCTGCGCCGTGTTTTGTTCTGACAAAAACTAGTACATTGCTGAGGTTTTCATTTCGAATCAAATGGTATAATAAACCGCGTTTGTCTTCTTTTCCAACAAAATAAATTTGCTGCTCAATAATTTCAGCTGTAGATGAAACTGGTGTTACCGAAACATATTCTGGTTTGTTTAAAAAAGTATCGGCTAATTCTCTGATTGCCATTGGCATCGTTGCAGAAAATAATAACGTCTGCCTGTTGGTTGGAACCAATTTCACAATTTTTCTAACGTCATTAATGAAACCCATGTCGAGCATCAAGTCGGATTCGTCCAACACCAAATAATGCAGGCTGTCAAAATCGATAAAACCTTGTTTGTGTAAATCCAATAATCTTCCCGGCGTCGCAATTAAAATGTCAACACCTTTCTTCAATTGATCCACTTGTGACACTTGGGAAACGCCACCAAAGATAGTTAGTTGTCGGATATTGGTATACTTTCCATATGTATCAAAGCTTTCGCCAATCTGAACGGCTAATTCCCGGGTTGGAGTCACTACCAAACAACGAATTTCTTTTGTTTTTTTGGATGACCCAATCATGCGGTGCAAATTGTGTATAATCGGAATAGCAAAAGCAGCCGTTTTTCCGGTACCGGTTTGGGCGCAGCCTACTAAGTCTTTTCCCGCTAAAATAAATGGGATTGCCTTTTCCTGAATAGGTGTCGGGCTTGTGTATCCTTCTTCAAAAACTGCTCTTTGAATACTTTTGGATAATGATAAATCTTCGAATAACATATAATTTACTTCCTGTTAAGTGGTAAGTTGCCGCAAATATAGAGTTAAAATAATTACGAATTATCAATTACGAATAGAATGCTCAACGTAAACAAGACGTATTTCATAATAAAAACTGAATTCCTAATTCGTAATTAAATCAATTCCTTTCTCGACTTAATAAAATCGGTTACGAGATAACCAATCAGTTTTCCAATGAGATGATTGTTCTTTTCTTCACCTAAATCGGGCGCACCTTCGCATATATGAAGATAGGCGGCATTTTTATGGTTGCCAAAAAAGTAGACAAACTGGCGTAATTCTTCCACCGAAAAACCACTCATAGTCATAGCACTACTGGCAATATTGGGCAACGCATCCAAATCGATTTCAATACCAAACGAATCGCCTTTGATAAAATCAAAAGCAGTAATTAGTTCCTGTAAAAAATGTTTTGAATGACGAACCTTGATTTCATCATACGTGTTGAAGGTAACGCGGTCTTCAATTTTCTTTAAATTATCCAATACATTTTTCGAAGTATAATTTTCATGTAAGCCAAAGATGAAATATTTCTTCAGAAAACCTTCTTCATAGGCATAAGAAAAACCATTTCCACTGTGTCTTCCCTCCAGAATTCTGAAATCGGAATGTGCATCAAAGTTGACGGCGTTGATTGGTTTACCCAATCCGAGCGCGGTTCCTTTAATGTTTCCGTAGGCATTATTATGTCCACCGCCGATGATAATTGGCGTTTTGCCACATTTTATAATCAAACTGATGATATGAACGACTTCTTTATCAATTTTTTCCACGAGTAAGCTTAATTTTTTTCGGTCAGCCGTACTGTGGAAATCCAAATCTCTGGCGGCTTCCATTTCTTCAGCAACATCAAGTGCGCCTAAAACAAAAATTTGGCTTCCTTTACAAAAACGATTATGCTGAATATTGGCAATACTTGCTATGGCACTTTCCCATGCAGAATAAGCACCCGGACGACCAAAATTTGCCCGAACACCAACATCTTCCGGAATTCCGAATAGTACATATTGTGCTTCGCAGTTTTTCAAATAATCAAGATAATTTTCCCCTTTGGGAACGGTTAGCATTTTTTCGCCAAATTTTACTTCCCCGCTTCTGTGATTGGTAACTTTTGCTAAATCGGTAATTAAAAAAGGGGTTATATTCTCCATTCTAAAAAAATATTTCCTCAAAAATATAATAAAAATACGTATCTTTCGTTACTATATTAAATAGTATTATTTTATAATCAAAAAAAAATACCAAATGGAAAATCAAAACAATCATTCAAAACTAAAAGCTATTATCGGAATATTGGCAGTTTTGTTGATAGGAAGTTTAATTTATATTTTTAAACTAACATCTGACGCAAAGTCACTACAGACAACGGTTGCCACAGTAACTTCTGAAAAAGAATCCGTTCTAAAGGATTTAGCGGATTTGAAAACTACATACGATGCTGCTATTGCTGAAAACACTTCCATGTCGGATGAGCTGATTGCCGAGAGAGATAAAGTGGTTAAACTGATGGCTGATTTAAAGGCTTCAAAAGGTGACAACGCTTCATTACAAAAATATCGAACGCAATACAAAGCACTAGAGCAAAAAATGCAGAATCTGATGCAGGAAGTTGAGGTATTGAAAACACAAAATCAAACCTTGACGACAAATTTAGATAGTACGAAAGTAGTATTGGAGGATAACAAAAAATACAATCAGGTTTTAGTTGGCCAAAATGAAGAATTAGCGAAAACGGTTGAATTGGGTTCAAAACTGACGGTTACCAATTTGAAAACAGCCTCTTATAAAGTGCGAAGTTCAGGTAAGGAAATTGCCACTGATAAAGCAAGCAGAACCGACATGCTTAAAGTTAACTTTACCATAGCAGAAAATAAAATTGCTAAGTCGGGTGACAAAACCTATTATGTTCAGGTAATTGATTCTAAAAACAATGTTTTAGGTGATAAAGCAACCATTTCGTTTGGTGATAAATCATTAACATACAGTTTTACAACAACGGTAAAATATGAAAACAAATCGGTTGAGGTTTCACAACAATTGCCGGAAAAAGATTTTGCTAAAGGAACTTATTTTGTGAATGTATTTGATAAAGGGGAATTGGTTTCGAAAAGTAGCTTTAGTTTACGATAATATCATCAGTTTAATAATTATAAATGGAAGAAGTCTCGATTTATCGGGACTTTTTTGATGAAATTATCTTTCCGTTTAATAGCACCTGTTCAATCAAATCAGTGCCAAATGAATAAGGTAGTTCATAAATGGAATTTAATGGTTTTGTTATGATTAGATTGGCTTTTTTTCCAACGGTTATGCTGCCATGAGTTGCCGAAATACCCATTGCATAGGCACCATTTATAGTGGCGGCATTAATGGCTTCTTCGGGCGTCATCTTCATTTTGATGCACGCGGTTGCCACAACAAAATTCATGTTTCCGGAAGGCGAAGTACCCGGATTAAAGTCGGAAGCTAAAGCGAGAGGTAAACCTGCGGCAATCATTTTTCGCGCTGGCGTATAGGGAATGCTGATAAAATAAGAACAACTGGGTAACGCCACTGGCATCGTTTCACTATCTTTTAGCGCCGCAATATCTTCATCGGTTACAATTTCCAAATGATCAACCGAAAGCGCGTTGTGTTTTACACAGGCTGCTATACCATTGATAGCAGTAAACTGATTGACATGGATTTTGGAACGCAAACCATATTGTTTCCCGGCTTGCATAATGCGTTCGGTTTCTTCCACCGAGAAATAACCTGTTTCACAAAATGCATCGATATAATCAGCCAATTTTTCTTGGGCAATTTTTGGAAGCATTTCGTTAATTAATAAATCTATATAACCAGCATGATTTTCTTTGTAAGCCAAAGGAAAGGCATGTGCGCCAAGAAAAGTTGCCTTGATGATAATTGGATAGTTGGCGGCCAGTTTTTTAATTACACGAAGCATTTTCAGTTCGCCTTCAACAGTTAGGCCATAGCCTGATTTGATTTCGACAGCACCGGTTCCTTGTTGGATAACTTCTTCCAGTCTTTTTTTGGACTGGTTGTAAATTTCTTCTTCAGAAGTTTCATTTAGCTTTTTGGCTGAATTTAAAATTCCGCCACCACGATTGGCGATTTCCTCATAAGTCAGGCCATTAATCCTGTCTACAAATTCCTGTTCGCGATTGCCCACATAAACGATATGTGTATGACTGTCGCACCATGAAGGCAAAATCATTTTTCCTTTAGCATCAATCGTTTTATCAGCATTTATTTTTGGACAGTTTTCCATCGGACCAAAAGCTGCAATCGTCTCATTTTCTATCAACAACCAGGCGTTTTTGATAGTTGGTAAAATTGCCATTTCACTGCCGGAAACCTTTTCTATTAAAGTTTCCCTAACTTGTAATAACTCTTTTATGTTAATGAATAACGTTTGCATAAAATGATTTTTGGTAAAAATAGTTCTAAAAAAAGAAATAGTATTAAATTTAGACAAATTTAGAATTCGTGAGAAAAATTAAATACAAAAAAGGGAAAAAAGTACAACCTACTTTATTGGAATATACTGGAGTTCATAAGTATACACAAACAGAAATTCAGTTATTTGTTTATGACACTAATGATTTAGCAGAGTTTCATGAATTTGAAGTTAGCGAAATTCATAAGCACGTTGATTTTAATAAAACGAATTGGATAAACGTTCACGGTTTAAACGATATTGATGTTGTAAAAAAAATTGGCAATTTTTTGAGGGTTGATAATTTTATGCTTTCCGATATTTTAAATACTACCAAACGAACAAAGCTTGATGAGTATCATGACACCTTATTTTTTAATATAAAATCACTTTTACCAGAAGAAGACACCAATAATATTAATGTGGAACAAATCAGTTTTCTTTTAAAAAATGGGATTTTGGTTTCGTTTCAGGAAAAAAGAAGTGACTTTTTCACACACATTAGAGAGCGAATTAGAACTCATTCGGGAATTGTAAGAGACAAAAAAGCGGATTATCTATTGTATTTATTACTTGACTCCGTAATGGAAAATTTTTACATAACTATTGAAAACGAAGAAGATAGAGTAGAGGATTTGATTAATTTATCAAAGACAAGTACCAATCCGAAAATTTTAGAACAAATTGAAAAACATCGAGATAATTATAACTTTTTGAAACGTTCTATCATTCCGCTGCGCGATTCCTTGTATTCAATAAAAAGCATTAAAGATGATAATGTTTTCAATGCTATTGAGAGGGAAAATTATAGTTTTTTTGAACGTTTGCATCAAAAATGTTTAGAACTTTTGGAGCAGATAGAATACGATATGACTACGCTTGATAGTGCGTCTAATTTTTATTTTTCGACGCAAAGTCATAAAATGAACGAAGTAATGAAAACGCTGACTGTTGTTTCAGTTTTCTTTATGCCACTGACTTTTATTGTTGGCGTTTACGGAATGAATTTTGAAAACATGCCTGAATTAAAGTGGAAATACGGTTATTTTATAATACTAGGTTTCATGTTTCTGCAGTTCATTGGTATGGCTTATTATTTCAAAAAAAAGAAATGGTATTAAACCATCAGAATTAAAAAGCATCCTGAAAAGGATGCTTTTTAATTAATAATTACAAGGGCTGATTTTAGAGTGCCGTAATTACGAATTCGGAACGTCTGTTAAGTTGGTGTTCTGGTTCTGTACATTTTACGTTGTCAGCACATTTGTTTACCAATTCGTTTTCACCTAAACCTTCAGATGTTAAACGATCGGCAGCAATGCCATTTTTAATCAACCAGTCTTTGGTAGATTTCGCTCTTCTTTTTGATAATCTATCGTTATAAGAGAAGGAAGCTCTACTATCGGTATGTGAGCGAATATTGATTTTCATTGACGGATTCTGGTTTAATACATCCAGTAATTTTGCTAAATCTACAGCTGCATCCGGTCTGATGTTCCATTTATCCAAATCAAAATAGATAAGATTGATTTTGAAACAATCAGCTAAATCATCACCAATTTTAACTTTACATGTAGATGTTTTAAGCTCAATATTAAGTTCTGTCTTACCCGTTTCTTTACCAATAATTACTGAAGCTTCTTTTGTTGTGTAATCTTCAAGAGACGCTCTTACGTAATATTTTGTACCACAAACGACTTCAAGGAATTCGTATTTTCCTTCTGCATCTGAAGTGGTTTCTTTGAGTTGGTTGAATTTTTCATCAAAAAGAATCAATTTCACATTAGGTAATACAGCTTTAGTATCTTCATCAGTAACTACACCAAAAAGGATTTGTTCACACCAAATTGGTTTAGTTTCTACAAATTTATAGATATCATCGCTTCCTTGTCCGCCATCTCGGTTTGAACTTATGAACCCATTTTTAGTTTTAAAATTAATGATAAAGGCAAAATCATCTTTTGTACTATTTGCTTCTTCACCAACATTTAAAACGTCTTTAAAATTGGTGCTTCCATCCTTCGGAATTTTAGTTATATAAATATCCAATCCACCTAAACCAGGCTGACCATCGGAAGCAAAGTATAATTCGTTATCATCAGAAATGAAAGGATAGGTTTCCCTGCCTTCGGTGTTAATCGCGTCGCCAAGATTTTCGGCATTGCCAAAACTGCCATCGTCATTTATTTTTACTTTGTACAAATCCGATTGACCATGAGTTCCGGGCATATCAGACGCAAAGTATAATGTTTTTTCATCCGGTGATAGGGCAGGGTGTGCCGTTTGATAACTATCGCTGTTAAACGGAAGTGCC
>NZ_JANXTI010000023.1 GCF_025352425.1 Flavobacterium sp.
AGTTTATAAAACAACCGCATCCGAAAAAATTAATTTAAAAGATAATTCATTAGTTTATGAAGACCTAAATTGCATAATTTCATATAATTTTTGGCAAAATGAAGGAAATATTGGGTTCAGTTTTTTTAATAAAACAGATAAAAATATTTATTTGAATTTAGAAGAAAGTTTTTTTGTTTTTAATAATATTTCAAACAATTATTATAAAAATAGAATATTTACAAATTCACAAAGTTCAGGAGTTATTGTGTCAAAAGGAGCATCAGCAGCTAAATCAGTTACGGGTTATAATTTCCTTGATTTAGTACAGACAAATCTAATATCAGCATCTTCTTCAGTAGGTAAAACAAGCTCTTCAGGCACATCTGTAGCGTACAACGAAGAAAAAATAGTTTGTATCCCACCACAAACCGCAAAAATAATTTCAGAATACAATATCAATCAAACGATTTTTAGAGATTGTGAATTATCAAGATATCCAACGAAAAAAGAAATAAAATCGAAAAATTTCACGAAATCTAATAGCCCACTTATTTTTAGTAATATCATTTCATATAAACTAGCTCAAAGTGAAATACTGAATAAGGTGCAAAATGAATTCTTTGTTTCTGAAATAACTAATTTGCCTGAAAGTGAAATGTATTCATCAAGGTATAAAGAAAATTGTGGTAAAAAAAGTCACTACAAATCAAGTTATTTTACTGAACAATCACCAAATAAATTTTACAATAAATACTTTTCTGACCAATACGGAAGTAAAAATTAAAAATTGCAATTGCTACAAAAGTGAGAACGAAAGTGGAAACGTAAAAAAGTAGAATGTGGAAAAAGTATTGCGCTAAAATATGTTTAAAATACACGTTTTACATTGGCAACCGAACACATAACAGCCGTTTCTCGCAATTGCGAATTTTGTGGTAAGTTCACGTTTACGTTTCGCAAGAATTTTTATCTTTAACAGAAAATAATCAGTTCCGAAGTTCGCCACTTCTTGTAGCGGCGGAACGTCAAACTGTCTAATAACCTCTTTTCTTCCCGTTAACATATTTGTATTAAAAATCTTTCAAATAATTTGGATAACTCGTCGGTTTTTATTACATTTAAGTATGAAATTCATCAACGGAACCAACAGAAACCAACTCCCGCTTTTTGCCTCATCGATTGATGATGCCATTGCGCAAGACAACGAAATCAGGCTCATTGACCTTTTTGTGGATAGTCTTAAACTCCCTGATTTTGGATTCACTTTCGATTTTGTCGAAAACGGAAGACCCGCTTATCATCCTTCGGATTTACTCAAACTCTTTATTTACGGTTACCTCAATCGCATTCGCTCGTCCAGAACTTTGGAGAAAGAATGTAATCGCAACATTGAACTCATGTGGCTTTTGAAAGGTTTGGTTCCCGATCACAACACCATTGCTAATTTTCGCAAAGACAATCCTAAAGCCATTGCTCGTGTTTTTCGGGCTACGGTGAAACTCGCCTCCCACTTTGAACTCATTGGCGGAAGCCTTGTTGCTGGAGACAGCACCAAACTTAGAGCTCAAAACTCAAAGAAAAACAATTTTAATCCCAATAAAATAGAGCGTCATATTGCCTACATCGATGCAAGACTCGAAGAATACAACACGGCTTTAGCCAAAGAAGATGGTGATGTTTTGGAAAAACAAAGTATTGCAAAGAAGATTAAAAAACATACTATTCAAAAGCAAAAATACATTGGCTATCAAAATACAATTGACACCACTGGCGTTACTCAAATCTCAACCTCAGATCCCGATAGTCGCCAAATCATGACTCGAAATAACATCTCGGAAGTAGCATACACAGTACAAACCACAGTGGATGCGCTGCACAATATCCCCATTGATTTCAAAGTGACCAATGAAAACGATTCCAAAGCTATGGGCGGTATGTTACGCCGCAGCAAAACCATTTTAGGTCACAATGATTTTACCGCCATTTACGACAAAGGCTATCACACGGGAAGCGAGTTCGATTATGCTAATAGACTCGGCGTTGATGTGTTGGTGGCTATTCCTGGCGTGTCTGCACATGCACCTGATACCGCTTTTGATGTTGAACATTTTAAATACAACAAAACTACCGATTCCTATAGCTGCCCGGCCAATGAAATCCTAAACACCAACGGAAATTGGTACGCCAAAAAGAACGGCAAGTCAATCACACAGATGAAGCATTACAAAACCAGCGCTTGTTTGACCTGTGAGCTCTTCAATAAATGCACTAAAAATGCCAAAGGCAGACTAATCGAACGCTCCCAGTATGCCGATTTGATTTATGAAAACAAAGTTCGAATCGAAAACAATTATGAAATCTACCGCAGACGGCAAGCCATAGTAGAACATCCTTACGGTGTCATAAAACGCCAATGGGATTATTATTATATCATGACCAAGAAAACCATCAAACACGCCTCAGCCGATGTAGGATTGATTTTCTCAGCCTACAACCTGCGCCGGATTTTCAACCTGATTGACCAAAATTTACTAAAACAATATCTAAAAGTATTGGCTTAATATTTTGAGATTCTGACAACGCTTTTTAACGCTTTTTACCTCAAATTTTCTTTTGGGAATGTGAAAGTGACTTTTCTTATAAAGAATTTTATTTGGTTAATCAGTGGGTAAATATATTGGATTTAAACTACAATTAAAATTCTTTATAAGAAAAGTCACTTTCACATTCCCAAAAGAAAATTTGAGGTAAAAAGCGTTAAAAAGCGTTGTCAGAATCTCAAAATATTAAGC
>NZ_JANXTI010000046.1 GCF_025352425.1 Flavobacterium sp.
CGATGAGTGCCTGGTTAAACAGCCCGGCTCACAAAGCCAACATCGAAGGTGATTACACTCATTTGGGTATGTCCGTAACAGTTGATGAAACAACCGGAAAAAAATACTACACCAATATGTTTATGAAGAAAAAATAGTTTGTTTGTTTTAATTTTGATAACCAAAGAACCCATTCAGTAGAGTGGGTTTTTTATTTAAAGCCCAATCTGGATTTTAATTTTACAAATAGTAAAGCAATAGAATATGCATCATCTGAAGCTGAATTCCTTTCATTTAAAGGGAGTTTGTATTGCTTTATTAAATCTTCCAATGAAAATTGTTTGTTCATGATGTCAGTAAGTTTCTGATGCATTATTTCGACATCTAAAGCTTCGTTTTTTAATTTTCCACATTCCAATTTTTCTAAAACATCGTTAATCATTTCAATGTCAAAATGAATTCGGTGACCTACCAAAATCGCATTACCTATATAATCAACTAATGCTTGTATAGCTTGAGGTTCAGCAAGTTTTGTTAATTTACTTTCAATCAGGAATTCATTTGATAATCCGTTGTCATGAAGATATTTATATTGCAGAATCACAACTTCAAAATTATCCCCAATTCGAATGATATCGTCAACAACACCAACGGCTCCAAAAGATAAAATCACATCTTTTTTTGGATTCAAACCCGTAGTCTCGGTGCTTAAAATAACGTACCGGTTTGATTTGCTTTCAAACTTTGCCAAATACGATTTCCAAAAGTCAGGATATTCCTTATTGATATTTTTTATCCAATCTAACATATTACGAAAATTGGGTTAATTGAAATTTATCTTTTATTAATTCTTCCAATTCTTTCATTGGAATTAAGGCATTCTTCATTTTTTCCTTATCAATTTTTGAAAGTTCTTCTACATTGATATAATCGCCTGTGCTGTCATTTTTCAAGCCTTCAAGGGTTCTGAATTTTGATAAAATTAAAAACGCATCAGCGCAATTCAAATATATTTCAGAAAATTTAGGATCTATAATGGCTAATTGTTTAAACCTCAGATAGGTATTATTCATTCCTTTCAGATTCAAACTTATCGCAAAGAGTCTCGCACCATCAACCAGCGGCATGATGGCTTTATTTTTAATATCAAATTTTCCTTTATTTTCACCTTCTTCTTCAAGATTGAATTTCCTAAAAAAGTTTATTGGGGCCTGTTTTCGCAAGGCATCGTTTCCTAGATAATCAAAGAATAAAGCATTGTTTTTAGTATTCTTTAAGATTATATCATCAAGAGTATCTTCAATTTTGCCTTCACCAAAAACAAGCTCGTAATCAAAAAAGATGCTGCTGATGTCATTTGACTTTTCACCTGGTGTTTTCATCCAATTGTTATATTGTTTTATCCAGTCAGACATTGATTTACACCAAAGCATATTGCTGGCCATATGACCGTTTGGGCAAAAATCATAACCTACTTTTTCTAAAATTGTAGTGGCTCTTTTGGCTAATTTTAAAAAGTAATCCTTAACATCCCTGTACTTTTCTGTAGCAACATCTTCAAATATTAAAAAGCTATCCTGATCAGATAACAGAAACTGTTCTTTTCTGCCTTGACTTCCAATGCTAAACCAGGCAAATCGGGCGGGAGGCGAACCTAAATCAAGAATTGACAATTCAATAGAACGTTTTATAATTGCGGTAATAATTTCGCCCGAAATATTATAAATATGTGGCAGTGGGATATTTTTAGCAATAGAAGTTTGTATTAAATCGGTTAATTTCTCCCTAACTAATTTAAGTTCTTTTGGCGAAAGTGATCTTTTAATCTCTTTAATCAAAACACCGGGATTGTTAGCTTGAGCCACTATTAAATCATGCTCTGCAATTACTCCTTTAACTTCAGATTTGTCTGAGCCATCTATAGTTACGCAGAGATGGCTTACATTATGTTTTAACATTAAAAGTTGGGCTTCCGCAACAGAAACATTTTCAGGAACAGTAATTACCGGCGAAGACATTATTTTATCTATTGTTGAAATAAGGGGAAATCTGCCATTGGCAATTTTTGATCTAAAATCAACATCTGTAACAATACCAATTGGATAATTTTGCTCAGTAACAACTACACTGTCGATAAGGTTTTCGGTCATTAATTGTGCGGTGTCTTTTACAATTGCTGAAACACCAACTTTTAAAGGTGTTTTGTTGTAAGCTAATGATTGAAAATATTGTATTTCATTTTGTTGACCTTCAGTATACACATTATCGGTTATTAATTTTCCACGATTTTCTTTATCAAAAGGATTTCTGGTATTTGTAGCAAAGCTTTCCAATAAAAAATCCAAAACCTGGGGATTTTGGGCAACAAAAGGCTTTAAAACAGCAATGGGTATTGCATAAACAATACTGTCTTCACGCGCTTTAGCAGTCATCATATAGTTGTTCTTTGCAAAAAAAGGACGCAAACCAAATACATCTCCGGCATAACATTTATTCAACAGCGTTTCTTCGGCGTCGGCAATTACAAAAAGATTTATCGTGCCGGAAGCAACTACATAAAAGCTGTCATGGAGTTTATCGTCAATTTGAAATAAAATTTTATGTTTATCTAAATTTATAACACCAATACTTGTAGAAACCTGAATTAGTTCTTCATGACTCAAGTAACTAAAAGGTGAATATTCTTTTAAAAAGTTGGCAATGTTTTCAGCAACTGAGTTACTCATGTGTTTATTTTATTGGATAAATATAAATTTTCTATATAGACAAAAATAATAAAGCTTTAAGGAAGAAGAAGTCTTTTGTTAAAAACATTTGAAAACTAATTTTTTGATTACATTAACCATATTTAAAAACATACTATTTTACATAATGTAAATTATAGTTCAATTTATACACATTCTCGTTTATCTATTTATATTTTATAATTGTTTCTATATAAGAAAGATAAACTCCCTTCTTTGAAGCTATAATTTTAAAAATGAAGCTTTCTGTATTTGGTTCCAATTGCTAAAGTTAACTTATTTTTATAATCTTCGATTAACCATTCGCGATAGTTTTTACTTGTTTTTCCCAGACAGCTTACAAATTGCTTTACGCGACTTTCAATATCGTCAGATAATAATTTTGAAAGCATTCTTGCCCGAACTAAGTCGGTCGTATTTTCAACACACATTGAGGCATGCTGCAGAATTGATTTTTCAAGAACTTCTTTGGAGCGTAAATTCTGTGCAACAACTTTTTTAAATTCTTCCTCAATATCAATAGTTATATCTGCTGTTTTAGCAAACATTTTTCTAATTGAATCCGGCATAACATATTTGAAGTTATGTTCAATTTCAGCATCATCCCGAAGGCTTTCTAAATAATACTCCGGAGACCTGAAAATATGCTGCCAATCAAGCGGATCATTCCACAAACCAAATCGCAAGGCATTATTTCCTAAATCGATAACAGTGAAATTATCTTTATTGGGGAATTTTCTGGAACCACGACCAATCATTTGAAAATATAATGTCAAGGATTTTGTGGCACGATTCAAAATAATGCTTTCAACTGTTGGCTCATCAAACCCCGTTGTCAAAATGCCAACAGAAGTTAAAATCGCATCAGGAGTTTTCTTAAACCAACTCAAAATCTCTTTTCTGTCTTCTACTGATGTTGTATTGTCCAAATGTTTTATTGGATATCCTGCGTCTTTAAAGGTTTCATAAACATACAATGAGGTATTGATTCCGTTATTGAATATTAAAGTTTTCTTTCCAAGCGACCTTTCTGTATATGAATGCAATAATTTCTCCTGCATTACCATATTCATATACAAATCATCGGACGATTTGACGGTGTAATCCCCATTAATTCCAACCTTTAACGATGTTAATCCAACATCATAACTATAAGTAGTGGCTTTGGCCAAAAAGCCCTTATCAATTAAGGATTGAATAGTATCGCCAACGATTAGTTCACTATAATTATGGTGCATAGGTAATTTAATATTCGAACTCAAAGGTGTTGCCGTAACGCCAAGTATGAAGGATTTCTTGAATGAACTCATTAATTTCCTAAATGAATTGTAATGCGCCTCATCAATGATGACCAAGCCCACATTTTCAATCATTAGTTTTTCATCATTCAAACGATTTTTTAGCGTTTCAACCATTGCCACAAAACACGAATATTCATCCTGGTCGGGCAATTCTTTGATATTACTATTGATGATTTTGTTTTTTACATCAAATCCTTTGAGCATTTTAGAAGTTTGCTTACAAAGTTCAATACGATGGGTCAAAACCACCACTTTTTTATCATGCTGTGACAAATAACGCCTAACAATTTCGGAAAAAATTACCGTTTTTCCGCCTCCGGTTGGCAATTGATATAATAGATGATGATTGCTTGGCGCATTGTCTAATCGGTCAAAAATTTTGTCAATATCTCCCTTCTGGTAGCCGTAGAGCTCCTTTTTCTCTTCAATTTCGATATTAAAATCTTTTTGAGACATGTAAATTTGTACAATTTTGCAAAAGTACATCTAAAAAAGAGTTATCTCCAAAATTAAGTCACTTAATTACAAAAAATTATCATCCACTTTTTCAACAAAGGAATTGAATTCATACGAATTCACCCATTTTTGGCGATTAGCTTCTTCTTTGATTTCCACTACTCTATCTAAAAAACCATTTAAAATACCATTTTCAATCATAAAATTAACAGCTTGCTGAAATGCAGTAAATATGCTTTTAAAAAATGATTCGTATTTAATATATCTTTTCGACGAAAATGACTGCGCAGTTTCAATAGTAAATAACATTATATCAGCCACCATCGTAACATCGACTCCGAGTTTCATAAAATGCTTAATATATTTTTGGGCAACCGAACGGCGCATTTTGGCCTTTTTACCTTTTACAGGAAAGTACTCATTGGCTATTTTAAACTTAGCTTCACGGATTAATTTTTCTTCATTGGGATTGAATACAAAATCATAATAGACTTTAACATCACTAAATTTATCATATAATTCAATGATTTGATTTTCAAGTTGCTCTTTATTGATCCCGGTTAAGTATTTTTTTAAATCGCGCTTACTCATTGTCGTATTTTTTAATTGCAAAAGTAAATTACTTTATCGTTCTTGTCTTTTATAATCGATTAAAATTGGTATTTTTGCAACGTAAAATAAAATCTATGCTTCGTTTTTTTAAAATCATCGCTTTCCTTGAAGGAGTCTCACTATTATTATTGTTTTTCTTTGCCATGCCATTGAAATATATGTTTGAGAATCCTACTTATATCAGACCAATCGGTCTGATTCATGGTTTGCTATTTATAGGATATATCATGCTGGCAATCATGCTTAAATATGAAGAAAATTGGAGCGGAAAGAAATTTGGAATTGTAGCTATTGCTTCAATAATTCCTTTTGGAACTTTTTATATTGAGAAAAAATACCTTAGAAAACAAGACACAATTTAACAGTTTAGTGTTTTCCAATAAATACAAAATCCATCAAGATTAAAATTAGAATTTAACAATTCCATTTACTCAAATCTATGAAACCTTTCGGAGTTTGCATAAAAATTGAATCCAATAAACGTAAAAATGTTGATTTTTAAATGTAAACATTTATATTTGTATCGATTTCAACATAATAATTACCAAAAAAAACCGTATGAAGAATTACCTACTATTAATTACAACCTTGCTTTTTTTATCGTTGTCATCTAATGCTCAGAAAGTTAGAAAGAAAAAAAACAAAGATTTAGAGCTTCTTACCGTCGATTCGCAGAATAAAGAACTTGCTGGAGAATATTACAATAAGTGGTCTATAGAAGCTGATTTTGGACAGGCTAAAGGTTCAAAACCATACACCGACGGTTATTATGGTAATAATCCCAAGAGAGTTTTTGGAGGAATCCCAATTAACCACGTCGGAATTGGAGCAAGACGTATGTTTAGTCCAAAATTTGGGTTAAAAACAAATTTCAACTGGGACAACCTACAAGAACAAAATGGTTCCGGAAGTTTACCTTTTCATTTGGTACATATTCAATGGTCTGGTGAAGGTGTTATTAACTTGATAAGATTATTCGATATCCAAAATCAAGCAAAGCACTTTGGATTATTATTCCATTTTGGATTCCAAGTTTCCCGTATGACCCCGAAAATGGGTCCAATACAAGGTCATCATGAATGGAATGGTGGCGCTATAGGCGGGTTATCTCCACAATATAGATTATATAAAAACTTAAGTGTTTTTGCGAATTTTGAAATTAATTCCAATCTAAGACAACATTTTAACTGGGATGGTATGACTTATTCAGAAGGTAAAAATAACTTAACAGGAAGTTTATCCAGATTTACTTTAGGTCTTTCGGTAGCGCTTGGAAAAGGTAAAATACATGGCGACTGGGCAATTATTAAAGATAAAAACGATGTCCGACTTGATTCACTTAATAATAGAATCGGTGAGATTGAAGAGTTAATGAATGACAGTGATAAGGATGGTGTGCCGGATTATCTTGACGCAGAACAAAATTCAATTGCCGGAGTTGCTGTTGATACCAAAGGTAGAATGGTTGATAAAAACAATAATGGCGTTCCGGATGAATTAGAGAAATATGTGAATAATTCTATTTCAAACAACAACAATGTTACAACGGCTGCAGCTTCTGAAAATGCAATACTGCAACTGATAAATGAAGGATATATCGCCGCTTACTTTGATACAAACAAATCTCAGCCAAATTCTGCGTCCACCAATAACTTAGGATTTATATTGAATTACTTAAGAAATAATCCAACTAAATCGGTTGAAATTACGGGTTATGCCGATGAGATAGGAAGTTCTGATTACAATATGAAATTGGCTAGTGACAGAGCTCAGAATGTTAAAACTATCCTGATGAAAGCCGGAATCAGCGAATCAAGATTAAACATATTATCTAATGGTGAGGACAACTCTGTAGATAAAAATTCAGAATTCGCAAGAAAACTAGTCCGTAAGGCAATCTTTAAAATCAAATAATAATTAACAATTTATTATTAATAACTATAATTAACCTCTGTTGAAAAACAGAGGTTTTTTTTTAACTTACAGAGAAAATCATGGAAACTAGAGATGCACACGTACTTGAACTTAGAGGTGAAACCTTTGGAACAATCAACAATCAAATTTCATGTGAGGAAGCTTTTCAAAATAAAACCCTCCGCCCTATCCTTAAAATGCAAAATGATTTATTTATTCAAGTATTTATTAATTACGCTATAAAACAAAAAAATGTCTTTTTCAGCCTAACACCAGAGAAAAAGATGTTGTATGTAGAAAACGTTTTACAACGCGACATAAAATTCAGAAACGCTCTTAAAGGAATGATAATAGCATTATTTACACTTGAAGAATACTCCGAATACATTCAGACATCTTCCAATTTGAATAAACGAATGATGAATTTGCTTGTGGAACGATTAAAAAGTCAAATGCAACTCATCGAGCAATAGTTTTAAATTGATAAATATTAAAATCGGCATCCTATTTCATGACATTTATTGTAGATTATTCAATATCTAAATATCTTTAAAAAGTATATCGCAAAACTTCATGTTTTATACATATTTACACATTTCACAACGTATTTTTTAGTATAATTGTTAAACTAATAACAATTTATGAAAGAAGAATATTTTAAATGGTATTCACCAAATTTAAATAAAGAAGTTGAAATGCTTGTTTTTGGTCATACCGGTTATCCTGTTATTCTATTCCCCACTTCTATGGGAAGCTATCATGAAAATAAAGACCAAGGATTAATAGAAAGTGCCCGATGGTATATTGAGCAAGGATTGGTTCAGATATTTTGCCCTTCAAGTATTGATAAGGATAGTTTTTACAATAAAGATATACATCCCGCTCACCGTATACAAAATCATTCTTGGTATGATAAAATGCTTTGTCACGAAATTGTTGAACGAATAAAAAATAACACCGGCTCGGGTAAGGTTGTTGTTGCGGGCTGCAGTTTTGGGGGTTATCACGCTGCTAATTTTGCTTTTCGTCATCCTGGTTATGTAAGTCATATGTTCTCAATGAGCGGTGCCTTTAGCATTAAAAGCTTTATGGATGGCCATTGGGATGATGATGTTTTTTATAACAGTCCGGAAGATTATATACAAGGTCTGAGCGATCATGAATTATGGAATATGGATATCGTTCTTGGAACATCAAACTGGGATGTATGTTTTGATGCAAATCTTAAACTCAGCCGGGTTTTGGCTGAAAGAGATGTTCCTCATTGGCTGGATATCCGACAGAATAAAGAGCATGACTGGCCGATTTGGAAAGAGATGTTTCCTCATTATTTATCACGAATTAAGTTTTTTTAAAACATATTCAAATTAAAAACCAGATCTCTAAACTAAATTACTAGTACCCTAAATTAAATTACGTACTCTAAACTAAATAAGCAGTAGACAATAATAATAAGTTAAACATTATATACATGAAGAAGATTGGAATTTTATTTGGTATGGAAGATACCTACCCGCAAGCGTTCATCGACAGAGTAAATTCTAAAGGCGAAAAAAACATTATGGCTGAAGCGGTTTCTATTGATAAAGTCGTGCAAAACAAAGGCGGGGAATATGCCGTAATCATTGATAGGATTTCACAGGATGTGCCTTTCTATCGTGCTTTCTTAAAGAATGCGGCGCTAACAGGAACCAACGTTATAAACAATCCGTTTTGGTGGAGCGCGGATGATAAATTCTTCAACAACTGTTTAGCGGATACACTAGGCGTTCCGCTACCTAATACAGTTATCCTTCCGTCGGCGGAACATCCGACAGATACTACTTCTAAATCATTCAGAAATTTAAAATACCCAATGGATTGGGAAGGGATTTTTGATTATATAGGTTTTCCTGCTTACATGAAACCTTATGCAGGCGGCGGCTGGAAAAGTGTTTACCGTTTGGAAAACAAGGAAGAGTTTTGGGAAAAACATCAGGAAACCGGACAATTGGTAATGCTTTTGCAGGAAGAAATTGTGTTTACCGAATATTTCCGCGTGTATTGTTTGGGATGCAAAGATGTTAGGATTATGCAATACGAGCCAAGAAATCCGCATCATTTAAGATACGTAATTGATGGTCCGCCCGTTGATAAAAAATTATTGGCAACTGTTAAAGACTATACTTTACGCCTTTGCAAAGGTTTAGGATACGATTTCAATACGGTTGAGTTCGCTGTTCGTGACGGAATTCCATACGCTATTGATTTTGGAAATCCTGCGCCAGATGCTGAATTAACCTCCGTTGGTGCGGAAAATTTTGAATGGGTTGTAGAAGCTTCTGCTAAAATGGCAATCGCAGCCGCAAAAAAACAAAAACCGGGACAAACCAATTTGACTTGGGGAACATTTATTAAAGATTCAGCTGCTCAGAAATAAAAATATTCTTTGCTAATTAATAAGAGGAATGATGACGAAAAAACTACCAATATTTACACTTGGTGTAGAAGAAGAATACCAGATTATAGATCCGGAAACAAGGGATTTACGTTCGCATTTATCCAAAATTGTAGATGGCGCTAAAATAATTTTAAATGAACAGGTAAAAGCCGAAATGCACCAATCTGTAGTTGAAGTCGGAACCAATATCTGTAAAAATGTTACCGAAGCGAAAGACGAACTCCGATTTCTGCGCAGCAAGATTGTTGAATTGGCGGCCAAACAAAACTTAGTCGTTGGCGGAGCCGGAACACATCCGTTTTCCCGCTGGCAGGATCAACCAATAACTGATGACCCGCGTTATCACCATATCGTAAACGAATTACAGGATGCCGCGCGCTCCAATTTAATATTCGGAATGCACTGCCATGTTGGGATTGAAAATCGGGAAATCGGTTTGCAATTAATGAATCAGGCGTGTTATTTCCTGCCACATATTTTTGCTCTATCTACAAATTCACCCTTTTGGGAAGGCAGAAATACGGGTTATAAATCGTTTAGGACGAAAGTCTTTGACAAATTCCCGAGGACTGGTTTGCCCGAATATTTTGATCAGGTTGCCTCCTACGATAACTATCTGGAAACTTTGGTAAAAACCAATTGTATTGATAATCCAAAGAAAATTTGGTGGGATTTACGCCTGCATCCGTTTTATGATACCATCGAATTCCGCATTTGTGATATGAGTTTGACCGTCGATGAAGCAATGTGCATTGTTGCCATCATTCAGGCAATTGTTGCGAAGCTATATAAATTGACCGTTGCCAACACCAGCTTTAACATTTATAGAATTGCCTTAATCAAGGAAAATAAATTCCGCGCCGCGCGTTACGGAATCGACAATCATATGATTGATTTTGGATTACAGAAAGAAGTTGAAACCAAATGCCTAATCATCGAGTTATTGGAGTTTATTGATGATGTTGTAGATGAGTTGGGAAGCCGAGACCAAATTAATTATGTTCATACGATGATGAAAGATGGAACCGGTGCTGACAAGCAATTGGCAGTTTTTGAACAAACCCAGGATTTGACAAAAGTTGTTGATATGATTACAAGTGAATTTACAAGAGGATTATAATTGAAAAAGTTATATTTGCAAACCAAATCATAAAAAATGAGCCAGCAAATTCGCATCGCAGTTTTAGATATGTACAACGGAGAACCTAATCAGGGAATGCGTTGTATCATTGATATTATCAATAGGTTTAACCAAATTGTGACCTTTCAGCTATTTGATATCCGTGGAAAAAGTGAATTTCCAAACATAGAAAAATTCGATATTTATATTTCTACCGGTGGGCCTGGAAACCCTTTGGAAGGCGACGGCAACTGGGATTTAAAATACTATGATTTTATTGATCAATTGGCGAACTGGAATAAAGAACAGAAAGTAAAAAAGCATGTTTTATTTATTTGTCATTCGTTTCAAATGGCTTGCTATCACTTTGGCTTAGCCGAAATAACAAAAAGAAAATCTACTTCATTTGGCGTTATGACCATTCACAAAACCGAAGAAGGATTAACCGACCCAATTTTAGAAGGATTACAAAGTCCATTCTACGCCATTGATAGTCGTGATTATCAGGTTGTACAGCCGAAATTGAGTATTTTCAAGAAAAAAGGGGCGCAAATAATAGCCCTGGAAAAAATCAGAACCTATAGGGAATATGAACGCGCCATTATGGGAGTTCGATTTACGGAACAATTTGTTGGATTGCAATTCCACCCTGAAGCTGATGCTTTAAGTTTTATTGCCAATCTAAAAAATGCTGAAAGACGGGAAAAAATCATCGCCATGAAAGGCAAATCAAGGTTCCGGGATATGTTGGAGGATTTGTTGGACGAAGATAAAATCTACAAAACAAACGAAACCATTATTCCGAACTTCCTGCGAATTGCAATTAATGATTTGATTAAAACTAAGAAGATATTATCAAATTAGTATCTTAATCCTTGAAAAATGAATCCAAAATACAGAAGTCTTTTCAACCAAAATTTTTCTACTGAAAAATACGATGCTTTTATTAAGGACATCACTTCTGATTTTGATTACGCGGTAACCTTTCGTATTGGGGAAACTCCTTTTTTTATTCCGAATGAATTGAAAGAACAATTGCTTGAGGGCTGCCGGCAGGTGATTGATTTCATTCAGCGGGAAGACTTCAAAACGCTTACCAATAGAGCACTGGACCTCAACAGAAAAGTTCCTAACGAAGATAATCACACGACATTTCTAGCGATAGATTTTGGAATTTGTGAAGAAGATGGCGAAATTATTCCCAAACTGATTGAAGTGCAGGGATTTCCATCTTTGTTTAATTTTCAGAATCATTTGTCGGAGAAGTTTGTCAACCACTACCCTTTTCTCTCTGAACTGACTCCTTTTTTAAACGGTTTAACTCAGGAAAGCTATTTGGCATTAATCGAAGAAGTGATTTGCAACAATCATCCAAAAGAAAATGTGATTTTGTTGGAAGTGGAACCCGAAAAACAAAACACTAAGATCGACTTTTATTACTGTCATAGAGATATTGGCATTCCGATAGTTTGTGTAACTGATTTGTATCAAAAAGGGAAACAGCTTTTTTATAAAAACGATAATGGCGACGAAGTTTTGGTAAAGCGAATCTATAACCGTGTAATTTTCGACGAACTTGATTTGCGTACCGATTTAAAACTAAACTTTGATTTTTCCTCAGATGTTGATGTTGAATGGGCTGGGCATCCGAATTGGTTTTTCAGAATCAGTAAATTTATTTTACCTTATTTGAAAGGGAAATATTTTATAGAAACTACGTTACTTTCGGACTTAAAGGAAATTCCAACTGATTTGGAAAATTATGTCCTGAAACCGCTTTTTTCTTTCTCAGGAAGTGGCGTTATTTTCCATGTCAAAAAAGAAGATATTGAAGCTGTGAAAGAAAAAGACTTATACATCCTTCAGAAAAAGGTAAACTATAAACCGGTTATTCAATCTCCGGATGGCAAAGTTAAAGCCGAGGTTCGCTTACTTGCCGTTTGGAAAAAAGACGCACCATCTCCTATTCTGGTGACTAATTTGGTTCGTTTGAGCCGCGGTGAAATGATAGGCGTTAAATTCAATAAAGATAAAGACTGGGTTGGAGGAACTGTGGGAATGTTTGAGCGATAATATTATAAATACTGCTTCTTAATCTCTAAAAAGCTCTTCTCAGAATTCATCAATTCATTCACAATTTCTTTTCTCAAAACTTCCAGATTATCATATTGTAAATACTTCGCCCAATTGTATTCCGTCAAAACCTGTTTGATGATTTGTATTGTTTTGGCAGTTTCTTTAGCATTCCGAAAGACTACTTTTTCCTGATCTTCCAAACTTTGTTTGTGATGGAAATTGACTTCGCCGCTTTCAAAATCGACTTTAATAAAAAACAACTTCGAAGTGTCATCATTAGAGTAAAAATCCGTCCAGTTGGCAAACCCTACGATGTTAAGCTGACTTTTAAACTGCGCTAACGGAATTAAACGCCAATGGCAATTCGCAACCCTTCCCCAATGATTTGAAATCCGATACAAACCTTCAGAAGTAAAGATATACTTGCTTCCGGACTGACTTTTATAGTTTACTTTTAAGTCTTTAATTTCACTAAATAACACTTCTTTCCAAATACAGAAAGTGTGGGAATGAAAGTTAAGTTTGTTATAGATTTTATTTGCCACAATCTTCTTAATGCAGCTTTTTCACAGCTTCCTGCTTGGCAACACTGGCAAAATCCCTAATTAATCGTTCAGCATAATCATCAAGCAGTTCCCGGACTTTTGAATGGGAATCACATTTTACAATTAATCCCGCATGATGATCCAGGGGAACACGGAAACAAACTTCTGCGTCATCAAACCCTGATAAATCAGGATGTTCAAATTTTGAAAGTGTAAGTACAATACCTGCATATTCTTTCCTGATGATTGGTAATTTATAGTCTTTTGCTTTAGCCAAACAATCCTCAATTTTTGCCCATTCTCCCCACAGATTTACACCTGATGCGGCATCGACCATTTCCGCAAGATGAGCGCCACCAACGCGGGACGCTGTTTCCAGAAAATAGATTTTGCCATCATCATCACATTTGATAAACTCCGTATGATTAGCACCATGCATCATTCCGAAAGCTTTCAATACTTGTTGGTTTACTTTCTTGATTTCCTTATCATCTTTGGAATCATATGGAATATTGGCACTTCTGAAAATTCCGCCACCCTGCGAGATTTCCATTGGCGTCGCTAAATATTGCGAAGTAATTGAAAACAATGTTTTTCCCTTCCAATTTAGGCCATCACAATGATAAACTGCTCCGGGTTTGAATTGTTCTACAAGATATTTCAGCCGATTAGTATCTCCCAATTCATGGATTTTTTGCCACAATTCTTCTTTAGAATGTACTTTTATAATGCCCGAAGCCGAAGCTTCTGAACGCGGTTTTAAAACCCATGGCGGTGAAACGTTATCTGCAAACTGATTAATTTCTTCATCGTTAAATAAGGAACTAAACGTCGGAATCGGAATTCCTGCATCTTTGGCTTTCATTCGCATGGCAAGTTTGTCGCGAAAATATCTTCCTGTCGTCTGCCCCATTCCATCAATCCTAAGGTTTTCCCTGAGATACGCTGCTTTTTCCACATCAAAATCATCCAAGGCCACAATTCCGTCAATCTTTTTATGACGCATTAGACTTCCAACTCCCGCAAGCAAATCTTCCATATTCCAATCCATGTCCTGGCCCGGCATGAAAAAGATTTCATCTATATAATCGAAAGCCCAGGGTTTATCGCGTAGTTTTTCAGAAGTTATAAGATAGACACGATTGCCTTGCTTTTTTAGATTCGTCAAAAAATCATTTCCCTTAAAATAATTGGAAACGCAAATAAAGTTTTTAGTAGCACTTTCCATACGCTATAAATTTTCAATAAAGTTGGTAATTAAATGCACTCCGTATGCGGTGGCATGCTTTGTTTTTGCAAATTCGTCATCACCAAAAGCCACACCTGCAATATCGAGATGCGCCCAGGAAGTGTGATTATCAGTAAAAAATTCCAAAAATTTTGCGGCAGAAATCGCTCCCGCTACCGGTTTTCCTGAGTAGTTTTTTACATCGGCAATTTCACTTTCAATATCGGGTTTGTATGCATCCCAGAGTGGCAACTGCCATAAACGTTCGCCAACCGCATCACCTGCGTCTTGAAGCTTTTGTGATAATTCCCTATTATTCGTAAACAATCCGGCACATTCATAACCTAAGGTTCCAACTACACTTCCTGTTAAAGTGGCTAAATCAATCACCGTTTCAGGTTTATAATTTTTAATCAAATACGATAAGCCATCAGCAAGAATCAACCTTCCTTCCGCGTCAGTATCAATTATTTCAATTGAATGCCCGGCATAACTCTGGATAACATCACTCGGCAAAAATGACAGCGCGTCAACCGAATTCTCACAAGCGGGCACAATTGCCGTTACCTGAACCGGCAATTTTAAATCAGCTATCAATCGTAAAGCGCCAAGTACCGCGGCACCTCCTGCCATATCACATTTCATTTGCACCATTCCGGCGGTTTTGATATTCAGGCCGCCCGTGTCAAAGGTTATTCCCTTGCCAACTAAACCAACATGCTTTTTTGCATTTACGGGTTTGTATTCGATGATAATGAATTGTGGTTCCTGAGCGCTTCCTTTTCCAACAGAAAGGAACGAATGCAAACCCGCTTCTGTCGCCTTGTCTTTGCCAAAAACCGTCACCTCAAAACCATATTTTTTTCCGGTTTCACTTGCCCAATTCGCTAAATAGGTAGGCGTGATTTTATTTGGTGGCAAATCTACCAGGGCAAAAGTTTCAAGTTGGGCATTCGCGATCTTGATTCCTCTAGTTAGCGCTTCATCAAAATCAGTATCGGAAATATAATTTAATTCAAAGTCAGCTTTGATAAATGGATGGGCTTCATTCTTTTTATAATGACCTAAATCATAAGTTCCCAATACTAATCCGGAAACAGTTGCTTCCACTTGTTTAGCAGAGAACGTATCTGGAATAACTAAACCGACATTTTTGGCGAATACTTCTTTTTGTTTGGAAGCAATTCGTCTGAAAATGGTCTTCAGTGCTTTATAATCTAGTTCTTTGCCAAGGCCAATAAACACGTGAGTACAATCGTATTTTTCAACTAAATAGTGTGTGTCTTTTTTTCCGTAGAACACTTGCGAATAAACCGTCACTCCATGATATTCGATAGGAACAATGCTCTTAGCCGTTGTTTCCAATACGGGAATCAGGATTGTTCCCGTAAAATTGTCAAGGTTTTGTATTTTTTTTACCTTCATAATTAATCTTCTTTGTTACTAAAATAGAGCCACTCAATAGCTTTCGGAAATTCATCGCTCCAATAGCGTTCGTTGTGTTTGCCTTCCATATTGATACTTAACCGTACTTTCATGATATCGGCATAGCCTTCTTTTTTTAGCAATCGTTTCCTGAAGTTCTTTGCGTGATCAATCATTGTTGCGCTTTCATCTCCACCGGCATAAAGATAAATCCTTGTGTCCTGCGGTTCATCCATATCGAGAAATGATAATTTAATTTTTGGCACAACCCACAACGATGGAGAAAATATCATTAGTTTTCCAAATACTTCGGGATACATAATTCCGGAAAAAATGCTGACCAATCCTCCCATCGAACTTCCTCCTATTCCCGTATTTTCCCGATTAGTTTTGGTTCTGAAGTTTGAATCAATAAATGGTTTTAATGTTTCGGTTAAAAAGCGAATGTATTTTTTTCCCTGGCCGTTTCCGAGAACCGTATTGCCCACATTGTATTCTTTGATTCGCTCTTTTTCTGCGTGTTCAACGGCAACAATAATGATTTTTCCAATATTGTATTCTGCCATTACGGCTAGTTTTTTATCGATTTCCCAATTGCCATATTTGGCTTTTTCGTTAAACAAATTCTGCGCATCCTGTAAATACAGAACGGGATAACTCTCGGTTGATTTGTCATAATCATGAGGTAACAAAGCCCAAACCCTGCGGGTTTTATTTAACTGTGGAATTTCAAATTCTTCTGAAATCAATTTGACCTTGGGCAAAAATTTTGATTTGAACGGCAGCCAGTTGTGGCGCCACTTGGCAACATGTTCTTTGTGAACACCCTTGTGTTTGTTACAGGATCGATTTTCGGTTCGGTTGCCGTATTTATCAATCTCTACTTCGCTCCAATCGCCACGCGTGAACTTGTATAAAAGCTCTTCAGGATAGACAAAATCATGTTCAAATTTGAAGTGATACAAGCCTTGTCCAACTTTCTCCATTTCAAAATTCTTATCCTGCGTCACCCAATTATTAAAATTCCCTGAAATATAAACAGGGCGCTCATCATCTTCGTCGGTAGTCAAAATAATATTGAGTTGGGGCTCAATGATGTTTTTGGATTCTAAATCTTCTGCCACACTGCCTTGTTCTTTGCTCATTGCGAGTTTACTCTTAACATATACCACGTAAAAATACTTTTTTGCATTTTTATAACAAAGCCTTTTCTTAAAATATATCAATATTTAAGCAGAATGGAAATCTTGTTGAAGAATTGTTTTTTTAAGGCATCATTTTTATGAAAAATAATATAAGCCTACCTGAATTTAACAATTAGGTCTTTGGAAATATTTAAAAAATTGGCAGTTAATTCATTTCCTGGTTATTAACATCTCTGCCCGCCTGATCTAATTTCTGTATGACGGATTTCGCCTCCGCTTGTTCCGACTTCTTTGGAAATGTAACCGGCAACGGCGGCAATGAACAACGCAAGAAAAGCAATCCACTTAGCTATTCCAAGTTTTTTAATGTCAACATACAAGCCAATTATTGAAAGTACGGCTAACGAATACAAAATAAAGGCTAACTTTTCCGCAATTTCTGCATGTTTGTGAATCATTGGTTTTGTGATATCACCCATTCCTTTTACTACTCCGGCGGCACCCGCGCCAGTTGAAATACTTGCATAAGCAAAAATTGCTGTGACTATAAACAAACAATACGCGACGTTTTTAACAGTATTATTTTTCAAAATTAATCCGGCGGCTAAAACTCCAAAACCAAAAATCGTCCCGATAATCGGAAAATGATTAAAAACTAAGTGCAGGTGTGCGTCATTCATAAGTTTTCGTATTAGGTTTATTTGTAAAGGTAAGTATTACTTTGGTTCCCATATTTTCTTTACTTTTTATTTCCAAGTCAATTTGAAGCAATAAGCACAATCGTTTTACAATGGATAGCCCCAACCCCGTTCCTTTAATCTCCGGGTGCTCATTTGCTTTAGATCTGTAGAACTGATCAAATATTTTTTCCAGATCTTCGGCTGCGATTCCAATTCCGCTGTCAGAAATCGTAAAAACCGTAGTGTTATTTGTTTCTATAATATCAAAGTCAATCACACCTTTGACCTTAGAATACTTTATGGCATTCGTCAAAATATTGTTGAGAATGAGTGAAAACAGATACGAATCTGTCTTTACGTAAAAATCTTTAGAGAACTGTGCTTCACATTCGAGTTTCTTTTCTTTTATAATAGTTGAATTTCTAGAAACAACATCCAGGAACAGCGCATTGAGCGAAACTTTTTCTATTTTTAAGGATTGCCTCTGATTTTCAAATCGTGCCAGTAAAAGCAATTCATCAACTAACTGGTTCAACCGGTTTACTTCGTTAACACAGAAATCTATTTTCTCTTTGTATTCTTCCTGACTGCGGGGTTTTCTTACCAGAACTTCCAACGTACCCTTGATTACAGCTAAAGGCGTTCTGAGTTCATGCGATGCATCTGAAGTAAATTGTTTTTCACGTTCTAAAGTATTTTCGACCCTGTCTAATAAATTGTTTATCGTATTAGAAAGCAAATGCAGCTCATCTTTATTGATTGGCAAAGGGATTCTAGACTTTAAATTATCTTTAGTTATGATATTTGACGTTTGAATAATGGCACTAATGGGCTTAATACTTCTTCCCACAATGAATCGGGCGATGAGAAATAATACTAAAAGAATTAAGGGATAGGCAACTACTAATATAATAAAAAGATTGTTTAATACCATGATTGAATCTTCCAAAGACATGGCAATAATCATAAAACCTATAATTTTAGTGTTTTGATATAAAGGAACTTGTATTTGTCTGACTGCAGTTTTTTCTAACTTCGCATCAAACAGGACATTGTTCACAGCTTCAGGATAATAATTTAATTTTTTCTGTTTAAGATTCGGGGATTTATCGACAAGCGCACCCAACTCGTCTACAAATTGTATAAAAGCTGGACTGATATCTACTTTGTTAAACTGTATTTTTTTCCATTGCTTTTCCCTTATCAACAGTACACAGTTTTCTTTGACTTCAATCTCCTTTAAATGCTTTGTGACTTCGGTTTTGATATCATTGTTTACTTTTATATAAACACTAAATCTTACTATGGCATAAATAACAAAGAACACCACAAAAATCAATAATGCGGTGGTAATAATATAGTTAGATGCTATTCTGTTTTTAAAAGAAAGTTGTTGCATGTTAGTTAATCGTTAGCAATATAACCTAAACCACGAATCGTCCTAATATAATCTTCTTCAACTTTCAGGTTTAGTTTTTTTCTGATTGAATTCATCGATACATCAATAACACCAGTATCATATTCAAAATTAATGTTCCATACATCCTTGGTAATTTGGGACCTTGTGCAAACATGCCCTTTGTTTTTAATTAAATAAGCCAAAAATTCAAATTCCTTTGGCCTTAAGAAAACTTCCCTGTTACCAACTTTAACGGACCGATTTTGAACATTCATCTCAATAGTTCCCAATGTTAAGAACTCTTGTTCAATTTTATCGCGAAGCTGCACTTTAATGCGTTCTACCAATTCGTCGAAACTGAACGGTTTTTTGATGTAATCGTTTGCTCCGGTCTTTAAACCTTCAACGGTTTCCTGAACGGTATCTTTTGCCGTCAAAAATATAATTGGGATTGTTGTGTTGGTTTCTCTTATGTTTTGGCAAACTTGCAATCCTGTCATTTGTGGAAGCATCCAATCTAAAAGCACTAAATCAAATTTTTCGTTTTGAATAAGTTTCAAACCATCTAAACCATTATTAGCGGTGGAAATTTGATAGTTCTCTTCTTCTAATCCTTGCTTTAAGAATTGAACAATCCCTTCTTCATCTTCTACTATTAAAATATGCTTCATTTCAAGGTTTCATTTTCGTGTTGATAAAGATAATTGAAAATTAAAATGCTACCAATGGCATTTGTTTTATTTAATCAAATATTAATTATCGATTAAATTAAACAAAAACGAATACCGGCGAATCTGAAATTTAGTTAATTTGTAAAAAAAATTGTTTAACATAAATTGGAAAACTTCGCCTATATATCAAGCCGCCAACAGATGCTAAACCTCATGGCTGGTTTTTCGGTAAATTGTTCGTTTCTTTTTCATAATTTCGCTCGTCGGTTATGAAAAAACTTTCTATAAGTCACCAAAAGATCTAGCATGATAAAGTGGTGTAATATTTTAACATGTAAATCGTCAAAGAACCCAATTAGAATAGAAAAAAAATATCAGTATATGTTAAATAAATTTAGAAATGCAAATCTTGAAGCAAAAAACATAATGAACACAAATGTTATTGATAATTATTCGAAAATCAAACCATCTCTATTTTTTTTACCCCTATCTTTTTTAATTACAATTGTTTTGTTTCTCTATAGTCAAAACGCTTTGTCTGTTGATAAATATATACAAATTCAAAAGAATTATTTCTATTTTCTTAATTCAAAATTATCGCAATTTCCAAATACAATATATAACCTTACTCAACTTGGAGATGCCTTAATTTTTTTATCATTCTTAACCATTTTTATAGTGTATGCTCCTAAAATATGGGAGTCATTACTATCAGCCTCCCTTGTTTCAGCTATATTTTCACGTGTACTAAAAGACCTGTTTCATGTGCCAAGACCTGCTGAAGCGTTTGATAGAAACAGTTTTGTTATTATTGGAAAAACATTACCCGGATTTAGCAGTTTACCATCAGGACATTCCATTACAGTTTTTACAATACTTACCGTTTTGCTGTTTGCCTTTATGCCCAAAAAGCTGAACTATAAAATTTTATGGAGTTTTTTAATAATCATCGCAGGATTAATCCTTGTGTTTACAAGAGTAGGTGTTGGAGCACATCATCCTCTTGATGTTATTACAGGCAGCATTATTGGATATATATGCGGGCTTACAGGTATTTTTATCAGTCGAAAATATAAAATTTGGTCTTGGATTAACAATGAAAAATACTATCCTATTTTTATTTTATTGTTTCTGATTTGTTGTATTGTTTTAATAAATAAGATAATTAATGAAAATCTAATCATATTTTATTTGTCTTTAATTAGTTTAATTGTCTCACTTTATAAGATAATATATGTTTACGCTAAAAAATAATTTTAAAATAACTCATTTTGTTTTACTATTGAGTTCTCTCAATTTTTTATTCTTTCATCTCCCATTTTTCAACTTTGTCTTTAATAACGTTGATTATAAAAGTTTAAACGGCATTGTTCTTATTATTAGTTTAATGATTCTAATGTTGGTTTTAAATGCTTTTGTTTTTTACCTGATTTTTTTCCTGTCTCGTTTTGTTGGAAAATTTTTACTGGTCTTATTCTTTATTGTCAATTCAATTGCGGTTTACTTTATCAATACGTATAGTGTTATAATAGACGAAAGTATGATTGGTAATGTACTCAATACCAAATATGAAGAAGCTAGCAGTTTTTTTTCCATAAAATTAATTGTATACATCATTCTGTTTGGAGTTATTCCCAGCATTTTTATCATTAAAGCTAAAATAATAAGTGTAACATGGAAGAAGTTTTTAATCACCATTTCGCTTACCCTTTTATTTATTCTGACTTTAGTATTTGCGAATGCTACCAATGTGTTGTGGATTGATAAAAATTCAAAAACATTAGGCGGGCTTGCTATGCCTTGGTCTTATACCGTAAATATTTCACTTTTTTATGTTCATCAATACAAAAAAAATGAAAAAGAGATTTTATTACCAAATGCTACAATAAAAGATAATAAGAAATCGGTTGTCGTTTTAGTCATTGGTGAATCGGCAAGAAGCCAAAATTTTTCTTTGTACGGATATAAGAAAAACACCAATCCACTACTTTCCAAAACACCTAATTTATTTCATTTTAATGCTAACTCTTGTGCTACTTACACTACGGCAGGTGTAAAAGGTATTTTAGAACATAAAAACACGGATGATTTATATGAAATTTTGCCTAATTATTTATACAGAAATAATGTAGAAGTTATTTGGAGAACCACAAACTGGGGAGAACCGCCAGTTCATATAAAAAATTATCAAAAACGAGAGGTTTTAATGCCAAATTGTAAAGGTGAAGGATGTGATTACGATGAAATTCTTTTGACAGGACTAAAAGAGCAAATACTAGCCAGTAAAAAAAATAAAATATTGATAGTATTGCATACCAGTACAAGTCACGGACCTACCTATAGTAAAAAATATCCACCTCAATTTGAGACTTTCAAACCAGTTTGTAATAGTGTTGAATTAGGAAAATGTTCTCAAACAGAACTAATCAATGCTTATGACAATACTATTGTTTATACGGATTACATTTTGTCTAAAGTAATTGAAAATTTAAAACAATTGAAAGAGTATAATAGTGCCATGATTTTTGTTTCAGATCATGGAGAATCGTTGGGAGAAAACAATCTGTATATGCATGGGTTGCCTATGAGTATTGCTCCTAAAGAACAATATGAGATTCCTTTTATCGTTTGGGTATCTGATAGTACAAAACAACTCAAACCTAATAAAATATTGTCTCAGAACTATGTGTTCCATAGTGTTTTAAATTTTTTAGGCATACAAAGTCCTATATATAATGAGAAAATGAACATATTTAAATAATTTATTCTTCCTTACTACTTATATAAACTGAAATAGGTAACGCTTTTGTAATGACTTTTTAAAGAGTCATTATTCTCAATAAAATATTCTTTAGCAAAAATTAAAGTACTTTTACACCTCGAATAAAAGTTGTATGGGAATAGATTTTTGCAATGAATTGGTTATGTTGCTTCCATTATTATAGTGCTTTCGATGATGATGAATTCTATCATCAAGTTTAGATGGATTAACCTATTTCCTGGATTTTCCTATCAACCAGACGAGAATACGATGAGTTTTTTTATTTTTAGAAATATGTCGGTAGCAGGATTTTTTTTGCACACCGAGATAATCAAACCGAACTTCACGTCGATTTAGATTATGTGTTACCGGAATATTAAGATTTTAAAAACGGTAAATATGTTTATTTCCAATTTAAGAAAAGTTTATCGATGCCGAATATAACAGCATCATTGCAGCAGGAAACAATGTGAAATATTTCAACTATCTAAAAAAGCTTGTATTTACGGAAGTGGTAACGGCTATATTCACCAAGGATTTGTATACCAAAAACTTTCTAAAACTGAAAATAGATAAACGAACTGCCACTTTCCTGCGCCCAAATAAGTAACAGCAACATCACCGACCATACAATGCTTAACCAAACCCACGAAAGTTTGTAAGCAACTTCCAGTATTTTGGTATTCCGTAAAAACCAATGAAACATCACTATAAGCGGAATGATAATGGCAACTTTCAAAATGGCTAAAGTGGTTAACAGAGGTTTGCCATCTGCCATACCAAACATAGACTGTAGTATTGCCCATGAGCTTACAAACGTTTTTGAGCGGAAGAATACCCAAGTAATATTGACCAACATAAACGTTAGTATTGCATACCAAAAGTTGGTTAGCGAATTAGTTGTTACATTGCTTTCAGGCTTCACCCGTCTCCTATCTTTAAAGAATTTTTCCACCCAAAGATACAAACCGTGTAATCCGCCCCACGCCACAAAAGTCCAATTGGCTCCGTGCCATAAGCCGCCTAATAGCATCGTCATCATTAAAGCAAAATACATTTTGGCTTTCCCGTTACGACTTCCTCCTAAAGGAATGTAGAGGTAATCTCTTAACCAACTGGATAAAGTAATGTGCCAACGACGCCAAAAGTCTGTAAACCCAATAGCTGCATAAGGATAATTAAAGTTTTGGGGCAATACAAATCCAAGACAAAGTGCCACGCCAATAGCGCAAGTAGAATAACCGGCAAAGTCTAGAAAAATTTGACCGGAAAAGGCAAAAACACCTATCCAGGCATCTAACATTGGTAACTTATCGTGGCTGTCAAAAACAGAATCCGCAGTAGACGACAACATACCATCTGCCAGAACTACTTTCATAAACAACCCTAAAGTCAGTAGCAGTAAACCATCCATCATTTGCTTGCGCGAAGCTACTCTTGGACTTTCAAACTGAGGCACTAATTGTGGCGGCCTAACAATTGGACCTGCAACTAAGTGGGGAAAGAAAGTCACAAACAAAGAAAAATCCAATATTGATTTAACGGGTTTGCTTTCTTTTTTATACATATCAATTGTATAACACAAAGTTGTGAACGTATAAAACGAAATTCCTGCCGGAAGAATAATATTTGGTTTAGCCGGATTAAAATCAAATCCGACCACATGGCTTAATGCGACAAAGTTGTCTAATAAGAAAGTGCCATACTTGAAGAAACAAAGCATTCCCAAGTTACCAATCAAACTAATAACAAGTAGTAGTTTCTTTTTATGTGGATTCTCCTGAGTGTATAACGCTCTACCGACATAAAAATCAATAATGGTGGACATCCATAATAGCAAGATAAACGGCGGGTTCCAAGCAGCATAGAAAATATAACTGGCCAACAGTAAGTTTATTTTTTTTGTTTTCCAGGGAATTGGTAAGTTGTGCAGAAAAAGTATCAGTATAAAGAAAGCGACGAATGTATAGGAATTGAATACCATAATTGCTTGGGTTAGTTAGTTTGTGGATTATTGGATTGCAAATCGGTAAAGCCTTTTTGTTTACTCAATTCATTAAAAAATGCTTTGGTAAAGATTTTAGCATCTGAAACTTTCAAATGCGAAAATTCAGGACAATCAAAATGATTCATAGCCGGATAATCCATAAAATGTATTCCCGGGCAATCTGTTTGTTCTAGCAATCTTTCCCAATACTTAACCCTAGGAAAACCCATACCTTCTCTTTTATAATAATCTCCACTCGATGGCGTTCTCACAAATACTACTTCTCCACCTCTTGCTTTTATTTTATTTATATTTTCTTTCACAGATTTAAAGATTGCATCATAGACTTGCGGTGGCGTTGGTGGTGCGCTCATCGCCATCTTGGCAAAGAAAACCCAATTGCCTTTTACCTGATTACGTTCAGCAGTGTTTGCTACAAACTCTTCTGTCATGTAGTGTTGTCTTCCAAAAGTAACCATTGAAAAATTTCTCGGGAAATAAGGCATTACAAAAACTCCGGGCCTGCTTTGTATTCCTAATCCATCAAGTTGTGCATTTAACGAGAAATAATTCTTATTTAAAAACACAAACTGCGATTCAAAGATTTTGTTTAATTCAAAACTTGTACGTTGTGCGGGAGTTCGGTCATGATAGTATTTTATATCTTTAATAGCTGTTTCCATATGTGGCGGTGCCATAGAGAAAAACAATCCTTCGGTAACATCAATAACTAACTTACCTTTAAAATTTGGGTCGTTAGCCAAATCTTCCAGAATAGGCCGTGGACAACTTCCTTCAATAGCTAATTGTATCGGATGAACATTGGTTAAACTCTTCCATGTAGCTTGGTCAAGATCATACTTGATGCGGGACGAACCAATAAAAACGATAGCTTTATCCGATGGTTCATAGACCATTGCTCGTTTATCGGACCAAAGCGGCGGACCATCATCATAATCTATAATAACGCCTTTGTTTCGTAAATAAATTTCAAAGCTTAAGACAACAGTGACTACAATAACTAAAGCTAAAATAGCCGATTTGAAAAGATTTTTTTCATTCATAATGTTACAGTTGAGGTGACATAGCCTTATAAAATCTAATCAAAAGGGGAAATGATTAATATTGATTTTATTTGTATCAGTTTCAAATTTAACAAATTAATTATTTGACACATTAACAAGCAATTTTATTTATGAACTATATTCTTGTTAATAAGTTAGTCTAGTGTCAACCCTTTTTTGGATTAATAAAAACCGAAACTATTTCTTGAAACAGTTTCGGTTTTAGCATTATTCGGCAGTAACCGGATTAATTATTGCCTTGACTTCAGAAATGCTATTGGCAGGAAATCCGCCTTGGCTGGCATGCTCTTTTATTAGTTGTTCATTGGGTGCAATGTAAACACAATAAATCTTGTCATCTGTAACAAAGCTTTCCACCCATTGGATTTGTGGTCCTAATTTACTTAAAACTCCACAAGAGGTTTGTGAAATTCCTTTTAGTTGCTCTGGAGTTAAATCGCCTGCTCCCGGAATTTCTCTTTCAATAACATACTTTGGCATAACTTCTTATTTTAATTAATACTGAATTTATTTTTATTGATTTAAGTCAAGCTTTATCACCAAAAATGACTATTGCACTTGAATCAATTTGGACATTCCCATCAGGATATTTTTCATTTACGAGTTGATATACTTCTTTTTTGATTTTTTCTTTCATTGCATCGTCTGCTTTACTCAGTGCGGAAACAATTGGTGCGGCGACTTCGGTCATCATATTCCAATAAACATCTGTGGTGGTGCATTTTAGTTTTCCTGTAACTTCACGTTGAGAGACATTGACAAATCCGGCTTGTTGAAATAAATCTACAATAAGATTGTCTTTGGCACAACGAAACATTCCCGGAGACCCTAGCGGTGGTGGTGGTAATTCCATATTTCTATTTATTGTTCCCATTGCTGCGGTTACCCAAAAGTTTTTTTCTGGTCCATTCCAAACAGCAGTAGCTATTCTTCCTCCGGGTTTCAAAACACGTTGCATTTCCTTGGCAGCAAGAAGCATATCGGGGAAAAACATAAAACCAAATCGACAACTTATGGCATCAAATGTATTATCTGAAAAAGGCAATTCACAAACATCACAAGCTTGAGTTTCAATATTCTTTATGTCTTTAAGTGTCGCATTTTCACGTGCTATTTCGAGCATATCATCTGATAAATCGGTGATTACCACTTTGCCATTGGCAACAATTTTTGCAATAGTCAATCCGGGCTCGCCTGTACCGGCGGCAATGTCCAAAACGTTATCGGTATCTTTTAACCTTAATAGTTTAATAATTTCATCGCCCATTGGCTGTAGAAAATCCATCATCAGGTCGTCCCATTTTTTCCATCCCGGAGAAAATTTGTTCCATGAAGCTTTTTGTTGCTCACGGATTTCTTTTAATTGTTGTTGCATACTATTAACCCGTTGGGTGTAATTATTTGAAGTAAAATAAATTGATTAGATATTGGTCAAGATACTGAAATTCAGTATCTTGATGTCGCCAAACAAACCAATATCTATGTCAAATATAGTAAAAAATTATTTTAGAGTTTTAGA
>NZ_JANXTI010000047.1 GCF_025352425.1 Flavobacterium sp.
CGATGAGTGCCTGGTTAAACAGCCCGGCTCACAAAGCCAACATCGAAGGTGATTACACTCATTTGGGTATGTCCGTAACAGTTGATGAAACAACCGGAAAAAAATACTACACCAATATGTTTATGAAGAAAAAATAGTTTGATTATTGTTTTGTTTGATTTTGACAGATCGAAAAATCCCGATGTAAATCGGGATTTTTTTTATTTATTAATAGATGATTGGATTATTTCAAACTCCCAACCATATCCTCAGGTTTTACCCAAACATCAAAATCTTCAGCAGAAACATATCCCAATCGAACAGCTTCTTCTTTCAAAGTTGTTCCGTTTTTATGCGCTGTTTGCGCAATTTCAGCCGATTTGTAATACCCAATTTTAGTGTTCAGCGCCGTTACAAGCATTAATGAATTATCAACCAATTCCTTAATACGTGTATGATTTGGTTCTATACCGCTCGCACAATGTTCTTCAAACGAAATACAGGCGTCACCCAGTAAACGCGCCGATTGCAAAAAGTTAGCTGCCATTACAGGTTTGAAAACATTCAATTCATAATGACCTTGCATGCCACCAACGGAAATAGCAACATCGTTACCCATAACCTGGGCACAAACCATAGTCAAGGCTTCGCATTGGGTTGGATTTACTTTGCCTGGCATAATTGAAGAACCCGGTTCGTTTTCTGGAATTAGGATTTCGCCAATTCCGGAGCGCGGACCAGAAGCTAACATTCTGATATCATTCGCAATTTTATTCAAAGAAACGGCTAATTGTTTCAAAGCACCGTGAGCTTCAACAATTGCATCATGTGAAGCCAAAGCTTCGAACTTATTTGGAGCAGTGACAAAAGGATGCCCTGTAAATTTAGCAATGTATTCCGCTACTTTTACATCATAACCTGCCGGCGTATTCAATCCGGTTCCAACGGCAGTTCCGCCAAGGGCAACTTCGGATAAATGTGAAAGTGTATTTTTTAATGCTTTGATTCCGTAGTTTAATTGGGCAACATAACCCGAAATTTCCTGACCTAATGTCAATGGTGTTGCGTCCATTAAATGGGTTCTTCCGATTTTAACCACGTTCATGAACTCTTTTGATTTTGCATCTAACGTATCGCGAAGTTTTTCAACTCCGGGAATTGTCACTTCCACAGCGGCTTTATAGCAGGCAATGTGCATTCCTGTTGGGAACGTATCGTTTGATGATTGTGACTTGTTCACATCGTCATTGGCTTTTATAAGTTGTTCGCCTTCGCCAATTTTAAATCCGGCTAAAACCTGCGCTCGATTGGCAATAACTTCATTGACATTCATATTGCTTTGCGTTCCGGAACCGGTTTGCCAGATAACCAAAGGAAATTCATCAGTTAATTTTTCTGCTAAGATTTCGTCGCAAACGGCTGCTATGGCATCGCGTTTTTCGATTGACAAAACGCCCAGATCACAATTGGCATAAGCTGCAGCCTTTTTCAGATAAGCGAATCCTTCAATGATTTCTTTTGGCATTGATGCTGATGGACCAATTTTAAAATTATTTCTGGAACGTTCGGTTTGTGCTCCCCAATATTTATCGGCAGGGACTTGAACTTCGCCCATCGTGTCTTTTTCTATTCTATATTCCATTGGTTATGATTTGTTTGTTGTTTATATTATCTAGCCCCGATAGTAGTGGAAATCCTGACATTGCGAAAGACAATCATGATAAGATTGCTTCGTTCCTCGCAATGACAGATTGCAACGGAAAGCGGGAAACAGCTTCTGAAAATTCTGCTCAAAATTACGCATAAAAACTATTTAATAAAAATTGATTTTGTTTTTGCACAGCTTAAATATTCCGCTTACATTTGCGTATAATTCAAAAAAATATTTCAACCATGTTTGAATTTTCTCAATATTTAGGTTTTTTAGCGTTCTTAACTATCTTAACCATTGGTTTTTGGCTGATGATGTTTCTAATCACTTTTATTGTTCCGTATTGGATTTTCGGTGGAGTTAGAGAGTTATGGCAAGAAAGAAAGGCAAAAAAAGCTACTGAACAATCAGTCTAGATTTAGACTATTTCGTTTATTAAAAAAGGTTTCTGATTTATTCAGAAACTTTTTTTTTAGAAATCACCACCTTCATTATCGTCCGATTGATTTTTCTTGTTTTGTTTTTCTT
>NZ_JANXTI010000096.1 GCF_025352425.1 Flavobacterium sp.
TCTAAAACTCTTAAATAATTTTTAACTATATTTGACATGAATATTGGTTTGTTTTGCGACTTCAAGATACTGAATTTCAGTATCTTGACCAATATTTAATCAATTTATTTTTACTTTAAATAATTACACCCAACGGGTTACTAGTTTATACTTTCCCTTCTTTAATTTCATCGACAATTTCCGGATTCAATAAGGTTGAGGTGTCGCCAAAGTTACTAAAGTCGCCTTCTGCTATCTTTCTCAATATCCTACGCATGATTTTCCCGGAACGTGTTTTGGGCAAATTAGACACAAATTGAATTTTATCCAGCTTAGCAATCGGACCGATCTGGTCAGATATTAATTGGTTTATTTCCTTAGCCAAATTATCTTTATCTCGGCTCTCTCCTATTTCTTTCAGGATAATAAAACCATACAAGGCGCTTCCTTTAATATCGTGTGGGAAACCTACAATGGCGCTTTCTGAAACGGCAGGATGTTCGTTAATAGCATCTTCTATTGGCGCAGTTCCCAGATTATGACCCGAAACAATGATGACATCATCTACCCTGCCTGTAATTCGGTAGTAACCAACTTCATCGCGCAAAGCACCGTCACCGGTAAAATATTTACCCGGGAAAGCTGTAAAATAAGTTTCCTTATAGCGCTGATGATCGCCCCAAATAGTTCTGGCAATTGCGGGCCATGGAAACTTAATACACAAACTTCCTGTTACCTGATTGCCTTCTATTTCGTTGCGCAGTTCGTCCATTAAAACAGGCTGAATACCGGGTAAGGGCAATGAAGCATAAGTTGGTTTTGTTGGTGTAACAAAAGGAATTGGTGAAATCATAATTCCACCGGTTTCGGTTTGCCACCATGTATCAACCAGCGGACAACGTTTGCCGCCCACATGATCATTATACCAATGCCAGGCTTCTTCATTTATTGGTTCGCCAACAGAGCCAATAACCTTCAACGATTTTAATGGGAATCTTTGCACATAATCCAGACTTTCTTTTGCCAAAGCTCTGATAGCAGTTGGTGCCGTGTAGAATTGCGTGATTTTATGTTTTTCGATTACTTCCCAAAAGCGGCTGTAATCGGGATAAGAAGGTACACCTTCAAAAATTACTGTTGTCGCACCGTTTAATAATGGTCCGTATAGAATATAAGAATGACCGGTAATCCAACCAATGTCAGCGGTACACCAGAAAACATCATTTTCTTCGTAAGCAAAAACATTTTTAAAAGTGTAGGCCGTATAAACCATATAACCCGCTGTGGTATGTACCATTCCTTTTGGTTTCCCGGTGGAACCCGAGGTGTATAGTATGAATAACGGATCTTCAGCGTCCATGATTTCGGCAACATTGTTGGGGGTGGCTGCATCAAGTAACGGTTGTAACCAAAGATCTCTTCCCTCTTTCATAGTAACTTGGCTATTCGTTCTTTTAACAACCAATACTTTTTCCACACACGGAGTTTTCTCCAAAGCTTCGTCTACAATCCCTTTTAAGTCAATCGATTTGTTTCCGCGATAACTTCCGTCGGAAGTAATGATCATTTTACATTCACAATCGTTAATTCGGGCTGCCACTGCAGCAGCAGAAAACCCTGCAAACACAACTGAATGTACAGCCCCAATTCGGGCGCAGGCCAGAGTAGCAATCGCCAATTCGGGAATCATTGGCAAATAAATACAAACCCTGTCTCCTTTTTGAACACCTTGTTTCCGAAACACATTTGCCATTCGGGCAACCCTTTCATAAAGTTCGTTATAGGTAATGTGAAGTGCTTTTTCCTCAGGATTATTAGGTTCAAAAATAATAGCAGTTTTATCACCGCGTCTTGCTAAATGCCTGTCGATACAGTTTTTAGTGATATTAACTTTGGCATTTACAAACCATTTGAAATTTGCTTCCTGAAAATTTACTTCAAAAACCTTCTCCCATTTTTGATACCAGGTAAAGTTCTCTTCGGCAATCTTGTCCCAGAACTTTCTTGGCTCACGGACAGATTTCTTATACATCTTGAAGTAATGTTCTAAATTGAGTATTTTATAGTAGCTCATTGTTGTAATTGATAATGGTTTTATAATGTAAATATAAACATTCCATTATTATTCTTTTGATTGTGTTCAGTAATCGTCTCATGGCAGTCAATATCCTTCTGATGGGAATCAATATCCTTGTCATGGGAGTCGATATCCTTCTGATCGAAGTCACTCTCTTTCTGAAGTAAATGGATATCTGATTATGTTAACAGACTGATAGAATGATTGCGAGTTAGAAATTATTTTATTAACTTAGTTGTCCCAAAAAAATCTAACTTTATGCCAACAAATATTTCTTCTGATATTCCATTTCTTGCCGGAGGAGGTCTAATGGGCCAGTTGATTCGCGAAAAAGACTGGAGCAAGAATCTATTAGGAACACCCGCAACCTGGCCACAAAGTCTGCGAACAACGCTTAGTCTTCTTCTAAATTCAAAATTTCCAATGTTCTTGTTTTGGGGGCCTGAACTCATCTGTTTTTATAACGACGCTTATCGACCTAGCCTAGGCAATGATAATAAACACCCTGATATTTTAGGGGGGCGTGCTGAAGATTATTGGAAAGAAATCTGGAAAGACATCAAACCTATTATCGATAAGGCTTTGAAAGAGGGTGAAGCAAGCTGGTTTGAAGACCGCCTCTTGCCTATTTACCGCAATGGAAAACTGGAGGATATTTACTGGACATTCAGTTACAGCCCGGTAAATGACGAATCTGGGAAACCAGCGGGGGTTTTTGTGACGTGTTTTGAATCTACAGAAAAAGTAGATACATTAAAAAAATTGAACAATGCCGAAGATCGTTTTCGAACTATGGCAGATAACATCCCTAATCTTGCATGGATGGCAAATGCAGATGGCTGGATTTATTGGTACAATCAAAAATGGTATGACTATACCGGAAAAACTGCGGAAGAAATGGAAGGTTGGGGTTGGCAATCTGTTCATGATCCTGAAGAATTACCATTAGTTATTGAGAAATGGAAAGAATCAATTGACAGCGGAAAAGATTTTGAAATGGTTTTCCCACTTAAAGGTGCTGATGGCAAATTCAAACAATTTCTTACTCGCGTATTGCCCCTTAAAGATGCCGAAGGGAAAATAATCCAATGGTATGGCAGTAATACAGATATTTCTACACATAAGGAATTCACTAAGGAATTGGAAATACAAGTGAACAAGCGTACCAGTGAACTCAAACAGGTAAACGAAATACTCCAAAAAAGTGAGGAACGTTATCATTTAATGGTAGAAGAAGTACAGGATTATGCCATTCTCTATTTAAGTAAAGAAGGAATAGTTGAAAACTGGAATAAAGGTGTCGAAAAAATTCAAGGCTATAAAGCAGAAGAAATTGTAGGAAAGAATTTTTCAGCTTTTTATACGGAAGAAGACAGGAAATCTGATTTGCCACACTACTTGTTGAAAAAGGCAGTCAAAAACGGGAGATTACATCATGAAGGATGGCGTGTTCGTAAAGACGGAACGCTCTTTTGGGCAAGTGTTACCATTACCGCCATACCTAACAATAGTAATGAAATAATTGGTTTTTCAAAAGTAATTCACGACCTTACGTTTAAAAAAGAAGCAGATGACAAAATAAAATTAAATACAGAAATACTGGAACAAAAAAATCGGGAACTGGAAAAAATGAACAAGGAGCTACAATCCTTTGCCTACATTTCCAGTCATGATTTACAGGAACCACTCCGAAAAATACAAACATTCTCTAACATGATAATTGAAAAGGAGTTTGATAATCTGTCCGAAAAAGGAAAAGATAAGTTCAGGCGTATGCAGAACGCGGCTCAGCGAATGCAGACACTTATCAATGATTTACTCGCCTATTCAAGAAGCAACGCCCAGGAAACAAGTTTGACAAAAACAAACCTTAATGTGCTTATTAATGATGTAAAAGAAGATTTCAGGGAAGAGATACGGGAGAAAGATGCTATCATTTCCGTTGACAAAATTGAATCTGAAGTAGCAGTTGTTCCTTTTCAAATCCATCAGCTGTTATTCAATCTAATCAGCAATTCACTAAAATTCTCGCATGATGATATCAAACCCATAATAACAATTAAATCTGAAGTAAAAAAAGGAAAAGATTTGCATACAGAAAAGCTGATTGACGAAACAGAATATTGCCATATCACTTTTTCCGATAACGGTATCGGTTTTGATCAGCAATACAGCGACAGAATCTTTGAGGTGTTTCAGCGGTTACACGGGAAGGAAACCTATGAGGGAACCGGAATCGGGCTTGCGATTGTCAAAAAAATCATTGAAAATCATAAAGGCGTTATTACCGCAAGCAGTGAGCTAAATAAAGGCGCCACATTCCACATCTATCTTCCTGTAAATGTATGATTTATGTTTTAACATCTTTACCCATGCTATGACTTGTTTGGCAAATGTTAATGAAAACTAAATTTTTAACATTTCTAAATGATATTTATATATTTTTTTACATTAATGTCCGATAAAAAATAAAAAAGACTATTTTTATTTTTTATCTAATTGTTATTCAGTTATTTAATTTTTAAAATCTCTCGTTTCTCAAAACAAGGCATCAAAAAAATGACAGTTGTTTTATTTCAGACTTATCAA
>NZ_JANXTI010000003.1 GCF_025352425.1 Flavobacterium sp.
ATCTTTTGAAGGATTTAAAACAAGAATTTTAGCTAAAATAACAGCATTAACTTTGGTTCAATATATCAATAAATTCATATTTGATAGACCAATAAACAATATTAAAAATCAAATTATTTAATTACACCCAACGGGTTAATGATTAAATTTTAATTTACTAACAAATGTACACTTTTTGAAATTTAAATTATTACACAAATTCTATTATAATTTACAAATTAACTATATTTTTATTGCGTAAAAGATGTGTTCAAAAGTTGAAGTTGCCGGTGAAAGATTTACCATCACAACTATTTTGCGCCACCAAACCTATTGATGATAAAATCCATTTTTTTGTTTAAATCCTCAAACAAATGATTGGGCTCTTTGATTGTAATTTCGAAATTGTTTTCGAAAATTTCAGTATTTGGCTTGACCTGTAAGGTAGCATTTTGGATATCTTCCAATAAAAAATCGGTAGAAACCTCAAGTGCAGTAGCCAATTTTCTGATAAACTCGTGCCTGATGCTTTTTCCCTGTTCCCAGTTTCCGATGGTGACCTGACTAACGCCTACAAGGTGCGCCAATTCTTCCTGAGACAATCTTTTTTTCTCCCTGAAGTGGCGAATTTTGGTTCCGGTTGTCATTAGTTAATAAGTTGGTTGAGTTATTAGTGTCAATATCAGAAACACTTATAGTAATAACGTGATATTTAAAACTTTATTGTTCATTAATAGTGTTATTAATTTTTTTATTTAACAATTTTCTTTTGAAGTTTAAAAGAAATATTATGAATTTGAAAAGTTTTCCTTTAGGATTTTTTCTAAATGAGTGCCAACTTTACACTATCATTTTAAACAAAATATATTTTATGGGCAGCTTTACTTAATCTTAAAAACTTTATCATGAAACCAATCTCAAAAAGTAAAGCTAGCTCCAAATTCAAATCAGTAGTAATGTTACTGTTGTTGTGTCCAATTATGGCATTCCCGCAATCTGACATTTCAAATGCAATTAAAGGCGGTGAACTGCTGTTTGGCGGTTTAATTACCATTTTCAGTTCCAAACCAAAAAATGTCAATAGCACTGTGGTGGAAAGCGTCTGCATAAAAAACAAATTGGAAGATAAAATTACTTTTATTATCTCACGGCAAACCGAAGACGGTGATGAAATCCGGAAAGAATTAGTAATTCAAAAAGGCAGCAAAGAGTATTTTTATGAGTTGCCAAAAGGCGTTTATACCTATGAAGTGGTCCTGACCAACAATAGTATTTTTAAGAAAGGTGAGTGCAGGTTTGCAAATAAATCGACAATGATTGTTGATGGCGATATAGTAAAAAACCCTGACGAGTAGTCAGGGTTTTTGTATTTCAATATTTAATGTTTAATATTCTCTATTCACGTCAAATGCTTCCAGATATTCAGCAACGCGTTTTACAAAGCTTCCGCCTAATGCACCATCTACAACTCTGTGGTCATACGAATGTGATAGGAACATTTTTTGACGGATTCCTATAAAATCACCTTCCGGAGTTTCAATAACTGCAGGCACTTTTCTGATGGCTCCGAGTGCCAATATTCCAACTTGTGGCTGGTTGATAATTGGTGTTCCAAATACAGAACCAAAAGTTCCAACATTGGTCACAGTATACGTTCCGCCTTGTGTATCGTCCGGTTTTAGTTTCCCCATTTTTGCACGGTTTCCTAAATCGTTTACCGCTTTTGCCATTCCCACTAAGTTGAGTTGGTCCGCATTTTTAATTACGGGAACGATTAAGTTTCCATTTGGTAAAGCTGCAGCCATTCCAAGATTAATATTTTTACGCTTGATGATAAAATCACCGTCTACCGAAATGTTCATTCCGGGAAAATCTTTCAATGCTTTCGCCACGGCTTCCATAAAGATTGGCGTGAACGTTAGTTTTTCGCCTTCTCGTTTTTCAAATGCATTTTTAACGCGGTCTCTCCATTTTACAATATTCGTAACATCAACTTCAATGAATGATTGTACGTGCGCCGATGTTTGCAATGAAGCGACCATATAACCTGAAATCAGCTTACGCATACGGTCCATTTCTACAATCTCGTCACCGCCATTTACCGAAACGGGAACTGCATTAGATGAATGTGTAACTGCTGGTTGAGAAACAGCTGGGGTTGCAGCAACTGGTTGGCTTCCTCTGGTTTTGATATAATTTAAAATATCTTCTTTAGTTACTCTGCCATCTTTTCCGGAACCAGTAATAGTTTCCAATTCGGCAACAGAAATTCCTTCTGCTGTTGCAATGTTTTTTACTAATGGTGAAAAGAATTTGTCCGATGATTTGATTTCTGACTTCTCGGAAATGACACTTGTCGGTAGAGCAGCCGTTTTAGCAACTTCCGCCACGACGGGAATCTCGATTGAGCTCGATGTGACAGCGCTACTTTCAACTGGTAAATTTCCACCTTCAGTTTCTATAATAGCAATAGTCTGTCCCACTTTCACCACATCATTTACCTGAAATAATATTTCGGTTAAAGTTCCTGAAACTTCACTTGGCACTTCGCTATCTACTTTATCAGTAGCGATTTCTAAAACAGCTTCATCGGCATCGATTTTTTCGCCTACGTTTTTTAACCAATTTGTAATGGTTGCTTCCGCAACACTTTCACCCATTTTAGGTAATTTCAATTCAAACTTTGCCATATGTGTAAACTAAAGTTGTGTTTTTCAATTTCGTTTGCAAAATTAGGGAAAGAAAAAGCGATTAACGTGTTTTTCTACAAATTAATTACTTCTCCTCTATCGTTACTGCTGTTGCTTCCAATGATGAAATTGCTTTGTATCGGTAATAGTTTTAAAGTAAACGACTTGTTTTTGTTTTTCTCAAAAAAAGAAATGACGTCCTTAAAACTCAGATAATTTGTGTCCAGAATTACTTCCCTATTTTTCTGTTTCGAAAACGTTTGCGAAAATACTATTTTTCCGTTTTCCAAAATCGTTCTTGCGGTGTTTTTTTGAAGTTTGGCCTCTAATCTTTCTCTTATATTTTCATTATCCGAGATTAGGATATATTGATTTGGCGGAATTTTCGCTTTTGGCTTTCCTTGGAAAAGTTTGACAATCGAAAAATAAAAAGCGCCCAATCGTGCCATAAGATTAAAAAACAGCGATTGTTTGAAGTGTTTTTTATAGAAGAAATTGAGAAAATCCCTAAAGTGATTCATATAGGTTGCATCTTTAACAGTGCTTTCTCCTTTGTAATGTATCACAGTTGTTTCATGGAAGTAATAGTTTTGTTTGTGCAGCAAAAGTGCCCGGTAAGACAAATCGATATCATCAGCATACATAAAACAGTTTTCATCAAAACCTTCTAAGTGATTATACAATTCGCGCTTCATAACCATAAAAGCTCCAACCAGAATATCGACTTTTCCTGTTTGATTCTGGTCTAAATGCTGAGCGTAATATTTATTAAACAATACTGATTTCGGAAACAATTTATACAAGCCAAAAATTTTGGTAAAAGCAACCCACGGCGTTGGAATTCCACGTTTGCTTTCAGGAAGAAAATTGCCGGTTCCATCAATGAGTTTGCAGCCTATGATTCCTAAATCTGTTTTACTTTTGGCGAAAGCCAATATTTTTTCAAACGTATCTTCGGCAACAACGGTATCGGGATTTAGGATGCAGATGTATTCGCCTTTGGCTTCCTTAACCGCAATGTTATTCCCTTTTGGGAAACCTGAATTCTCTTTGTTTTCGATGAGTTTAATATTTGGAAAACGCTGTTTCATCATTTCGCAACTGTCGTCGGAAGAATTATTATCAATAACAATAATTTCGGCATTCAAGTTCTGAATCGCTTTTTCGACGCTTAAAACACACAACTCCAAAAAGTAGCGTACATTGTAATTAAGGATGATAACCGATACTTGCATTTGACAAATATAATCTACTTTTGCAAAAAATTGTTAACCGTGAATTACCTTTCAGTAGAAAATATATCAAAATCGTTTGGCGAAAGAACCTTGTTTAATGACATTTCTTCCAAGCTACAACCCTCCCATTTATAATAAGTTCAAACCAAAATGGTTTATTTCCATAGTACATCCAACTATCAAAATCCCTTTTCTTTTTTGTTTTTTGATATCTCAGAACCTTGTAATTATAAACTCCAGAATAGTAATAATAAAAACAGACCTCATTATTTAGAACTTCGTGTACTATCTTAAAATTTTCTTTCTCTAGTTTTATATCATGGAATACCTTATTTTCTAACTCAAAAGCCTTTTTTAAATATTTTTTTTCTAAATCTTTAAAATTCAAATTTCTATTGATTTCTTTTCCAAGAAATGTTTTTTTGTTACGGAAAATGCGCGTAAAAATGGTATCGTATTTTTCAATATCAAATTTTTCATAATTGATTTTTTGCTCAAATGCTCCATTATGAAAAGTTACTTTTATCTTTTCATTTTCAAATATTACAGCCTTAACTTCTTGTCCATGTGTTACAAATGAAGCTAAAACTAGCAACCAATTAAAATAGATTTTACGAACCATAATTTCAGTATTATATCTTCAATTCTAAAATTGCAAATAAATCTTCAAAGCCTTGATTTTTGAAGAAACCAAGTGCTTTTTCATTCTTTGAAAATACATGCAACTGGATAGTTTTAATGTTAACGGATTGCGCCCATAACTTTACTTCTTCCAAAAATGCTTTGCCAATGCCTAAATGTTGGTACTTTTCTTCAATCATAATGTCACCAATACTGCAATGAGAATTCATATTGTAATGACTATTGGAGAAAAAAATTAATTGAGCTGTGGCAAATCCGATTACTTCATTATCAATCAAAGCAACATATACTCTATTCGAGTCATGATTGATAAACCATTCTATTTCTGTCTTATACTCGTTTTTTGAATTATCCGTCTCCGAAAAATAATGGGCATCCAATTCTTTATGAATGTTCATGAGTTTTGTCCAAAGGGTAACTATTTCTTGAAGGTGTGCTGTGGTGGCTTCTTGGATTTTATACATATTTTTCTATTTTAACTTCATTAGTACTTAAAAGTGTAACCAAAATCAAATCATTTATTTTAAAATCATCTCTAAATATTTTTTTCAATTCTAAATATCCATTTGTTTTTTTATTTGAAAAAGATCTTGTGAAATAACCCGGAAAAACTTTGTTTTTATAGATTATATCCATATCATCTGATTCTAATGGCAATAAATAATCTAGATCATTTTTAAAAATAATAACACCTTTATTATATGCTTCTTTCCCTAGTTTAAGAACTGATTGGTTTATTTCTAAATAAGAGCTAACTTTTATGTCTATTTGCTTACTTTTTGAACCTCCTGTAATTGTCCCTCTACTATTCCATAAATTATTATTGAAATCAAAAGCTTTTATCAAGCTTTTTTCTATACCAGTTGCAAGGCTTATAGTTAATCCAAAAAAATCACAATCAGCATCTTTTTTCAAAATATAAATACAAACTTCCTTTTTGCAAATCAACAAATTTTTGATTGATTTGTTGACTTTTTTATTTGTTATCCCTGATGTCTTACTTTCTTCATAACCATTTTTGTAATTAATCATTCTACTCTTTAATGACTTTTCTGTAATTCCAATATATCTAACTGTTTTATCTTCCACAAAAGCATATAAAAGATTTTCTATGTTTAAATATTCAGCTTCAATATCAAAATAAATTTTACTATCTTGGTTGAGCTTCCAATTTCCAACTTTAATAAATCCAATAGTTTTTAAACCTTTAATAGTTTTTTCCATAATTTCAAATTTTAGTTAGTTATAATTATTTGTTCGTGTTTTATCCAAGTTTGTAGTAGCGAAGGATTTTCATTTACAGTTATTGTTGCCTCGAAATCTTCTTTAAAAGAAAAAGGACCTTCAAAATTCTTATTGTAACTTATAAATCCTTCCAACACCATTATTTTATCAGTTAATAAAAGTTGAAAACTGCAAAAGCTTTCCGTTTCTTGCAGTTCGTACTTGCCATTCACTTTCATGTATAAATTAGAAGAAATCATACTAAACTTAATTTCTGTTCCATCAAATGTGGTTAACGAAACTACAAATTCTTCTTTTAAATCATAATCTATTTCTATAATTACTGTTTTGGACAAACTTCGTGCTTGAAAAAAAGTGTAATTTCTTCCTTTGTACCTTAAATGTAAATGTCCACAATACCTATCTGGCGGTCTGTTAACTCTCATGTATAATATTTATTGGTTACTTAAAAAATTCATTTCCTCAATTGTTAAACTTTCAATACCATTATAATTAATTTTATCCAAAAGACTATCAACTGTCAATGGAATTGGTGCATCGAAAGTAATTTTGTCCAACAAAAGCAATTGCTCGTCTAACTTCATATTCCAAAAGAAATGCTCTTCTTTCGTTTTTTGCATTTGAAAACTAAATCCTAAAATAAACTGGTCTAAAAAAAACACTTTAGTAAGGTTTACACTTTTCAAAACATCATCCGTTTGGTATTGAGTTTTAAAAAACTGATGTATAGCTTCAAACTTTTGATTTACTGGAACAAAAAAATCATTCAATCTAAACCCTAAATCAAAGGCGTTAATTACACAAACACAACTAGTGAAATTGGGAAATCTATGCTTATTAGCTTCAAATTCTTGTAAAAATTGAATAGCTTTAAAAACAAGTTCGTTTTTTTTATGATGATTAAAAATCCAATCTATGATAACACTTCGATAGAGTTGTAACTCTTTTACTGAAATGGGCTTTAACAATATAAAATCATTTATCAAATGAGTCTTTGAATTCTCCAATTTGGCATTTTTTGCGGAATATTATTATCCATTTAATTAAACTTAAATTTGTAAGAATTTTTATAAGCTGTATGAGTAAATATATAAGCTTATTTAACAAGAAAAAAAACATTATTAAAAAAATTTTAAAAAAAATTTTATTGTTAAATTTTCGTTAAATTTTAATTTGAACACTAAGAATTTAAATTAGCCCCAATTGTAGCAAATACCATGTAATGCGAAAAGCGGGAAAATGGAGATGTAAAAAACACTGACCATTCGCTCAAATAAAAGATTGCTTCGTCCCTCGCAATGACTTACTTTTGCAAAAAATTGTTAACCGTGAATTACCTTTCAGTAGAAAATATATCAAAATCGTTTGGCGAAAGAACCTTGTTTAATGACATTTCTTTTGGCATTAACAAAGACCAAAAAATTGCCTTCATTGCCAAAAATGGTTCAGGAAAAACCTGTATCATGAACATTATCAATGGTGAAGACGAGCCAGACACAGGGCAAGTTGTACTTCGAAAAGGTTTGAAAATGGCCTTTCTTTCCCAGAAAAGTAATCTGCAGGACGAACTAACGATAGAGGAAAGTATTTTTGCTTCGGATAATGAAATTCTGCATGTAATTGAACAATACGAAAAAGCACTTGAAAATCCGGAAGACGAGGAAAAATACCAATTGGCTTTTGATGAAATGGACCGCCATAATGCGTGGGATTTTGAAACTCAATTCAAACAAATTTTATCAAAATTAAAACTTGACGATTTAAAACTGAGGGTAAAAAGCCTTTCCGGTGGACAAAAAAAACGTTTGTCTTTGGCTATTATTCTTATCAATCGACCTGATTTATTGATTTTAGATGAGCCAACGAATCACCTGGATTTAGAGATGATTGAATGGCTTGAAAGTTATTTTGCCAAAGAAAATATTACACTATTTATGGTGACTCACGATCGCTTCTTTTTGGAACGCGTTTGTAATGAAATCATTGAATTAGACAACGGAAAATTGTACCAATACAAAGGCAATTATTCGTATTACTTGCAAAAGAAAGAAGAGCGGATTGCAATGGAAAATTCGACGATTGACAAAGCACAGAATCTTTTCGTAAAAGAATTAGCATGGATGCGCCGTCAACCAAAAGCGAGAACTACCAAATCGAAATCGCGTCAGGATGATTTTTACCAAATAAAAGCCGTTGCCGAAAGCCGCAGGAAAGAAAATGTTGTGGAGCTTGAAATCAATATGGAACGCATGGGCAGCAAGATTATTGAGCTACACAAAATAAATAAAAAATTTAAGGAAAAAGTCATTCTTGATAACTTCACGTATGATTTTCAACGTGGTGAACGCATTGGTATCATTGGTAAAAATGGTACAGGAAAATCAACTTTCCTAAATATTTTGACTAAAACAATGTTGCCTGAATCAGGTAAAGTCATTATTGGCGACACTATTAAAATTGGGTATTACACTCAAAGTGGCATTAATCCGAAACCGGGGCAGAAAGTTATTGATATTATTAAGGAATACGGTGAATACATTCCGCTTACAAAAGGAAAAATTATTTCGGCTTCGCAATTGTTGGAGCGTTTTCTTTTTGATCCCAAAAAACAATATGATTTTGTTGAAAAACTGAGCGGTGGCGAATTGAAACGATTGTATTTATGTACGGTTTTGATTCAGAATCCGAACTTTTTAATTCTCGATGAACCTACGAACGACCTTGATATAGTTACTTTAAATGTGTTGGAAAGTTTCCTTTTGGATTATCCCGGATGTTTATTGGTTGTTTCGCATGACAGGTATTTTATGGATAAGATTGTGGATCACTTATTCATCTTTAGAGGCGAAGGCCAAATTGAGGATTTTCCGGGAAATTATTCCGATTTCAGGGCTTATGAAGATTCGGCTGAGCCAAAAAATTTATCGAGCGTAAGCACTGAAAAAGTAAATTGGAAGCAAAACAATAATGCTTCAACAGGATTGAATTTTAATGAACAAAAAGAATTCAGTAAGATTGAGCGTGAAATCAAGGACTTTGAATACGAGAAAAAGCAAATCGAGAATCTGTTTTCAGAAGGCAAAGTTGCGGATGCTGATATTACCAAGAAAGCCAAAGAACTGGAAGTTATCATTAAAAAACTGGAAGAAAAAGAAGCGCGTTGGTTTGAACTTTCTTCAAAAATGGAGTAATGTTATTTCAAGTTAAGTCATATTTAAACTTTCTATTTAACTCCACAAACCAGCACGGAGTACATTCTCCGTTTGTTTTTAACTTGGTTACCAAATGCTTCTATGACAAGAAAAAGTATCCTGAATATACCATTCTTAAAAACTATCGAAAGTCACTTTTACAAAACAAAAACACTATTGAAGTTACAGACTTTGGAGCAGGTTCAAAGGTTTTTAAAAGCAATACACGGACAATAAATAAAATAGCCAAAAATGCTGGAATTACTTCAAAACGAGCAAAATTGCTCTTTAAGATTACCAATTATTTTCAGCCTGTGAATATATTAGAAATTGGAACTTCTTTGGGCCTGGCAACTTCTGCCATTTCATTGGGCAGCCTTGGTACAAAAGCTAAAATCACTACGCTTGAAGGTTGTCCCAAAACAAGCGCAATTGCAAAAAAACAATTTGAAAAATTTAATTTAAAAAATATTGAGACAGTAGTTGGTGAATTTTCAAAAAGTTTACAACTTCAAACTTCCAACTTCCAACTTATCTACTTTGACGGCAATCATTCCAAACAAGCAACTTTAGAGTATTTTGAATTATTGTTGCCAACAATCACTAACGAAAGCGTTTGGATTTTTGATGATATTCATTGGTCTCAGAATATGGAGGAAGCCTGGAAAACCATAAAGCAACATCCGAAAGTAAGCATAACAATTGATACGTTTCAATGGGGATTTGTTTTCTTTCGTAAAGAGCAACCAAAAGAGCATTTTGTCATTAGGACATAAAAAAAGAGATGGCAACCATCCCTGATTACCATCTCTTCATTAAAAACCAACTTTTTATTTTTTATTCTTTCGCTTCTTTGTTTTCTCTTGCTTTTGCGCCAATTCTGTTCATTTTAAACATTGGAGAAAATTTGAATTTTATAGAAGCTATTTTATTATTGTCTTCAGAAGATAATCCTTCTTTTTCAACGGTGTTTTTTCTGCTATCCAATGCTTCATAAAGTAATTTAACTTCATCATAATCTTCACGGCTGAAATCCTCTTTATTAGCTTTATAGGAATCGTAAAAATCCTGATACACTTTCAAAATATTGTCTTTATTTACCCACGCAAAATTCATGTCTTCACCAACTTTTCCTTCACCAAAAAATCTGTCTCTCACTAATTGATTTGGATTTGTTGTAGCTACAACTTCTTTTTCCGGTTGCATGTCTGCATGATATTTTGCTCTTAAAGCTTCGTATTTTGCTTTGCTCTCAGCTAACTTTTGTTTAAGCTCTTCATTATCAGTCGTTGAATTATCCACAACGGTAACTCTGGTTTGGTATCCGGCATCAATAGCATCCCAATTTGCTTTTGCATCATCTTCTGATACATTACCAACCGAGTCGACATAGGTTACATAATTATTGATAGTTTCTTCTGATTTAGCCTGCTTATCATCCTTGCAGGATGTAAAGGCTAAAAACGTAACTGCCAGAATTCCGACAGAAAATACATTTTTTTTCATGATATTGATTATTAGTTATTAATTAATTTATGGTAAAATTACTCCCATTTTATTCTTAAAATGTTACATATTTTTAAAAAGGATTTACAGAATTCCTACATAAAAACTGTAACATCTTGACAGTTGTGCCTACTTATGGTGAGACATCTTATAATTTAATTTTTTATACTTTTACCAAAATACATTATTAAAAAATGGCAAATCCATTAATCGACATTAAAAAGTTAAAACGTGATTTTCAACTCGGAAATGAAACTATAAATGTTTTAAAAGGCATTGATTTACAAATTAATAAAGGAGAATATGTGGCTTTAATGGGACCATCAGGTTCCGGAAAATCAACTTTGATGAATTTATTGGGTTGTTTGGATACGCCAACATCGGGAACGTATATTTTAAACGGAAATGATGTCAGCAAAATGCACGATGATGAGTTAGCCGAGATCCGAAACAAAGAAATTGGTTTTGTTTTTCAAACTTTTAATCTTTTGCCACGGACAACCGCACTTGATAACGTAGCATTGCCAATGATTTATGCGGGCTATTCCAAGTCTGAAAGAAACCAACGTGCCACGGAAGTTTTAACACAGGTAAATCTTTCCGACAGAATGGATCATCAGCCCAACCAACTTTCCGGCGGACAACGCCAGCGTGTCGCAATTGCCAGAGCGTTGGTCAACAAACCTTCGATTATCTTAGCCGATGAACCTACCGGAAATCTTGATAGCAAAACTTCGATTGAAATCATGAATCTTTTCAACGAAATTCATAAAAACGGAAATACGGTCATCGTAGTTACCCACGAAGAAGACATTGCAAAATATGCTCACAGGGTCATTCGTTTAAAAGACGGAATGATAGAAAGTGATAATCCAAATGTTGATCATTTATAGGAGCGAATGGTTAGGGCTTTATCTGTAATCCATTTTCCCGCTATCCGCTATACCTCGTCCCAAAAGACGAGATGCCGCTTCTATCGGGGCTAAACCGCAATCCATTTGATTTTTGTTATCTTTGGTCTCCAATTTTACTTTGGATATTTAAAATCTAAAATATAATATTTAAAATTCATCATGAAAGTCTATACCAAAACCGGCGACAAAGGAACTACAGCATTATTTGGTGGAACCCGCGTTCCAAAAGACCACGCACGAATTGAAAGCTACGGCACTGTTGATGAATTAAACTCCTATATTGGATTGATTCGCGACCAGGAAATAAATCAGCATTACAAAGACATTCTAATCGAAATTCAGGATAGATTATTCACAGTTGGTGCCATACTAGCGACTCCTGCGGAAAAAGAAATACTTAAAAATGGGGAAAAACGGTTGCAAAACCTAGGGATTGTCGAAAGCGACATTGAACTTCTTGAAAAAGAAATTGATTCAATGGAGGATTCATTACCACAAATGACACATTTTGTTTTACCTGGTGGGCATACAACTGTGTCATATTGTCACATTGCCCGTTGTGTTTGCCGCAGGGCCGAGCGTTTAGCCGTGCATTTAAGCCATACAGAAACCGTAGCCGAAATAGCAATAAAATATTTAAACCGACTTTCTGACTACCTTTTTGTCTTGGCACGGAAGTTGTCTTCGGAGCTGCAAGCTGATGAAGTGCAATGGATACCGAGGAAATAGTGTTCACTATTCAGTTAGCACTATTCAGAAAATTTTAGGTGTGAAGAAACTCTTATTAAACAGCGTAACTTAACACTAAAAAAGGAATACTGACCAATTGCAAAAAGACGTTCTTAAACATATTTAAAAATAAATGAAAAAAAACTTGACTTTTTCAGTAATAAATTTATTTTTGCATTAAATTAAAAATCGATAGAAGATGTATTGGACATTAGAATTAGCATCGTATTTAAGTGATGCACCTTGGCCAGCAACCAAAGACGAACTTATAGATTACGCCATCAGAACCGGCGCTCCTCTTGAAGTAGTTGAGAATTTACAATCTATAGAAGATGAAGGTGAAATATACGAATCTATGGAAGAAATTTGGCCAGATTATCCAACAGACGAAGATTACCTTTGGAACGAGGATGAATATTAAAAAATAAAAACACACAAAAGAGAAAAGTCCATTGAGGGCTTTTTTTTTGTTTAAATTTGCGCACCGTTAAAAATATAAAATACCAACCCAATTATGAGTTTCATAAATAGCATTATCAAAACTTTTGTAGGCGACAAATCTCAAAAAGATGTCAAAGCTACACAACCCTATATAACCAAAATAAAAGCGTTAGAATCTTCGTTAGCCTCACTTTCCCATAATCAGTTAAGAGCTAAAACAAACGAGTTTAAAGAAACCATAAAACAAGCGCGTGCCAAACAGGATGCGGAAATTGAAGCTAAAAAGCAAGAAGCTGAAAACACAGCCGATATTGATTTAAGGGAAGATATCTACAACGCTATTGATGCTTTGGAAAAAGAAGCTTATGAAATTTCAGAAAAAGTATTGTTGGAAATCCTTCCTGATGCTTTTGCCGTAATAAAGGAAACTGCACGTCGTTTCAAAGAAAACTCAACAATTACTGTTACCTCAACAGAGAAAGACAGAGAGCTTTCGGCTACAAAGCCTTATATTACTTTGGTTGGCGACCAAACCAATTGGGCAAACCAATGGAATGCCGCCGGAAAAGAAATCACCTGGGACATGATTCATTACGACGTTCAGTTGATTGGCGGAATCGTCCTCCACGAAGGTAAAATTGCCGAAATGCAAACAGGTGAAGGTAAAACTTTGGTAGCCACGCTTCCGCTCTACTTAAATGCTTTGACCGGAAACGGTGTTCACTTGGTAACCGTGAATGACTACTTAGCAAAGCGTGACAGCACATGGAAAGCTCCATTATTTGAGTTCCATGGATTAACCGTTGACTGTATTGATAATCATTCGCCAAACTCTGATGCAAGAAGAAAAGCATACGAAGCTGATATTACTTATGGAACCAATAACGAATTTGGTTTTGATTACCTGAGAGATAATATGGCACATTCTCCTGAGGATTTGGTGCAAAGAAAACACAACTATGCGATTGTAGATGAGGTGGATTCTGTATTAATTGACGACGCGAGAACCCCGTTGATTATTTCCGGTCCGGTTCCTGATGGCGATCGTCACGAATTCACTGAATTGAAACCAAAAATCGAAAACCTTTACAATCTACAGCGTCAATTGGCAAACGGATTTTTGACCGAAGCCAAACGTATCTTCAAAGAAGGAAACATGAAAGATGCCGGATTTCAATTATTAAGAGCATACCGGTCGTTGCCAAAAAATAAAGCTTTAATCAAATTCTTGAGTGAAGAAGGGGTAAAACAACTGCTTCAAAAAACAGAAAACGAATACATGTCAGACAACAATCGCAAGATGCCGGAAGTTGATGAGGCATTGTATTTTGTAATCGAAGAGAAAAATAATCAGGTTGAACTTTCGGACAACGGAATTCAATTTCTTTCTAAAGATACCAATGCAACATTCTTCGTTCTTCCGGATATTGGAACCGAAATTGCAAACATCGAAAAACAAAATCTTGAAAAAGACAAAGAGGCTGAAGCCAAAGAAAAATTATTTCAGGATTTCGGAATCAAATCAGAAAGAATCCACACGCTTACACAGTTATTGAAAGCCTATACGCTTTTTGAAAAAGATGTAGAATACGTCATCATGGACAACAAAATTTTGATTGTAGATGAACAAACGGGTCGTATCATGGACGGTCGTCGTTATTCTGACGGATTGCACCAAGCGATTGAAGCCAAAGAGCAGGTTACGATTGAAGCAGCAACCCAGACTTTTGCTACAATTACGTTACAGAACTACTTCCGTATGTACAGCAAATTAGCTGGTATGACAGGAACCGCAGTAACAGAAGCTGGTGAGCTTTGGGAAATCTACAAATTAGATGTTGTTGAAATTCCAACCAACCGCGGAATGTCACGCCATGATAAGGAAGATTTGATTTACCGCTCAGTTCGTGAAAAATTCAATGCTGTTATTGAAGATGTAACCCAATTATCACAAGCCGGAAGACCTGTTTTGATTGGGACAACCTCTGTCGAAATTTCAGAATTATTGAGTCGAATGCTGAAAATACGGGGTGTAAACCACAATGTATTGAATGCAAAAATGCACAAACAAGAAGCACAAATTGTAGAGGAAGCAGGAAAGCCAGGCGTCGTTACAATTGCAACCAACATGGCTGGTCGTGGAACCGATATTAAGTTAACTCCAGAAGTAAAAGCTGCGGGAGGTTTGGCTATAGTTGGTACAGAACGCCATGATTCACGACGTGTTGACCGTCAGTTGCGTGGTCGTGCCGGTCGTCAGGGTGATCCCGGAAGTTCCCAGTTTTATGTGTCACTGGAAGATAACCTGATGCGTTTGTTTGGTTCAGACCGAGTGGCGAAAATCATGGACAGAATGGGATTAAAGGAAGGCGAAGTTATTCAACATTCTATGATGACAAAATCTATTGAGCGTGCTCAGAAAAAAGTAGAGGAAAACAACTTCGGTACACGTAAACGTTTGCTTGAATATGATGATGTAATGAACGCGCAACGTGAAGTGGTTTACAAACGTCGCCGTCATGCTTTGCACGGAGAACGTCTGAAACTGGACATTGCCAACATGATGTACGATACTTGCGAATTAATCGTAAGCGAGAATAAAGGCAGGAACGATTTCAAAAACTTCGAATTTGAATTGATTCGTTACTTTTCAATAACTTCTCCAATCTCTGTTACCGAATTTGAGAAATTATCAGAAATGGAAATCACAGGTAAAGTGTATAAGGCAGGTTTGGCCTATTATACCGAAAAAACCGAAAGAAGTGCCCGAGAAGCCTTGCCGATAATTACCGACGTTTATAAAAAAGAAGGAAATACTTTTGAGCGAATCATCGTTCCATTTTCTGATGGTATCAAAACGTTGAACGTTGTTACCGATTTAAAAAAAGCATATGATTCTCAAGGCACACAATTAGTGGCTGACTTTGAAAAAAATATTACGTTAGCGATTGTGGATGAAGCTTGGAAAAAGCATTTGCGTAAAATGGACGAATTGAAACAGTCTGTTCAATTGGCTGTTCACGAACAAAAAGATCCGTTGCTTATTTATAAATTAGAAGCTTTTAACTTGTTCCGAACAATGCTTGATGGCGTCAATAAAGAAGTGATTTCGTTCTTATTTAAAGGCGATTTGCCACAGCAAAACAACAACATTAAGGAAGCGCGACAAGTGCGTGAGAAACAAAATTATACAGAGAGCAAGGATGAAATCCAAAGTAGTGAAAGTGCGAATCGTGAAGCAGGTCAAATGCAACAGCGTCCGCAAATAACCGAAACAATTGTTCGCGAAACTCCAAAAATTAACCGCAACGATACTGTCACCATTAAACATGTGATGAGTGGTAAAACGGAGACCATGAAATTCAAAAAAGCAGAAAGTATGGTGGCTTCCGGTGAGTGGGTTTTGGTTCATTAATAAATCTAATACTATCTTTATACAATCCTCTATGGTACAAACCATTGGGGATTTTTTTGTAGTTATTAAAACTGTGAAATATATAAATTCAGTTTAAAATTATATAAAAAAATAATTATAAAGTAAACTACCTTTGCGCACTAAATTAGAGTACCTTTAACGGAATTTAAGACAGAAAAACTGTTGATTTCGAAAGCTGTTTTCTTTTATAACCCAATATTGATTTACCTTGAAAATACATATTAAATATATGGTTTCACTTCGTTGCAAACTGGCAGTGAAAGAGGAATTAGACAAATTAAAATTAGAGCACACTACAATAGATTTAGGCGAAGTTGTGCTCAAAAAAAACCTTCACGGTGAGGAGAGAGAACTGCTCCGTAAAGGCCTGCTAAAAAAAGGGTTGGAATTGATGGATGATAAAAAATCGATGCTTATCGAAAGAACCAAAAATGTCATTATTGAACTGGTTCATTACTCCGAAAAACATCCAAAAGTTAATTTTTCAGAATATCTAAGCAAAGAATTAGACTATAATTATACCCATCTTGCGAACCTTTTTTCAGAAGTTACAGGAACAACCATCGTGAATTATATCATTCTAAATAAAATAGAACGGGTGAAAGAATTGCTTTTGTATGATGAATTATCACTTACTGAAATAAGTTTTTTAATGGAATACAGCAGCCTTTCTCATTTGTCAACCCAATTTAAAAAAGTGACCGGACTGACTCCTACCTATTTCAAACAAATCAAACAATATAAAAAACGGATTCAGCTTGAAGAATTGTAAAATAAATCCCGATATAAATACAATCCTCAATTAGTTAAAACTGTTGGGGATTTTTTATATTTGAATATCTAATTAAAATGAAATGAAAAAGCAATTCTCAATTCTCTTACTTCTCTTCAGCATTACCGGTTTTTCGCAATCATCTGAAAGTTTGAAAGTAGCTGCCAAAAAATTTTATGAAGCCAATTACCTTATGGATTTTGAAACTATTGTCTCATTATTACATCCAGAAATAGTAAAGATTATTGGCAAAGATTTGATGCTCGAAAAGCTTGATAAATATTATGGAAACGATGACTACCGTTTGCGTGAACAATTAGAAACTTTACCTTTTCAAAATGGAATAATTAGGAAAAGAGAAGGAAAATCGTTTTGTGTAATTACATTTCGAAATCCGATGCGCTATTTTTTTGAAACCAAATTAACGGCAGAAACGGCTGCAGAAAAAGCCATTTGGTTAAAGCAAGTCAACAAAACCAAAGAAGTAACTTTCGAACCACAAAGAAACAGCTTTAACGTTAGAAGAATTACAACGTATATAGCAGTCATCGACGAAACAACCAACAATGAATGGCGGTTTTTCAACATGGATGATGTTAATCAGTTGGATTATTTTAAAACAATTTTTGGTGAAAACGTGAAAAAAGAATTGGGTTTATAAAAAATAGTATTTACCTTTATCACACTATCACCAACTAATCAAAATAGATATCATGGCAAAAGGAAAAGACGTTCAGAAAGCCGCAAAAAAAGAACCTCTGAAGACGGCAAAAGAAAAGAAAGCTGAAAAGCGCGATAAGAAACAAACTCCAAAAAGAGATTGATTTTTTAACCACAAAGACACGAAGTGTAAAATCACAAAGCTCACAAAGACATTATCCCTTGTGAGCTTTGTGCATTCTTAGTGAACTTAGTGGTTAAAAATTGTAGTTAAAGTTCATCCGGAAATATCTTCCCGGGATTGAGAATGTTATTGTGATCAAAGACACGCTTAATACTTTCCATTAACTCCAAATGCGCTTTGGAGAAAGCAATATCCATAAAGTTCTTTTGTACATAACCAATTCCGTGTTCACCGGAAAGCGTTCCTTTTAATGAAACCGTCAATTCAAATATTTGGCGAATTCCCAACGGAACCTGAGTTTCCCAGTTGTCGTCCGTCATATTTCCTTTAATTATATTAACGTGCAAATTTCCATCTCCGGCATGACCATAACACACAGATTTGAATCCATACTTCTCTCCTATTTTCTTGATTCCCGATAATAATTCAGGAAGCATATATCTTGGTACAACGGTGTCCTCTTCTTTATAAATTGAATTAGATTTAACCGCTTCAGCTACAGAACGGCGCATTTTCCATAAAGCGGCTTTCTGATCTTCGGTATCGGCAAATAGAACTTCATCAATATCAAACTGTTCAACAACGGTCATGATTTTCTCGGCTTCCAACATCAGGATTTCAGGATAATTGCCATCGACTTCAATTAACAAATGCGCCTGATGTTCGGGTTTGACATCCACGCTGATACCTTCTACCAATCGCAATGTCCAATCAATCGCTTCACGCTCCATAAACTCTAAAGCGCTTGGAACAATTCCGGCTCGGAAAATAGCAGAAACCGCTTCGCATGCCTGAGCAGCATCAAAAAAAGGAACTAACATCAGAACGTTATGATTGTTTTTGGGCAACAACTTTAAAACAGCTTTTGTGATAACTCCTAACGTACCTTCGCTGCCAACCATCAATTGTGTCAGATTGTAGCCCGTAGAGTTTTTTAAAGTGTTTGCTCCTGTCCAGATGATTTCACCATTAGGCAAAACCACTTCTAAATTAAGCACATAATCTTTGGTCACACCATATTTCACCGCTCTTGCTCCACCGGCATTTTCAGCAATATTGCCTCCAATCCAGCAACTTCCCATACTACTTGGGTCGACTGGATAGAACAATCCTTTTTCTGCAACAGCTTCGCGCAAAACTTGGGTGATAACCGCTGGTTCAACAGTAACCTGCAGATTTAGTTCATCTATTTCCAATATTTTATCAAGGCGTTCCATTGACAGACCAATTCCTTCATAAATTGATAAAGCGCCGCCACTCAGACCTGTTCTGGCTCCAATAGGTGTAGTTGGGATTTTAAATTCATTTGCAATTTTCAAGATGGCGGAAATCTCTTGTGCGTTGGCTGGTTTTACAACTACGCTTGGCGGAAAAACATAATCTTCAGTTTCGTCGTGACCATAATGATTAAGGATTTCTTTGTCAGTGAAAATAAAAGAATCCCCTACTATTTTAGATAATTTTTGAAGTATTTCAGGACTAAGTGACATAAGCTAAAAATTGAAAGTAAATATAGTAATTACAACTTTTATTTCTTCTTCAAATTAGGAAGAAAATAGCAAATAATTCCGATTAAGGGAAGATAGGAACAAACATGATAGACATATTGAATGGATGTAAAATCTGCAAGTTTACCAAGCAGAGCAGAACCTAAAGCGCCCATTCCGAAAGCAAAACCATAGAACAATCCTGAAACCATTCCGAGTTTTTTTGGTACTAATTCCTGGGCATAAACTAATATTGCAGGGAAAGCGGATGACATTATTATTCCGATGGTAATCATCAGAACATCTGTCCAAAATAAATTGACATACGGCAACATCAATGCAAATGGCGTAGCGCCAAAAACAGAAAGCCAGATTACATGCTTGCGTCCGATTTTATCGCCTAAAGGTCCGCCGAGAATGGTTCCAAGTGCATACGCAATCAGGTAAATAAACATATGAAACTGTGCCTGTTTTATACTAAGATGGAATTTATCCATAATATAAAAAGTATAATATGTTGATAAACTTGCCGTATAAAAAAACTTGGAGAAAATCACGATTAACAACACCGCTATTGCCCATTTCACTTTGCTTTTTGACAAATTGTGATAATCTATAAATACCGTTTTCTTATTCTTCCTGAAAATCAAATGATCGCGATACCAAAAAGCAATTTTGCTGATAATCCCAAGCGCAATTACAGCCGCTATTACAAACCAAAGAATGTACTTTTGGGAATTTGGAACTACGATTAAAGCTACCAATAGTGGTCCAAGTGCGGTTCCAAAATTACCGCCAACCTGAAATATAGATTGTGCCAAACCTCTTTTCCCGCCTGATGCCATGTTTGAAATCCGCGCTGATTCAGGATGAAAAATAGAAGAACCAATGCCAATCAAAACTACGGAAAGTAAAATCCAATAGAAATTATCGGCAAACGACAAGGAAACAATTCCCGCCATGGAAAACAACATGCCGTAAATCTGGGAAAAAGGTTTTGGATATTTGTCTGTATAATAACCAACGAAAGGTTGAAGTAACGAGGCTGACAATTGAAAAGCAAAAGTAATCAATCCAATCTGTGAAAATGAAAGGTGATAATTTTGCTTTAAGATTGGGTAAACCGAAGGTATTATAGCTTGAATCAAATCGTTCAGCAAATGGGCAAAACTTATCGAAAAAAGTATGGTATATATAGTTTTTTGCAACAATTCCTTACTTTGTGAAGTCGTGTCAATAGTCGTTTCCATTTAAAATGTGTTTAAAATAAAATACCAAAAAGCCAGTGTCAGGAAAGATAGCGGTATACCAATTCCAACCATCATGCTGCTTAATTTTGGTTTCAATCCGTAATTTGAGGCTAAAATTGCTCCCGTAATCATTGGCGCCATTGCCGATTCCATTACGGAAACATCTACTGCCAGACCTTTGCCTCCCAATATAATTTTGTAAAGCAAAAAGAAAATAGCGGGTGTGATAATTAATTTAAAAAACAATCCTAACCGAAGAAATTTCCAGTGTTGACTTCGTTTGTCGATTTTTAATTGCAGCCCCACGGCCACCAAAGCCACCGGTGTTACCGTTGCGCCCAGTTTTTGAAAAACAGTTTCAAAATGTTCATTAAAATCAACTTTTAAAACGTTCATAACAGCCGCAATAACAAAAGCAATAAAAGGGGGAAACAGCAAAATCTTTTTAACAATTTCGTTTGGATTTGCATCGCCTTTGGCAAAAATTCCGGCTGTAATAATTCCCAGCGTCGCCATGACCACAAATGAACCTGGCTGATCGACAATGATTGCTGTTTTCAAACCTTCTTCCCCATAAAGCGCCTGAATTATCGGAAAACCAACAAAGGAAGTATTCCCCAAACCCGCAGTTATTGTCAAGCATCCAATCAATCTATTGGGCCAGCCTAATTTCTTTCCGATTGTATAGAAAAAAGCAAATGACAGCATAAATCCAATCCAGGCAATGCCTAACGGATACAACAAATCGGGAGAAATCGAAACTTTAGGAATATAATACAAAGCCAGCGCCGGCAAAGCAATATAAATTACGAATTGGTTAAGTGCTAAGTGTCCATTTTTCGGAAAAGCGGCCAATCGTTGCATTCCCAAACCCATTATCAGACAAAGAAAAACTAACAGAATGTTATCCATTCGAGGTAAAATTTGGTTATACAAAGGAACGGCAAAAAAATGGAAAAGAATTATTGGCTAACAATATTTTACTAAATTTACCCAAATGATTTTCCCTTGAACGAAAAGCAAAACAAAAAATCGGCACTAAACGAAAAAGAAGGTATTTCGCAACCGGAAAGTTTCAGCGCTTCTTCATTGGAGAAAATTTCCAAAAGCAGGAAACTACAACCTTCCGCGGCTGAATTAATCTCCGGGATTTTAGCGCATGATAAAGTAGCTTTGAGTAGGGGAATAACATTGGTTGAAAGTACGAATGCCAATCATTTGGCGAAAGCCAATGAAATAATTAATGGTTGTTTGCCTTGTGCTAATAAATCGGTACGAATAGGAATTACTGGTGTTCCGGGTGTTGGAAAATCAACTTTTATAGAAGCTTTTGGAAAATACCTGACTTCCTTGGGCAAAAAAGTGGCGGTGTTAGCAATTGACCCAAGCAGTACTATTTCACATGGTAGTATTTTGGGTGACAAAACCCGAATGGAGGAATTGGTAAAAGACGAAAACGCTTATATCCGACCATCTGCTTCGGGAGAAACATTGGGTGGTGTAGCGCGAAAAACCAGAGAAACCATTATCCTTTGCGAAGCAGCAGGATTTGATACTATCATTATTGAAACGGTTGGCGTGGGACAAAGTGAAACCGCAGTGCATTCGATGGTTGATTTCTTTTTATTGCTTAAAATTTCCGGTGCCGGAGATGAATTACAGGGAATCAAACGTGGTATTATGGAAATGGCGGATGCGATTGTAATCAATAAGGCCGATGGTGATAATATCAATAAGGCGAAATTAGCAAAGACCGAATTCAATCGCGCGCTACATATGTTCCCAGCAAAAATATCGGGCTGGATTCCAACAACAGCAACATGCAGTTCAATTACCAAAGACGGAATTGATGCTGTCTGGGAAACGATTTCCAATTATTTTGAATTGGTAAAAAACAATCACTATTTTGAAAAAAAACGCAAAGAGCAAAACCAATACTGGATGATGGAAACCATCAACGAGCAGTTGAAATCCAACTTCTATCACCATCCTGAAATTATAGAACTATTAGAAGCAAATAAAAAAGCAGTTGCAAATGATGAAGTTTCACCTTTTGCCGCTGCTATGATTTTGTTAGAAAAATATTTAAAATCTTAAAATATTCGAAATGCCTTATAAGGGAAAGCTCCAACTCCACTTCCAAAACCTCCTCCTACATAATAAATTAAAACGTTTTGATTCAAAGAGCCATTGGTATTAGAAGTTAAATAATAACCTCCTGTATCCAGCGGTAATAATAAATAATTTGTGTTGACAGCTGTCCACTCTCCTGTGCAAGGTAAAAACCAATCAGAATAAGTATTTAAAACTAAATTCAAACAAACCTCTGCTGCAATACCCGGTGTAGAACAACCAGCCACAATATTTGTAGTATTGTTTATTCCATCACCAATTGCAGTACCAAATGGATTTGGGTAAGTTACATTGTAACACCCGAAGTCAGCTGTTCCTATATTATTCTGTGAAATTATTATTCCGTGTTGAACCGAAGAACTGTAGCCAGGGTCGCCAGGTTGCAAGAAATAACCAATCACACCTCCTTGGTAAAAGCTACCAATAGAAAGTGTTGAAGTGGTCGTGAAACTAATTTGATTTCCATATGCAGTTCCGGCAATACTGGTTGCATAAGCTCTAACATAATAAGTTGTATTGGTTAAGAGCCCTGAAACCAGGCTTGAATAGGTTGCGCTACCTCCACCGTTTGTAGTAATGTTATCAGCAATTGTAGGTGATGTTGAAGTACTCCAACATATTCCTTTTTGTGTGATAGCACTACCTCCATCACTACTTATAGTTCCACCTGAACTAGCCGTTCCTCCAGTAATTGAAGTTATTGCAGTAGTTGTTAGAGCTGCTAAAGTAGGATTAAAAGTGGTGTAAACAACATCATTACCATACGTTACCCCTGTACTATTAATTACAAATGCCCTAACATGATAAGTTGTATTTGGTGCTAAACCTGTAAGTTGAGTATAAAAATTTCCCAGGCCAGTTGATGAAGGTATTAAAGAATAATTTCCTCCAACAGTTGGGTTTATAGCTGTGTTCCAACAAACGCCATAACTACTGATTAGAGAACCACCAGAACTGGTTATACCTATGTTAGTAACATTTCCCCAAAATCCAGCTGGATTGGGATCAAAATAAGTTTGCGATGGATTAGAAATTGTTGTTAATGTCGGGAAAGATCCTCCTATCCATGTTGGAATATTGCTATTATTAATTTGTAAAAACTGTCCGGGAGTGCCAATAGGAATCATTGTCCAAGCAGTACCATTCCAATATTTCATATCACCTACAGTAGTTCCGGGAGTTTCTCCATTAGCACTTCCTGCCGAAAACAATGCGTAAGGGACACTACTTAACTGTGAAGTTCCTGTGATTGTATAAGATGTTCCACCTGTTGGATCGGTTTCTGTTTTAATGAAATAAGGACCGTTTGCCCAGTTGATGGTAGCAAAGTTGCCAGAAACAACGCTTCCTGTTCCAATTTCAAGACTAACTAAACCATTAGCATTTGTACTTACTGTTTGTGTTTCAGTATATACAGACGAACCCGAAGACGAACCCTGCAAAATGCTGAGTCGCATACCAACTGGTGCTGAAACAACTAGCACGCTGCTGCTATTTCTGATTACAGCTTGGTAACTCATTTTCTGAGGTGCCTGTCCAAAAATAGCACTCATGGAGAGAAACATTATCGATATAAGAAGCTGTTTGCTAAAAGAATGTAAAGTTGGTTTCATAAGCTTAGTTTTTTAAAATTTTGAATGTTTTTATTGTCTTGTTCTTGTCGGTTATTTTAAGAAAATAGATGGCAGATGGCAAATGTCCTGTTGAAATTGGTGTTTCAGTTGTAGTAGTCTGACCCGTAAGAAACTGTTTTCCGTTAAGGTCATACAGTTGATAGGTCAATGACTCAAATTCGTAATGATCAATTTTTAGAGTTACAAAATCAGTAGTGGGATTAGGAGAAACGGTCATTAGAAGATTTATTTCTGGGTTTTCGATACCTAAAACTACTGAAATTTCATAAGGTTGCTGAACGCCTTGGGCAACTGTTCCATTCGTTCCAGAATTTGTAGTATAAACAATTTGCCCAACAGAATAGCTCACCAAACCACCTGTTCCTACTGCATTTTGTCCTGAAGCATTAATAGATTCCTGACCATTCATTGTGAAGGACAAAAGCAATAAAAAAGAGACCTGAACGTAATAAAATAGATTTTTTTTCATTTTTATACTTGTTAAATACTGAACCAAAGTAATTAATAAATTCATAACTATCTGATTAATTGCGAAAAATCCTTTTATAAGAATAAAACCTAGCAGTTAATAATGAAATTTCCCTTTAGTAGCTGACACCAACACTATCTAATATTGCCCACCGAATTCTTAACGGTATCATGTCTCATTTTAAATATGCCATCTTCTATACTGAAACCCACACGTACTTGAGTTTTCAGAGTATCTTTTAGCATTATGAAACGCAATTCATATTCCCCGTCATTTAATTGCATTGTAGTATCGGCAGCAGTATCCTGAATTTTATACACTTTGCTTTTCGTTCTTGCATACGAAGCGGCAGCAGCGCCACCTCCTGTACCACCAGCTAAATTACCAACACTGGAAACTGCAGCTGAGAGTATCTCACCTCCTGGTATAGCGCCACCCAATTTAGCAGTTCGCTGCGCTAACATACCTCCAGCCGCATGCAAACCCTGATTTACTTTTTCGCCAAAAGTTTGTGCCTCATCCTCAGACAATGCTACTATACTATTGTTAGTACTACTGACTCTGTATCCTTCACCCGTTGGAAATAAAATTACACAACCGTCATCAACTAAACTTACATTTATATTTCCGTTTTTAACTTTATCCCCAAATGTGGCTCCTTGTGTTTGTTTCCCCACTGTAACATTCATCGAAATTCGATTGGGCATACCATTATTAATTGAGTTTAGTTTTTGGGATTCCTGAGCTTGTAGAGAAACTAAACATACCAGAATTAAAATAGCCGCAAAAATTGATTTAGTAAAAGTTCTCATAATTTTAAATGTTGAAGGATTTAATAATGGCTTAAAATTAGTTTATTTCTTAATAGCAACCTTCATTTCAATTCACAAAAAAACAGCTGTTGAAAATTCAAACAGCTGTTAAATAATATATTAGACTGGCGTTACTCTTCGTAACGTTCCATTTCCCTGTCATAGAATTCGCCCGCCAAAGTAATTAGATGTTCCATTTCGCTTTCCAATTCGGTTTCGTCTTCGCCTTCTAAATCTTCAAGAAATTCAACTTCATCATCTTTTAAATTGATAATAAAACGAGGAAAATCAAGATGAATAACAAAAATATCCTCTTGTAAATCAGAGTTGTCTGCTAGTAAAAATTTTGGTAATTCCATAGTTTGGATTTAGAGAAGATAATAGATGATAGACTAAAAGATAATAGACAAAAGTAAAGAATTAATTTCAAAGTCGCTCATCTCTTCGTCTGACATCTATTATCTAAAAAGTTATTTATCAGACAAAATTACGGGAGCGCTTCCTTTGCCCATAAAGATAATTTTGGTATTAGACGACGTGGCTATTTCTTTTTGTGCTTTTATTTGTTCGTATTGTAATTGTTTATCGGTCAAGCCGGATGAAATAATTCGTTGGTAATCAGCAATACCTTGTGCTTCTACTCGTTTACGTTCCGCTTCCTGTTTTTCTTTCTGCAAAACGAATGTCATCTTTTGGGCATCCTGTTCGGCATTAATTTTACTTTCGATAGACGCTTTTACTGATGTGGGAAGATTAATATTTCTAATTAAAAGTTGCTCTAAAACCAAACCTCTTTTTTTGAAATCTTCCTCAATTGATTTGAAAATTCGCTGTTGAAATTCATTTCTTTTGGTGGAATACAGCGCCACTGCATCGTAATAAACAGCGTTGTCCCGAATACGTGTTCTGGTTACTGGACGCACAATTTTATCGGTATAATCCTGTCCGATTCCTTTTAAAATCTTTGGTGCTTCTGTTGGCAACACTCTATACAAAACCGTTAAATCGATTACGACTTCCAAACCATCATTTGACAAAACCCTGATGGCATCATCGCCTTCCTGTGCGCCTTCATTATGAATGGCTGACATGGTGTAGTTTTGGGTTTGAACGTCGAAAACAGTGATGTCTAAAAGTGGATTAATAACATGCAAACCACTTTCTAAAATGTCTGGCTGCACGTTTCCGTAAAGCGATTTGACGCCTACTTTTCCTGCGTCAATTTGTTTGAATACTGAAGATAATAAACCGATAAGAATGACTGCAAATCCAAAAATCCTAAAGAGGTTTGCAAATTTTGACAAGGGATTTTCGTGGTTTTTTAATGTAAAGCCGATAATAATTAAGATAACACCAAGAATAAGTGATAGTATCATTTTTTAAGTTTTTAAATTATACGGTGATTATACGCAACAGGCAATTGGAAGTTACAAATTATTGGGAAGTATTTTCTGAAAACAATTTTTTAGTCAGGTAATGAAATCGGATGAACAGAAAAACTGCTGCAGCGGTCAAGCCTGCCAATAATCCAATCCAGACACCTACAGCTTTTAACGAAGTATATTCTCCAAGATAAAATGAAATGGGAAACCCAATAATCCAATACGCTACAAAAGTAATATACATTGGAATCTTCACATCCTGCAAGCCTCGTAAAGCGCCCAGAACAACGACCTGAATTCCGTCAGAAATCTGAAAAAAAGCCGCAATCAAAAGCAATTTCGCCGAAATAGCAATTACCTCCTGATTGTCTAACAATTGGGATTGGTTTTCCATATTCAGAAACAAATACGGCAAAATTTGATGCAACGAAACAAACATTATGGCAAATAGAATTTCAATAAGTATTGCCAATAAAAATATCGAGCGTGCGACGATAATCAGTTGTCTATAATCGTTTAATCCTTTTTGATTACTAATCCTAATCATAGAAACCACGCTCAAACCCATAGCAACCATAAAGGTCATTGATGCCAGACTTAATGCTATTTGATTGGCTGCCTGACTTGTTTTTCCAATATTGCCGCAAAGCCAGATTCCGGCTGTGAACAACACCACTTCAAATAGCATCTGCATGGCTGATGGAAAGCCAAGGTTGACAATTTTTTTAATCATTCCTTTCTTGATTTCATCAAAACTAAAATCGTGGAAATACTGTTTGAGTTGTTTTTTTCTTGATAAAATGATATGCATAAAAACTACCATTGCAATCCTTGAAATCACCGTTCCCAATGCAGCGCCAAGTATTCCCATTTTTGGAAAAATCCAAACGCCATAAATCAAACAATAATTAATGATTACGTGTAAAATATTTGCCATGACAATCGCATACATTGATACTTTAGTCATTGACAAACCATCAGCAAACTGTTTGTATCCCTGATAAATGATAAGTGGAACCAACGAAAAAGCAACCCAGTCAACAAAAGGTTTGGCGAGTGCAATTACTTCCTTGGGTTGGTGTAATAATTCCATTATTGGCTTTGCCAAAACCACTAATCCAAAAAGGGAAAAGCCTAGAATAACACACAAAAACAATCCGTGATGAAAAGCAGAACGGATTTTTGAAGTATCTTTTTCAGCAACAGCTTCGGCAACAATTGTCGTTATCGCCGTTGAAAATCCAATGCCTAGTGACATCGCAACAAAAATCATACTGTTACCCAAAGAAACGGCGGCCAACTCGGTGCTTCCCAATTTCCCGACCATGATATTATCTACAATACCTATTAAAGTATGGCCAAGCATTCCAATGATTACGGGATATGCCAATCGTAAGTTATACGAGAACTCTTTGGTGTATAAAGATAAATTCACGGTGATTTTTTTTAAGTGTGCAAAAATAATGAGTTTAAAATTATCTATAATGAATTGAATATATTTATTTTAAAATTACGTTATCTTTGCAAAAAAAGGTCATGAAAAAAGTACTACTAATAATTTCTTTATTCTTTTTCGGTTTTTCACAATCTCAAAATATTTTTAGAGATTATTTTAATACTTACACTACAGGAACTCAATTGAGTGGCCAAGGAACTTGGACAAATAATTCTTCTAATCCAGGTGGTTTAGGAAATTGTACAGGTGCAATTTGTACAAATGCTCAAGTCTTATCAACCGCAATAAGTTACAATCAATATGGTTCTTCTCCAAATTCAATTCAAATTTCACCTGACAAGGATGGATGTGGCACTGCTTTTACAGCATCAAACTCAACAAATTTGTATGTTGGAATGGTACTAAACATTTCAAATGCAGTTAGCACATCTCCAACAGATTTTTTCAGAGTTATGAGTGGAAGCAATTCTAATGTTGCTTTTAGAATTACTTTACAATCTTTTGGTGGTGGATTTTATGTAGGAATTAGCAAGGCGAGTGGTTCTGTTTTTTATTTTTCTCAAGCTATTAGTTATAATACAAATCATTTAATAATATTAAAATACACAAGAGCAGCTGGAACAACTGATGATGCCGTTAGGCTATATGTTGACCCTGTATTAAGTCTTGGAGAGCCTGCTACTCCAGATATGGCAACTATAACTGGTACAGATGCAATAGGAAGTATTGACAGAATGTGTATAAGACAAAATGCTTCTCTTGGTCTACCAACTGGTAGAGTTGGCTTAATAAGTGTATCCGGTTCTTGGACAGGATTAATTTTTCCAACATTAGCAAATGAGACTTTTGAAAAAACTAATTTTGTTGTTTCAACTAGTGAAATTAGCAATGGTGTTTTAAATATTAAATCTGGTATTACATTAGAAAATGCTTTATTGAGCATCTATGATATTCAAGGTAGAAAAATTGAGAGCAAAACAATATCTTTAGCAGAAAACATTAATGATGTTACTATCAATCCTATTCATAACTCTGGTGTTTATATTGTTAAAATAACTAGTAGCAGCAATCAACGATTCACTCAAAAAATAATTGTAAAATAGTCTAATAATACTTTATAAAAAGGCACTGAAAAATTAGTGCCTTTTTTATTATTTACTTAATTGCTCTTTATACAAATCAATATTGGCTTTCACTTTTGGGTCTAATTCAGGTTCTTTAATATCTGTCAGTTTCTGCATTTCTTCCCAAATTATTTTGGCTACAATATAACGTGTCATTTCTTTGTCGTCGGCCGGAATTACAAACCAAGGCGCATTTTCTTTAGAGGTATTATTGATCGCCTCTTCATAATACTTTATGTAATCATCCCAACATTCACGCTCCTTTAAATCACCGATAGAAAACTTCCAGTTATCCTCGCCGCTTTCCAATCGTTTTAACAATCGCTTGCGCTGCTCTTCCTTGCTCATATGCAAGAAAAACTTTAAAACAACGGTTCCATTTTGAGAAATATGCTTTTCAAAATTATTGATTTGCGCCATTCGGTTTTCCCAGAAATTTGGTGTGATATCTTCCACTTTTTCAATCCCCGGGATATTCTCAAACATAATATATTCGGGATGAACCCGCGTTACCAAAACGTTCTCGTAATGCGTTCTGTTAAAAACGGTAAACTTTCCTTTTTCGGGCAACGCTAAATAATGACGCCATAAGTAATCGTGTTCGAGCTCGGCTGAATTTGGCGTCTTAAAACTATGAACCACTACGCCACGTGAATTGAATTCCTTGAAAACTTCTCGAATCAGGCTGTCTTTCCCACTCGTGTCCATTCCCTGCAGGCAAATCAAAACACTATAGCGATTGTGTGCATACATTACATCTTGTAACTTACTCAGTTTCTTTTGAACCTTTTCCAGCATTTCTTCTTTTTCATCATCATCGGCATCAATGTTTAATTCAGTTGGTATTTTTGACAATTTAATTTTATCTGACACTCTAAAATCATCAGGATTTATGCTTTTCATAACGTAAGTATTTATATTTGTAAAACTATGGAAAAATTTCAACTTATACCATTCCTGGAAATCGATGGAATTGGCGCTGCATCGGGTATCGTCTGCCAAAACAATTCACTGTTTATCATTTCAGATAATAGCACATTACTTTATCATTATAACCTTACTAAAAAAGCATACGAAAAGATAAAGCTTTTTGAAAACCGTTTGGAAATTCTTGCTAAAAAGGACAAACCCGATTTTGAAGCCATAACATTATTCGATAATAAACTTTATATATTTGGTTCCGGTTCAACCAAAAAAAGAAATACAAGAGTTTCCTTTAATCTGTTAAACAACGAAATAAAGGAAAAAGATTTATCCAAAATTTACAAAAGACTTATTGAATCGATTTCGATTGCCGACAATGATCTGAATATTGAAGGCGTAATTATTACAGATGAAACAATCTATTTCTTTCAACGCGGAAATAGCTCGAATACGCCAAATGGTATTTTTTGTTATAACAGAAAAAGTAAAACTGTTCAATTTAAAATAATTGCACTTCCACAGATTAATGGCATCGAATGTACTTTTACCGATGCAATTTTGATCGATGAAACCATTTACTTTTTGGCTGCAGCCGAAAATACAACGTCAACCTACAACGACGGCGAAATTACGGGAAGCATTATTGGAACCATCGATTTGAAAACAATGGAACTTAAAAGTGCAATTCAAATCACTGACAAACAAAAGTTTGAAGGATTGGCATTGTATAAAAAAACAGCAACCCTAATTGAATTGCTGCTTTGCGAGGATAATGACACCGAAGAATTGTCATCAACTATTTATAAACTTATTGTTGCGTTGTAAATTACTTTTCAATTTCCTTTAAGCTTTCCATCTTTTTATGTTCAAGGAAACCTTTGAGGTCTTCAAAATGTTCCTTAACGCGTTTGTTTCCAAATTCGAATACCTTGGTTGCCAATCCGTCAAGGAAATCCCTGTCGTGCGAAACCAAAATTAAGGTTCCGTCAAAATCTTTCAAAGCCTCTTTAATAATATCTTTTGTCTTCATGTCCAAATGATTGGACGGCTCATCCAGTATCAATAGATTAACCGGTTCCAGTAATAACTTTATCATGGCAAGACGCGTTTTCTCTCCACCTGAAAGCACTTTTACTTTCTTCTGAATATCATCGCCATGGAACATAAAAGCACCTAAAATATTCTTGATTTGCGTTCGAACATCACCAACGGCAATATTATCAATCGTTTCAAAAATGGTTGCGTTTTCATCTAGTAATGATGCCTGATTTTGTGCAAAGTAACCAATCTGGGAATTGTGTCCTACCTCAACATTTCCACTATCGATTCCTATTTCCTTCATGATGGCTTTAATCATTGTTGATTTTCCTTCACCGTTTTTCCCCACGAAAGCAACTTTCTGACCACGTTCAATAACCATATTTGCATCCTTAAAAATCAAATGATCGCCATAGGATTTCTGCAAATCACGAACAATGACAGGGTATTGTCCTGAGCGGACTGATGGCGGAAATTTTAGTTTAAGTGCCGAAGTATCAATTTCGTCCACTTCAATCGGAACAATCTTTTCCAACATTCTAACTCGTGATTGAACGGCATCTGTTTTTGAAAAGGTACCACGGAAACGATCGATAAAAGTTTGATTATCCGCAATAAATTTCTGTTGCTCGTCATAGGCTTTTTGCTGGTGAACCCTTCTGTCTTTTCTCAACTCCAGGTAATGCGAATATTTTGCTTTGTAATCGTAGATTCTTCCCATCGTTACTTCTATCGTACGATTGGTAATATTATCAACAAACGTACGGTCGTGGGAGATTACCATTACGGCTTTCGCCTGATTGATGAGAAAATCCTCCAACCACTGAATACTATCCATATCCAGGTGATTCGTAGGCTCATCGAGCAAAATTAAATCGGGTTGTTTTAAAAGAATTTTGGCCAATTCGATACGCATTCTCCAGCCTCCGGAAAACTCAGAAGTTGGACGATTAAAATCTTCTCTTTCAAATCCTAATCCTTTCAACACCTTCTCTACTTCGGCTTCATAATTCACTTCTTCAATCGAATAGTATTTCTCACTCAGCTCCGATACACGCTCAATGAGCTTCATATACGCATTGCTTTCATAATCGGTGCGAATGGTCAACTGCTCATTAATTTCATCAATTTCATCTTTCATTTTGAAAACCTCAGCAAAGGCTTTTGAAGCTTCTTCCATTACCGTACAATTGTCGGCAGCCAATAAATGCTGTGGCAAATAAGCAATCACGGCTTCCTTTGGCGCAGAAATTGAACCACGCGACGGCTTGTTTTCTCCGGCTACAATCTTTAGCAGTGTCGATTTTCCGGCGCCGTTTTTACCCATAAGGGCAATCTTATCAGTTTCATTGATGGCGAAAGTTACCTCGCTAAATAGTGTTGTGCCGCCAAATTCAACGGCTATGTCATTAACAGTAATCATATAGCATTTTTTGAAGCGGCAAAGATAGTTTAATTTAAAGACGTGTCAATTATCTTCCATCAATTTGGCTGGTAGTATGGTCAATTTGAGGTGTTGTTCGGGATTAAAAATAGAGGTTAACCATTGAGAATCAAAAACTCATCATTACTATTTTGATCTGGCACGATATAAATTCGGTGCCATTCATCGCCTTCAATAATTTCCCACGAATGTCCTTCCCCAACAATATCTTTTGCTATCAGGATTATTCCCGGCTCGATAATAAATTGTTTTCCGTCTGAAGTGGTAAACCTGAGTTTTCCTCTAACCGTTACGACATATTGCACACGTGGCGCAGGATGTTGATGCTTTTGATATTCTTCAATTTTCGTCTGGATAATAAAGCGCTCGCTTTTTATACTTAAATATTCGGGTAGATACCCTTCTTCGAAGTAGGAATTTCCCAAACTGTCATTCTGGATTCTGAAGGCTTTCATCTGGGCTTAAATACTTAAGCGAAACTCCTCAATAACAGGATTTGCTTTACCAAAATCGATTTCCTGAATAAATAATTCGACCGCCTTTGCCGTTTGAATGCTAGGCAGCACATTCGCCTGATTGTTATTTCGGATGACAACCTTTACAGCAGCATCTTCCAGTTTTTCCTTTAAGCCAATGGCCAGCATTTCTTCTCCTGAAAATATTTTTATTAAGCCCATTGTTTTAATTATGAATTAAAAATTACGAATTACGAATCTATTCCCCTTCCATTTCGAAGAAAACGGGTTCAATCATTATTTTATCAGCCAGCGATTCTACCCTTTCGGTTATTTGTGAGCAAAAGAACAAGCGCTGTGTTTTTTCAATACTGTTTGACAGACGAAGAACAACAGCATCCATTCGGCTTCTGAATAATACATCGGCGTCATCAACAATCATCAATTTAATTGTATTGCTGTTAAACCCTGCGGATGAAAACATGGCGTTGATTTTATTGGGTGTTCCAATTAAAATATCCAATCCCATCGAAACAACATTTTTATCATAATCAATATCGCCTTTATCATGAACTCCCAAAATGCTCAAGTCGGTATAAGCTCCGTACTTTAAAAATAGTTCTTCCATTTCCAATACTTTTTCCTTGTTTTCAACAATGATTAAAGCTCTGGTAATTTCGTCCAAAGTTTTTTCTAATTTTTGTATTACATTTAAAACTATTGTCGTTGTTTTTCCTGTTCCGCCAGCGGACTGAATCACAGCATCTGCGCCACTTTTGATGGTGGAAAATGTTTCCTGTTGCATTTCATTGGCTTCGGACAAACCGTTTTCAATGAGCGCTTTCTGAAGGTTTGGGTTTATTTTTTTTAGGTTCATTATTTACTTGCAAATAATTTTACATCAGTTTCCGAGATTTCGCTTCCACCAAGAATTATCAGACGCTCCACTACATTTCGAAGTTCACGAATATTTCCTGTCCAATCGTATTCCTGCAATAATGAAATGGCTTGCTCAGAGAATGATTTGGTGATGTTTCCTTGTTCTTCTGCTATTTTTGAGGTAAAATGCTCAATCAATAACGGAATATCATCGCGCCTGTCATTCAACGATGGAACTTTAATTAAAATTACGGCTAACCGGTGGTACAAATCTTCTCTGAATCTTCCTTCGGCGATTTCTTTTTTCAAATCCTTATTGGTTGCAGCTACTACTCGTACATTTATTTTTATGTCTCTGTCGGCACCAACTCTTTGAATTAAACTTTCCTGCAACGCACGTAATACTTTGGCTTGCGCCGAAAGGCTCATATCTCCAATTTCGTCCAGAAAAATTGTTCCGCCATCTGCAGCTTCAAATTTCCCGGCTCTATCTTTCACAGCAGAAGTAAACGCCCCTTTCACGTGTCCGAACAATTCGCTTTCTATCAATTCAGATGGAATAGCAGCACAATTCACTTCAATCATTGGAGCTTCTGCTCTTTCGCTTTTTTCGTGTAATTGATGCGCCACTAATTCTTTCCCGGTACCGTTTGGTCCCGTAATTAAAACGCGGGCATCTGTCAAAGCTACTTTTTCAATCATCAGTTTGATTTGATTGATAGCTTCACTTTCACCAATGATTTCGTAGTTTCTGGAAACTTTTTTCTTTAGGATTTTATTTTCCACTACCAATTGTTTCCTGTCCAAAGCATTGCGGACGGTATTCAATAGTCTATTTAAATCAGGTGGTTTGGAAATATAATCAAACGCTCCAAGACGCATTGTATTCACAGCAGTTTCCAAATCTCCGTGGCCGGAAATCATCACTACCGGAATTTCGGGCTTGATTTTCTTAACAGCATCAAGTAATTCTTCACCGTTCATTTTTGGCATTTTGATGTCGCAAAGTACCAAATCGAAATCTTCGTTCTTGATTTTTTCAAAACCGATTTTCCCGTCTTCAGCTTCTTCAACTATATATGTGTCGCTTTCCTCTAAAAGTATTTTGGTCAATACCCTTCGGATAGAAACTTCGTCTTCAATGATTAAAATTTTGGGCATTTCGATGATTTTATAAGATTGCAAAGTTAATCATGTAATGCGTTATTTCAATAAATTTAGTTTCAAATTCAAATCAAACTAAAAATAATTAACATCCAAATAGATTTAATACTTTTGTATTTCAAAACCAACAACTATGTCAACTGCAAAAAAAGATTACAAAAGAATTACCACAAAATCATTATTTGACATGAAAGCCAATGGCGAAAAAATATCAATGCTTACCGCATATGATTTTACCATGGCAAAAATTGTTGATAGTGCAGGTGTTGATGTGATTTTGGTTGGGGATTCTGCCAGTAATGTCATGGCGGGCCACGAAACAACTTTGCCTATTACTTTAGACCAGATGATTTATCATGCTTCGGGTGTTGTTCGTGCTATTGAAAGAGCTTTAGTTGTGGTTGATTTGCCTTTCGGAAGTTACCAATCGGATCCAAAGGAAGCCTTGCGTTCTGCTATCAGAATTATGAAAGAAAGTGGTGGACACGCAGTAAAAATGGAAGGTGGAAGCGAAATTAAAGAAAGTATCAAACGTATTTTGAATGCGGGAATTCCAGTTATGGGACATTTGGGTTTAACACCACAATCTATATATAAATTTGGAACTTATACTGTTAGAGCCAAAGAAGAAGCAGAAGCAGAACAATTGCTGGAAGATGCTCAATTGTTGGAAAAGCTGGGATGTTTTGCTTTGGTTTTGGAAAAAATTCCAGCTTCATTGGCAGAGAAAGTTGCCAAAACAATTTCTATTCCTGTAATCGGAATTGGTGCCGGCGGCGGTGTTGACGGACAAGTATTAGTAATTCACGACATGCTTGGAATGAATAACGAATTCAGTCCCAGATTTTTACGCCGTTACTTGGATTTATACGAACAAATGACAAAAGCTATCGGAAATTATGTAGCTGATGTTAAATCGAAAGATTTCCCAAATAAGAATGAACAATATTAGTCTGCTTTTGAAAGAAAGCTAAAGGCAAATGATAAATAATAGACTTAAATAAATTGGCAGAAAAAATAGTTTCTACAAAGGAAAATCTCCAAATTCTTCATGAGGACAACCACATTATAGTCGTAAACAAACGCGTCGGTGATATTGTTCAGGGCGATAAAACGGGAGACAAACCGTTATCCGAAATTGTAAAAGAATTTATAAAGGAAAAATACAACAAGCCCGGAGAAGTTTTTCTGGGCGTGGTTCACCGATTGGACAGACCAACAACCGGAATCGTAGTTTTTGCCAGAACCTCTAAAGCATTGACCCGATTAAATGAAATGTTTAGCAATCGGGAAACACAAAAAACCTATTGGGCAATTGTTAAAAATCGTCCTGAAAAAGACAACGACACTTTAGTTCATCATCTGAAAAGAAACGAGAAAAACAATACTTCCAAAGCACATATAAAAGAAGTTCCCGAAAGCAAAAAAGCCAGTCTGGAATATAAAATCATCAAAACACTGGACAATTATTTTGCGCTTGAAATCAATCTTCATACAGGAAGACATCATCAGATAAGAGCACAATTGGCTGCTATTGGTTGTCCAATCAAAGGCGATTTGAAATATGGCTTCGATCGTAGCAACCCTGACGGAGGCATTCATCTTCATGCAAGAAAATTGGTATTCATTCATCCCGTTTCAAAAGAACTTATAGAAATCATCGGCCAAACTCCAAAAGATGCAATTTGGAGTTTGATATAATCTAAAAAGTGTATTTTTACGTTTATATATAGTATAATCTAACCCAAATAACTATTACTACTATGAAAAAAATTGTTTTAACCTTTAGTTTGCTGGTTGGTTTTAGTGCATTTGCGCAAGACCATTTTTCCGGAATTAGCACTTCCAATCGTGTCGGGATTTTAAATGGTATTATTAATCCAGCCGAATTTTCAAACCTTTCAAAAAAATTCGAAATCAATGTTTCGGGTTTAAGCTTTGACGTTGCCAATAATAAAATTGGGTTTAGCGATTTGGTTTCGGGTTCCAATTTTGAAGAATTGATTTTTAAAGGAAGTGAACCTGTAAATATGCGTTTTGATGGTACTATTTTAGGGCCAAGTTTTGCCATGAAATGGATGAAATGGGGATTTGGAATTACCACAAAAGCTAATGTTAAATTTGACGTTGTTGATGTTGATACACATTTAGGAGATGCTATTACCAACAGTGGTTTGGCGCTTATCGGTAATACCCAAATTAGCAATAATTACAACCAACGTATGAGTGGGACGGCGTGGGGAGAAGTTGGGCTTTCGGCAGCGAGAGAACTTTTCGATAACAGCGAACACAGTCTAAGTGCCGGTGTTACTTTCAAATTCTTGTTTCCTGGTTCGTATTCTAATTTTGGTGCGGATAAATTTAACGGAACAATCACTACAACCGCAACTGGAGATGGATATCTTCACAGTACAACAGCGAATTTAAACATTGCCTATTCCGGAAATTTAGCCAACAGCTTTACCAATTTTAATGATTATACTAAATCTATTTTTGGTGGCTTACACGGAGTTGCTACTGATATTGGTGTAACTTATCAATGGAAAGATGAAAAAACAAAGTATAAAATCAAAGCCGGGCTCGCCATTAGAAACCTAGGAAGTATGACTTTTAAAAATGATAATAATGCTTCAACATCTTATCTGTTAAGTATACCTCAAGGCACGCTTTCAAATCCGGGTTTAAATTTAAATCAGTTTCAAAATGTTAATAATTTGAGAGAAGTAGAACAAATTTTATTAGACAGTGGTTATCTTACGGAGACATCGGGTGAAAAAGATTTTAAAGTAAATTTACCAACACTGCTATCATTGTATGCTGATTTTAAAATTGTGCCAAAAGTATATGTGACAGGATATTTACAGCAACGGATGAAAAAAGATGACACTAACGGACAAATTACTGCCCGAAATATTTTTTCGGTAACACCAAGGGTTAATTTAGGATTCTTTGAAACCTATCTTCCACTTTCCCATGATGATATTTCAGGGACAAATGTTGGTGTTGGCTTTAGATTGGCTGGATTTTACCTTGGCTCCAGTTCAATTTTCACTTCATTGGCAGATGGTAAACAAGCAGACATTTACACCGGATATCGCTATGCTTTTTTATAAATAATAAAGTTAAATGGTAATGGTTAAAAACGTAACTTGCTGAACCAATTTGGTTGAGTTATGAATTTTAAGTCCGATATAAGTTACCGAAAACAATCACTGATAAAGTTGCTGAATTGTGTTCAGTTATATGAAAAGGAAGTTATAAAAGCACTCTTTGATGATTTCAAAAAGCCAGAATTTGAAGCGGTTTTAAGTGAAACTGCATATATCGTTTCAGAACTAAATCATACGATTAAAAATATACACAAATGGGCAAAACCGCAACTGGTTTTGCCTTCTCTTTTAAATTTTCCTTCAACCGATTATATCTATAAAGAACCATATGGCAAAGTATTGATTATTGCCCCGTGGAATTACCCGTATCAATTGGCATTATGTCCATTAATAGCAGCTGTTGCAGCGGGAAATGAGGTTGTAGTTAAACCTTCTGAATTAACACCAAACACCTCTGGAATTGTTGCCAAAATAATAAGCGAAACTTTTGATGAAAATCATGTAAAATGTGTTGAAGGTGGTGTTGAAATTACCCAGCAATTATTAGCACAACGTTGGGATTATATTTTCTTTACCGGTAGTGTTGCTGTTGGCAAAATAGTGGCTAAAGCTGCTGCAGAAAATTTAACGCCGGTAACATTGGAACTTGGCGGAAAAAATCCATGCATTGTGGATGAAACGGCTAATCTAAAGTTGGCAGCCAAAAGAATTGTTTGGGGTAAATTTCTCAATGCGGGACAAACGTGTATTGCGCCCGATTATTTATTAGTTTCTGGTAAAATAAAAGCAACTTTCATCGAATTATTAAAAAAAGAAATTACCGATGCGTACGGCGAAAATCCAGAAACTTCTCCTGATTATTCTCGAATCATAAACGAAAAAAATCACAGCCGGCTAACAGCAATGTTAGAAAAGGAAACCCTCATTGCTGGCGGAAAAACCAATAGTCAGGATTTTTATCTGGCTCCTACTCTGATGGAAGAACCGAGCTTGGATAGCCTTGTAATGGCAGCGGAAATATTTGGACCAATCCTTCCTGTTTTATCCTTCGAAAGTGAAGCGGATATAGCTTCCGTTATTTCAAGATACGAAAAACCATTGTCACTTTATGTTTTTAGTAATAACAAAGCTTTCGCCAAAAGAATAATCTTGAATTATTCTTTTGGGGGTGGTTGTATCAATGATACTTTAGTTTATTTTTCCAACAAAAAATTACCTTTTGGTGGCGTTGGTCATAGTGGCCTTGGCGCATATCACGGCAAATTAAGTTTTGACACTTTCACACATCAGAAAGGCATTATAAAAAAAGGCAATTGGTTGGATATCCCGATTAGGTATGCTCCTTATAAAGGAAAATTAAATAATTTAAAGAAAATATTAAAATGGCTGAACTAAATTTATTTATTTTTGAGAATGTCAAAAACAAAAGAACCCCATAAATCTGAAGTACGTTGAACAATTTTTTTACTTTCTCTAATACAAATAATTTAATAATCATAGCCATTTTGCTATTGTTACTCTACGGTGCCTATTTCGCAACAAGTAAGTCTTTGAAAAAGAAATTAAATCTGCGAAATCATTCCGAGTTTGAGCCAAAAGAACAACAATATGAATTATACCTTCTCTTTTTTGGAATTACCATTCCCCTGGTCGAATCTATCCTTGAGATTTTTAAGGTGCGCGCAACAAGTTTCCTGGTTCCCAATATTTCAATTGGAATAGCGTTAATAACTTTTTACCTGCTTTGCACCAGAACATCTTTTTTTGCCAAAAATATTAAAGCAGTTTTTTTATTATGTTATTTCGGATATTTTGGACTCGTTCTATATTATCTATTTTTTAAGGATTTTGAACTGATTTGTTATGTTAGCCTTATCATTATTTATTTCCTGTCCTATTTTGTCTTAAAGAACATTTTACATTATTGGCTGTTCGTGATAACTTGCTTGATGCTTCTTATTAGTTCGTATGGTTTTGAACTTATTCCGCACAATTATACCATCATTCTTATTTGTTCTTTTATATTAACAACTACCATTCACACCGCCCGACATTTGGCGCTAATTGAAACAAAAAATAAATTCCTTTTTGCAAACATCGTAGTAAACAATGGAAATTCATTGATCATAACCACAAACCGAGTTGGAGAAGTATCTTTTTGTAGTGATTCGATTAAGTATATTTTAGGATATACGTCCGATGAAGTTATGGGAATGGGTTTTTGGAATTTAACAGAAGATCCTGAATTTGTTGGCGAAGCCTATCATAATGATTATGTCGATGATAGATTGTACATCAGAAAATTAAAATGTAAAAATGGAGACTACAAGCACATTCAGTGGAAAGACAAAATGTATTCCGAAGATATTGTTATCGGTATCGGTCAGGATGTGACAGAACAAATTAATATTGAAAACCAGTATAGAAGCCTAATCGAATCTGCCGCCGATTTGATTTATGAAATTGATTTAAATGGTAATATCACTTATATCAATCAATTTACCGAAAAAACCCTTGGTTATTCTAAAGATGAAATTGTAGATAAGCTTTTTTATAAATTTATCAGAAATGACTATTTAGACTTTGTAGTTGATTTCTATAAAGATATTCCAAAAGAAAGCAATCAATACGCCGACCTTGTTTTTCCGTTACTTAAAAAATCCGGAGATACTATTTGGGTTTCCCAAAAAGTAACGATGAAGAAAACCCAAAATGATGAAATCATAGGTTTTTCGGCTATTGCAAGAGATGTTACCCTTGTGAAAAATCTCGAAATAGAACATTATAACAGAAGTAAAAAAGTTAGGGTACACAACGAAACATTAAAAAAATTAACTTCTCAAAGTTATTCTAACAAAGATACATTTAACGGAATACTAAAAAACATTCTGAAAGTAGCCAGTACAAACTGTAGTATCGATCGGGTGAGCTACTGGGCATCTTTTCCAGACGGTATTCGGTGCGAAAGCATTTATTATTTAGAAAGTGATCGTTATGAAAAAAGCTTTTTTATTGATAAAGCAAACCATCCCAACTACTTTACAAACATAGAAACCGGAATGCAAATTGTTGCGTCAAATGTGTATGACAATACTATTACACAGGAATTATGTTATGACTATTTTCCAAAACATAACATAAAATCATTATTAGATACACCGCTTGTAATAAACGGCAAAATTATTGGAGTCCTATGCTTTGAAAAAATAGAAAAACCAGTAGAATGGGAGAGCGAAGACATAAATTTTTCTAGGTCGGTTGCTGATTTGATTGCAATTGCAATAGAATCACAGTTGCTTTTAGAGTCTGATAAAAAACTTTCATATAAGAGTGATATTTTGACTGTTATCAGTAAAAACACCCAGAAGTTTTTGATGTCGAAAAACACGGATGAAATATTCCACGGAATTTTAGGAACCATTGGTGATGTTATACAAGTCGACAAATTGTCGTTTTTTGAAAACAGCCCTGAAACCAAATCGTTAATTCAAAAATACCGATGGTCTGGCGAAACAAAATCCCTTACAGAATTAAATCCATTGATTTTGGAAGTTCCTTACACCCAAATTCAAGACATTGTTGACAATTTGTTGCAAAACAAACCCTATTTTTCTTCTGTAAGAAAAATAAAAAACGAATCTACCAGAGAATTATTTCTATCGCTGGATACAAAATCCATTCTATTGTTACCCGTTTTTGTCAAGAAAAATTTATTTGGTACGATTGGATTTATTGTAACTCAAAATGAAAGGGAATGGACAAATGACGAAATTAGTACACTTCAAACTTTGGCGAACAACATATCCTATGCTATAGAACGCAATTTGAATGAAGCCATCATCAAAGAAAGTGAAGAAAAATTCAGGCTTCTTGCCAATAATATTCCGGGAACAGTACACTTATCTGAATATGATGAGCGATGGTCAAAAATATACTTGAACGATGAAATTGAAAAGTTGACAGGCTACCCTAAAAATGATTTTCTTCAAAATAAAATTTTCTACATTGATCTGGTACATCCTGACGATTTAAAAATTGTAAAAGTCGAAGTTGACGAATTATTTAAAAGCAAGCAAAAAATTCATTTAGTTTATAGAATAATAAATAAAGCCGGACACTATGTTTGGGTTGAAGAATTTGGAGAACCCGTTTTTAAAGATGGAAAAATAGAATTTATTGTTGGTATTTTCATTGATATTACCAAACGGATGGAGGCAGAAGAAGCCATAAAGGAAAAAAATTATGCACAGGCTGCAAACAAGGCAAAATCTGAATTTTTGGCAAATATGAGTCACGAAATCCGAACGCCATTAAACGGTATCATTGGGTTTACCGAACTTTTAATGAACTCAAATTTAGAAGAAATCCAAAAAAAATACATGGATACCATCAACCAATCAGCGAACTCGTTGATGGAAGTTATCAATAATATTTTGGATTTCTCAAAAATAGAATCGGGTAAATTAGAACTCAACATAGAAAAAGTCAGTCTGTCCGAAATTATGAAACAGGTTGTTGATTTAGTAAAATACGAAGCCAATCTAAAAAACCTCAAGATTAATTTAATCATGGAGGAAAACGTTCCAACATATATAGATATAGATTATATTAGAGTAAAACAAGTCTTAATCAATCTGTTAAGCAATGCGGTAAAGTTCACAGAAGAAGGAACAATTGACATATCAGTTTGTGCTTTTGAGATTATAAGTGAAAACACAATAAAATTGAAATTTTCGGTAAAAGATACCGGAATTGGAATAAAAAAGAAAAACCAATTGCGAATTTTTGAAGCATTTTCTCAGGAAGACACATCAACAACCAAACGATTTGGTGGGACTGGTTTAGGACTTACTATTTCGAACCAACTTTTGACTTTAATGAATAGCCAATTGGAACTTGGAAGTGAGTTTGGAAAAGGAAGTGAATTTAGTTTTGTACTTGAAGTTAACTATTCAAACCAACAAACAACCGATAAAAATGTAAAAGTAATTTTAAAAACTGTTTCGGTAGATACGATTGTCACCAACCAAGAAAAGATAGTTTTTATAGTGGAAGACAATAAAATAAGCATGCTTTTGGCAAAAACTTTAATGAAACAGATTTTGCCCAATGCCCAAATTTTTGAACTGGAAAACGGAAAAGAATCACTCGAAAAAATACAAATCGTTATTCCTGATTTGATTTTAATGGATATCCAAATGCCTGTAATGAATGGCTATGATGCTACTGTTGAAATCAGAAAAATTCCAAAAGCTAAAAATGTCCCTATAATTGCTTTAACCGCCGGAACTATTCTTGGCGAAAAAGAAAAATGCATACAGTTTGGAATGAATGATTACATTCCAAAACCAATCGATAAAGATTTTTTAGTTAAAATTATAAGCAAATGGATAACTATTAACTAAATTTGTTATTATGAAATGGATTGGTAATCGTCAAAGTGACAACGTAGAAGACAGAAGAGGAATGTCTGGTGGTAAATTAGCAGCAGGCGGTGGCGTCATTGCTGTTGTATTCTTTTTAATAAAGGCTTTTTTTCCAGAAGCCGCACCATTTGTGGATACAATACAAAATCAACAAACGCAACAATCAGCAGAACCCGTAGCATTAACTGCGGAACAAAAAGAGATTGGGGATTTTGCAAAAACAGTGCTGGCATATACAGAAGATACGTGGGGAACAATATTTCAGGAAAACGGTATGCAATATGAAAATCCCAAAATGGTTTTGTTTTCTGAGTCTGTAGAAACAGGTTGTGGTGGCGCCACATCGGCTTCCGGACCGTTTTATTGCCCCGGTGATCAAAAAGTATATGTTGATTTGGAATTTATGAAAGAATTAAAATCACGATTCGGCGCCGAAGGTGGAGATTTTGCAACTGCTTATGTAATTGCGCACGAAGTAGGACATCACATTCAAAAACTGCTTGGTACTTCTGATAAAGTACGCCAACAGCAATCAGAAAAAAGTGAAGCCGAAGCCAATAAATTATCCGTTTGTTTGGAATTACAAGCTGATTTTTATGCCGGAGTTTGGGCACATTACAATCAAAAATACCTTGAAGCCGGTGATATTGAAGAAGCGTTGAGTGCAGCCAATGCTGTTGGTGATGACGCTATTCAAAGTAAAGTGAGCGGACAAGTACAACCGGATACTTTTTACCCACGGAACATCAGAGCAGCGTATGTACTGGTTTAAAAAAGGATTTAACTCTGGTGATATCAAACAGGGCGATACTTTTTCAGCGTTGCTGAATTAACCCAACACCAACCAACTCTATTTAAACTTCTATATTTAATGCTTTCCAATGTAATTTGAATTTACAATGGTTCATTAAAATTCCTAAAATAGATAGTTTTACTTATATTCGTACTCCACCAGTAAAACTTTAAAACTGCAACATTCACCTTTAAAAATAGAAGCATCGGAAGCAGATTATCTTTATATTGAAACTTCCCAAATACCCAATGCTGGTAAAGGTTTATTTTCGGCAATTAAAATCTATAGAGATGAAATTATTTCAATTTTTAAAGGAGAAATTTTAACTGAGATTGAAACAAAAAATCGTGTTGATAGAAATTTAGACAAATATTTCATCAATATGATTGATGGAACAATTATGGATTCAATGAATATTTCTTGTTATGCAAAATATGCAAATGATGCGGAAGCTTTTGGAAAATCACAATTCAAAAACAATGCAAAAATTACATTAGACGATGAAAATAATGTCTGCATTATTGCCACAAAAAACATCAAATCTTACGAGGAAATTTTTTGCAGCTATGGCAAAAAGTATTGGAAAAAGCACCGCTAATTAACCCAGCCAACCATCCCTATCCAAACTTCTATATTGAATTGCTTCCGCAATATGATTGGAATTTACAATGGTTGTGTTTTCTAAATCAGCAATCGTTCTCGATACTTTCAGGATTCGATCAAAAGCTCTCGCTGACAGATTTAAACGTTCCATAGCGGTTTTTAAAAGTTGCAATGATGCTTCGTCCAAAGGACAAAACTCCCGAATTTGTTTCGTACTCATTTGGGCATTATAATGTATGTTTTCAAAGGCTGCAAAACGCTTTGACTGAAGTTCTCTTGCTGATGTGACACGTTTTCTAATCTCGTTGCTGTTTTCGCCTTTTCTGGTTTCAGTGAGTTTGTCAAATGGAACAGGCGTAACTTCAATATGAATGTCAATCCTGTCTAATAATGGCCCGGAAATTTTACTCAAATAACGTTGCATTTCTGCCGGCGACGAGCTTACGGGAGAATCTGTATCATTGAAATAACCACTCGGACTTGGATTCATGCTTGCCACTAACATAAACGATGATGGATAAGTAATCGTGAATTTTGCCCTCGAAATAGTTACTTCCCTGTCTTCCAAAGGTTGGCGCATTACCTCCAAAACTTCTCTTTTAAATTCAGGCAATTCATCCAAAAACAAAACACCGTTGTGTGCCAATGAAATTTCTCCCGGTTGCGGATAACTTCCGCCGCCAACCAAAGAAACGCTCGACGCGGTGTGATGCGGACTCCTAAATGGCCGTTGATTCATCAATCCTGAATCTTTTACTTTCCCTGCAACGCTGTGAATTTTAGTGGTTTCCAATGCTTCATGAAGTGTCATAGGTGGCAAGATACTTGGCAAACGCTTCGCCAACATCGTCTTTCCTGAACCTGGCGGGCCAATCAAGATGATATTATGTCCGCCAGCCGCCGCAATTTCCATACAGCGTTTAATACTTTCCTGTCCTTTTACATCCGAAAAATCAAATTCCATGAAATCCAGTGTTTTATTAAACTCTTCTCTGGTGTCAATTACTGTAGGGTCCAAAGTGCCATTTCCTTCAAAAAAATCAATAACCTGCAACACATTTTCCACACCGTAAACTTCTAAACCGGTAACTATTGCAGCTTCTTTTACATTTTGAATTGGAAGAAAAAAACCTTTAAAACCTTCTTCTTTGGCTTTAATAGCAATAGAAAGTGCGCCTTTTATTGGTTGCAAAC
>NZ_JANXTI010000049.1 GCF_025352425.1 Flavobacterium sp.
GTGAGTCAGACAGGAGCTTATTTATATTTGTCTCCAACCTCAAATAATACAGGTACATTTAACATCCGTTATCACGGAAGTAATTCAACAACATGGATAACCCTTGAGCACGTAACATTACCTTATCAATTGGGTAATTTAACTTGTGGAACTGTTTACGAGTGGCAGGCACAATTGATTTGTACCTCCACCCCAGGCACAACCCTGAGCACAGTTAGCCCTTGGTCAGTGGCAGGAACATTTACTACTTTGACTTGTACTGTAACACCATGCAATGCGCCAACGGGATTATCAGCAACGAACGTGAGTCAGACCGGAGCTAATTTGTATTTAACTCCAACCTCAAATAATATAGGTACGTTTAACATCCGTTATCACGGAGCGAACGCAATATGGACTACCATTGAGCATGTTACTTTGCCTTATCAATTGGGTAATTTAGCTTGTGGAACTACTTACGAATGGCAGGCGCAATTGATTTGTACAAACCCAATAACAGGCGCGCCTATAACAACAGTTAGCCCTTGGTCAGTGGCAGGAACATTTACTACTTTGACTTGTACGGTAACACCATGCAATGCGCCAACGGGATTATCAGCAACCAATGTAAGTCAGACCGGAGCAACTTTATATTTATCTCCAACCTCAAGCAATGCGGGTACCTTTAATATTCGTTATCACGGAGCAAACATAACAACCTGGACATATCTTGAGCACGTGACCTTACCTTATCAGTTGGGCAATTTAGCTTGTGGGAATACTTACGAGTGGCAGGCACAATTGATTTGTACAAATTCACCCGCAGCCGCTCCTATAATAACTGTTAGTCCGTGGTCAGCAGGTGGCACGTTTACTACCGAGGCTTGTACTACAGCCCCTTGCGGTACACCAACAGGTTTGCTCGCAACAGACATTAATCAGACCAATGCCATACTTCATTGGAATGCTGTTCCAGGGGCAGTTGCTTATATTATTCGGTATAAAAAAGCAAATAGTGCGACTCTTGAATTTACTACGGTTACTGCCGGCACCAACGTAATCACTCTTACCAGCCTGACTCCCGGAAGTTATTATATTTGGCAGGTTCAAGCGGTTTGTTCAACCACGGTAGGGGGTCTCAGTCCTTTTTCGGCGACAGCTACTTTTGCAACACCGTCGGTAATAGTATTTCCAAATCCGGCCAGCGGGTTTGTAAATGTTTCTTTTTGGTTAAATACGGCATTGACCACTACGATATTATTGAGAAACAGTCAAGGTCAAGTAGTCTATTCATTAGTGATTTTGGCACAAGCGGGTACCAATAATTTAGAAATAGATATTAGTGATTTAAGTGTTGGTTTGTACTTCTTAAGCATACAAACGAAGGCTTACAGTATTATTAAAAAAGTAGTTATTAATAATTAAAAAATAAATAACTAAAACTAAAATACCCGAAACATTATTAGTATTTCGGGTATTTTTTATTTGTGAAATTGATTATCTTAAAAAGGATTTAAACTCTTCATACGTTTTTATCTTAGTTTTTACTTTGTCCTTCCCAAGTACACTTTCTATCTGTGTTGGTATAGGGAGTTTCAAATCGAGTAATGGTTCCACAGTATCCAGGAATTTAATTGGGTGTGCCGTTTCTAAAAACACTCCGATACTGTTTGGATGTTTTGCCATTTCTTTTTTTAAGCCTAGATAACCCACAGCACCGTGAGGTTCAGCTATGTATTTTGTTCGGTTGTAAAGGTCTTTGATGGTGGCTTCTGTTTCAGAATCGGTATATGAATAGGATGAGAAGTCTTTTTCAAATTCCGATAAATCATTATTGTACAATTCCTGAATACGGATAAAATTACTTGGATTACCCACATCCATGGCATTGGAAATGGTAGCTATTGAGGGTTTGGGATCGTAACTTCCTTTCTCCAAAAACCTGGGAACGGTATCATTCACATTGGTCGACGCTACAAAGTGGGAAATAGGCAAGCCCAGTTTTTTCGCCATAATGCCCGCGCAAATGTTTCCAAAGTTTCCGCTAGGGCACGACAATATAATTGGTTTGTTGTGTTTCTTTAATTGTTGGTACACAAAGAAAATATAAAACATCTGTGGCAGCCAACGTGCAATATTGATAGAATTGGCCGAAGTTAGGTTCTTATGTTTCAGACTATCATCAAGGAATCCCTTTTTAACCATATCCTGACAGTCATCAAAAACGCCGTCAACTTCCAGTGCTTTTATGTTTTGTCCCAACGTCGTCAGTTGTCGTTCCTGAATATCACTCACTTTTCCTGAAGGGTAAAGTATAATTACTTCAACCCCTTTTACACCTAAAAAGCCACTAGCAACAGCACCGCCTGTATCTCCTGAAGTAGCAACCAAAACGGTTACCTGCTTGTTGTCATTGCGGTTGAAATAAGCCAAACAACGCGACATGAATCGGGCACCGACATCCTTGAATGCCATTGTCGGTCCGTGAAAGAGTTCTAAAGAAAATACATTGTCCTCCACAGGCACACATGGAAAATGAAAGCACAAAGTTTCCGCAATAATGCGTTTAAGTTCCGGCTCCGGAATGGCATTGCCCACAAATTGTCTAATTGCCTCAAAAGCAATTTCTTCGTGAGAAAGGTTTTCTATATTGGCAAAGAAAGAATCCGGAAGTGGAGTGATGCTTTCCGGAAAATACAACCCTTTGTCAGGTGCTAAACCGGCAACAACGGCTTCCTCAAAACTAACTTTATGTGATTTATTGTTTAGACTATAATAGCGCATAATTCGTAATTGATAATTCTTAATTAACTTCGTTCAATTCGGCTTTCAGCCTCGGGTCGTAATTGTCTTTGTTCCTTCATCATTTACTTTCGAGATGTGTATATCAAAAGGAATTCCCGTATTCGTGTAGGCATCACTCATGCTTTTGGCAACAATATTAGCAATCATTTCTCCTTTACACAACGCAAAGATAGATGGTCCCGCACCTGAAATACCGGAACCTAAAGCGCCACTTTGCAATGCAGCATACTTTATTGTATCAAAATAGGGAATCAAATGCTTTCTGGCAGGTTCTACTATAACATCATTTAGAGAACGTCCGATAAGTTCATAATCTTTTGTATACAAACCGGCAACTAATCCGCCAAGGTTTCCCCATTGCGTAATAGCAGATTTTAAAGAAACTGTTGGTGATAAAACGGCACGGGAATCCGAAGTTTTTACTTCAATGTGTGGATGCAGCACAACAGCATAAATCTCAGATGGACTTTCAATCTTTATTACATCCAACGGATTGTAACCCCGAACCAAAGTAAATCCTCCCAAAATACACGGCGCCACATTATCGGCATGTTCGCTACCACTGGCAACAACTTCACCTTTCATGGCAAAATAAACCAGTTCGTGTTTGATAAAAGGCCTGCCCAGAAGTTCGTTAATACCAAAAACGGCTCCAGCCGCACTTGCAGAACTGCTTCCGATTCCACTTCCTGCTTTTATCTTTTTATGGATTTCAATTTCGAAACCAAAGTCAGATTTAGTTGCATTCAATAATGCCAAACCTGCGACTCCGGCTACGTTTTTCTCCGTTTCCAATGGTAAATCTGCTCCGGTAATCTTAGTTATCCTGATTCCTTTTTCAGCTACTTTCCGAATAATCATTTCGTCACCAATGCCTTCAAGACACAATCCCATAACGTCAAATCCGCAATTGAGATTGGCGATAGTGGCAGGGCAGAAGATTTTGACTTGGTTTTCCATGATTTATACGTTACCTATTCTAATTACATCAGCAAATATCCCTGAAGCTGTAACCGCGGCACCGGCACCGGCACCTTTTATAATTAATGGTTGATCAACATAACGGTCGGTGTAGAACTCGACAATATTGTCTTTTCCTTCAAGATTATAAAACGGACTTTCTTTTGGGATAAATTGCAAACCAACCGATGCTTTTCCGTTATCAAATTTAGCTACAAATTTAATGCGGCTGTCTTTTGATTTGGCTTCAGCCAATAGTGTGTTGAAATGCGCATCGTGTTTGGTTAACGATTTGAAGAAATCTTCATTATTGTTTGTATCCATGCATTCATCCGGTAGGAAACAAACGTTTTCTATTTCTCCAATATCCATCTTGTAACCACTTTCGCGGATAAGGATTAGTATTTTCCGGGCAACATCAACACCGCTTAAATCAATCTTCGGGTCGGGCTCTGTAAAACCCTGAACACCTGCTTCTTTAACCACATCATGAAAATTATAAACTTCACTGAAATTATTAAAAATAAAGTTCAGACTTCCTGATAAAACCGCTTGTATTTTATTTATTTTATCTCCCGAAGCAATCAGGTGCTTTAATGTGTCGATGATCGGTAATCCTGCCCCAACATTTGTTTCAAACAGGAAAGGAGCATTGTATTTTCGAGAAAGGCTTTTAAGGTTTTTATAATTGTCATATTCCGATGAACACGCTATTTTGTTACATGTAACTACCGCAATATTTTCGCTTAAGAACTTATCATAAATACCTGCAATATCCGAGTTGGCCGTTATATCGACAAAAATACTGTTGCGCAGGTTGAGGACTTTTACTTTGGTAATAAAGCTTTCAACGTTTGCTTTTTCACCTGTTGCCAATGCAGTTTTCCAGTCTTTCAAATCAATTCCATCTTCGTCGAAAATCATTGTTCTCGAGTTTGCCATAGCAATGACACGAAGGTTGATTTTCAGGTTTTCCTTTAGGAACTTTTTCTGTTGACTGATTTGGTCAATGAATTTCTCACCCACATTACCAACGCCCATTACGAATAAGTTCAATTGCTTGGTATTGTCTTCAAAGAAACGCTCGTGCAATGTATTCAGGGCTTTCTTAACGTCTTTTTCATTGATTACTACAGAGATATTTCTTTCGGATGCACCTTGCGCAATGGCTCGGATATTCACATTGTTTTTACCCAGCGTGCTGAACATTTTCCCGCTTATTCCCTGATGGTTTTTCATGCTTTCGCCTACTAAAGCCACAATACATAAGTCTTTTTCGACAATCGTTGGTTCCACTTTGTTTTGTGCAATTTCACTTTCAAAGGTTTTATCTATTGCCGCTTTGGCTTTATCGGCATCAGCATTAAGAATACCAATACAAATAGAGTGTTCCGAAGAAGCTTGTGTAATAAAAATCACGTTGATGTTGTTTTGCGAAAGCACTTCGAATAAACGCTTGGAAGAACCGGCAACACCAATCATTCCTGAACCTTCTAGTGTCAGCAATGCAATATTATCAATATGTGTGATTCCTTTGATAGGATTGGCTGTGGCTTTTGGCTTATCAGAAATCAGCGTTCCATATATTTCAGGTTCGAAAGTGTTTTTGATGAAAATAGGAATGCTGTCTTTCAATACTGGTTGTATCGTTGGAGGATACAATACTTTGGCACCAAAATGCGACAACTCCATTGCTTCCTGATATGAAATAGTCTCTATTGGCTGGGCTTGTTTTACAATTCTTGGATTGGCTGTAAACATGCCGTTGACATCGGTCCAGATTTCCAAGATATCAGCTTTTACAGCTGCAGCGATAATTGCCGCAGTATAATCAGAGCCGCCACGACCAAGAGTTGTTGTATTGCCATCAATAGAAGAAGCTATAAAACCGGGAAACAACACTACCTGATTGGTATTGGATTTAAAATAATCAGAAATCAATTTATTGGTTACGCCAAAATCAACGCTTGCTTTTCCAAAGTTGGAATCGGTTTTAATTAGCTCCCGACTGTCTTTGAAAGCGGAATTGCTTACTTTTTGTTTCAGCGCTACGGCAATAATTTGGGAAGATAATAATTCACCAAAACCAGCTACAATATCAGCCGTTCTATTTGACAATTCGCCCAGAAGATAACAACCGTCCAATAATGTTTTTAAGTGGTTGATATTGCCATTAATAGTATCAATAAGGTCGCTTTGTTCGCTCAACGGAACTAATTCGTCAATGGCATCTTTGTGTTTTTTTTCAATTTGGCTAACGATGTCTTTATAGTTTTTGTCTTTTGCTGAAGCCGTTTTTCCGGCTAAGATTAGCATATCGGTTACGCCACTGAATGCGGAAACCACTACAGCTAGTTGGTCTTCTTTGCTTTTACGGGTTACAATGGCTATTGTTTTTGAAATATTTTCTGAATTGGCTACTGAAGTACCGCCAAATTTTAATACTATCATGATTGAATTATGAGTTGTGAATTATGAATTATGAGTTGTTGTCTTTCTAAATGAAAGTCCATGGATAAGGATTATATGAAAGATTATACCCCAAATGGGGTTGTGGTTGATGTGGTAGCAACATTCGTTACAGCCAATGAATTAGCCGCAGTTGTTAAAGAGTATTTGTTGTTAATTTTCCACATAGTTTTCCAAAAATAGCATTTTTTGCGCAGTAAAAAAGTTTTACGTTAATTTTTGTCAAAATCGTATTTTTGAAGGAATGAGAAAAAGATATTAGGATTTTTTCTATCAGATGTAGAGTTTCGTTACCAATTTCTCAATAAAATACTATGAACAAAACTTGTTTTTTAACGATTGTTTATTGAATTTTGAGCACAATTTGCAAACTAAAAATGGAAAACGCACATTATATCAGTTCGGAAGTATTGACATTAGAGACTTTACAGGAAATTATTTCTCAACATAAATCGCTTTCGCTTTCTGAAGAAGCCAGGATAAATATTCAAAAATGCAGGGAATATTTAGATAAAAAAATGGTGAACAATGATAAACCGATTTATGGAATAAACACTGGTTTTGGCTCGTTATGTAATGTGAAAATATCCAATGAAGATTTGTCTCAACTACAGGAAAACCTTGTAAAATCGCATGCTTGTGGTACCGGAGATGAAGTTCCGGCTGAAATAGTAAAGATTATGCTGTTGCTTAAAATCCAGTCGTTGAGCTACGGACATTCCGGTGTGCAATTGATTACGGTGGAACGTTTGATTGATTTTTACAACAACGATATTCTTCCTGTAATTTATACTCAGGGTTCGCTTGGTGCAAGTGGTGATTTGGCTCCGTTAGCGCATTTGTCTTTACCATTATTAGGCGAAGGCGAAGTGAATTTTGAAGGCAAAAAAGTTCATGCTTCAGAAGTGTTGAAGAAGTTTGACTGGCAACCAATTGTATTGCAGTCAAAAGAAGGTTTGGCATTATTAAACGGGACGCAGTTTATGAGTTCGTACGGAAGTTACATCTTATTGAAAGCAATGAAATATTCTTATTTTGCAGATGTGATTTCGGCAATTTCGCTGGAAGGATTTGATGGAAGAATAGAGCCTTTTGATGAATTGATTCATTTTGTTCGTCCACACAAAGGACAGATTATGACTGCAAAGCGTATGAAGGAATTGCTCGATGGAAGTCAGATTATTGCCCAGCAAAAAGAGCATGTTCAGGATCCGTATTCGTTCCGCTGTATACCGCAGGTGCATGGCGCTTCAAAGGATACAATTGATTATGTAAAAAAAATATTCAAGACCGAAATCAATTCGGTTACCGATAACCCAAATATTTTTGTTGGAGAAGATGTAATCATTTCGGGAGGAAATTTTCACGGGCAACCTTTAGCATTGGCTTTAGATTTCCTGGCGATTGCGTTATCCGAATTGGGAAGCATTTCTGAAAGAAGAACTTACCAACTGATTTCAGGTTTACGGGGTTTGCCAGTTTTCTTAGTTGACAATCCGGGATTAAATTCAGGACTTATGATTCCGCAATATACAGCGGCTAGTATTGCCAGTCAAAACAAACAATTGGCAACTCCGGCAAGTATTGACAGCATTGTTTCCAGCAATGGACAAGAAGATCATGTAAGTATGGGAGCAAACGCTGCTACGAAATGCTTGAAGGTTATGGAAAACGTTGAAAGGATTTTGGCAATCGAATTGATGAATGCTTCTCAGGCAATTCATTTCAGGGAACCATTGAAATCGAGTGAATTTATTGAGTCATTCCTAAAATCATATCGTGAAGAAGTGTCGTTGGTAAAAGAAGACAGAATTTTGCATTACGACATTGAAAACTCGGTGGCGTTTTTGAACAGCTTTATGGTGGAGTTGGAGGATTAAATCTTTAACATAAAACTCAACAATCCTAAAATCGCAGGAACCGCCTGTACAAAGAAAATTCTTTTAGAAGCGGTCATAGCACCATAAATCCCGGCAACTAATACGCACGAAAGAAAAAAGATGGCGATGTTTTTACTCCAATCTACATTTGTAATGCAAAGTGACCAAATCAATCCGGCAGCTAAGAAACCATTGTATAATCCTTGGTTAGCGGCCATGACTTTTGTTTTTTCAAATTGGTCTTCAGGAATGGTTTTAAAAACTTTTCTTCCACGTGTTGTCCAGGCAAACATTTCAAGCCATAATATATAAATGTGCAAAGCAGCAATATATCCGATAATTAGTTGTGATAGGATGTTCATTTGTAAAAAGGTTATAAGGTTTTATTATTCATTGAAAATGCGTTCAATCCTGCTATCTGGAATTAGCCACATCAGGGCAACAAAGATGTATATTCCGCCTGAAACTATAGGATAGAAGTTCGCACATAGTACAGCTATAATATATAAAACAGGAGATGATTTTCCTTTGAAGTCTGCACCAATCGCTTTTGACAATAATGAATCCTTACCATGTTCTTTTAAAATCAGTTGCTGCAAAATGTAATAGGCAATTCCGTTCATCAACAAAATAATTCCATACAACATCATTGGAGTTGAGGCAAAATGATTTTCGCCGTTCCATGCTGTGGCAAACGGAATTAAGGATAACCAGAACAACAGATGTAAATTTGCCCAAAGGATTTTACCGTTCACCTGTCTCACTGTATGCATCATATGGTGATGATTGTTCCAGTAGATTCCGATATAGATAAAACTCAGGACATAACTTAAAAACTTTGGTAGTAATGGCTCCAAATCAGCATACTGTGAACCTTCAGGAAGTTTGAATTCGAGGACCATGATGGTGATTATAATTGCTAACACGCCATCGCTAAAAGCTTCGAGTCTGTTTTTATTCATAATCTAATTGTTTATTGTCCCCAGTGTTTTATGGATTTTGCGTTTGTGGCGTGTTTGTTTAAGTGTTTTATCACCTGAAATCACGCTTATGTTCCCGTCAATTTCCATCATGGCTAATTTAACGTCGGTAAAATGCTCAACGCCATGTTCGCGGATTACTTCTTCCAGTTCAGGCGATGAAATTTCCAATTTCGCCAAGGCTTTAAAATCAATAATACCATCGTGAATTAGAATTTCCGGTTTGTCCTGAAGCAATTGGGTAACGGTTTTCGATTTGAACATTATTTTCTTCAAAATAAAATTAAGAACAAACAAGACTAGAGCTGCTACCAATCCGCCTTCAAGAGAAGAATTACTTCCAACCATGGCATTCTGCACCGAATTACTGATTAGTAGCACTAGTATGATATCGGCGGTATTTAGTTGAGATAATTCTTTTTTGCCAAACAAGCGTATGGCTATCAGCATAAAAAGATATACTGCAACGCTTCTCAGTACTATGTCTAAATACGCATTCATTATTTATTTAGAAAACCGGATTTGTTATCTCTTGTTATTTTAATTATCAACAGTACAATAACAATTGCTTCGGATAATAACCCAATGGATAGTAACGTATTTCCGGTTACTCCGGTAAATTCCCAATGCATTATTTTAAATAAAGCTCCTATGACAACGAGTATCATCGCTACAAAAAATAGAATTAAAAGATGTTTGTTTTTTATCATTGTTTTTAAAATTAAAAAGCCACGAAGTTGGTTCGTGGCTTAAAGTTACTTTATTATTTTAACTCGTGGATTTTTTTGCTTTTTGGATGGCGACGGTTAACTCCTGTGTGGCCTCGTCCAAATCCATAAAGATGATATCTCCGATAGCAATTTTAGAAGTGATTATTTCCTCTGCTAATGCATCTTCAACATATTTTTGAATTGCTCTTTTTAGCGGACGCGCACCAAATTGTTTGTCAAAACCTTTTTCAGCAATAAACGCTTTGGCTTTGTCTGAAAGATTTAAAGTATATCCTAATTCGGAAACTCTGCCAAACAGTTTCTTTAACTCGATTTCGATAATCAAATCGATATCGTGTTTTTCTAATGGATTGAAAACAATTACATCGTCAATTCGGTTCAAAAATTCAGGAGCGAAGGTTTTCTTCAAAGCATTTTCGATAACGCTTTTTGAATTGTCGTCGGCTTGCGCAATTTTTGCTGCAGTTCCAAATCCAACACCTTGTCCAAAATCTTTTAATTGTCTCGCACCAACATTAGAAGTCATAATAATGATTGTGTTTTTAAAGTCGATTTTTCGGCCTAAACTATCCGTCAGATATCCATCGTCTAATACTTGTAACATCATATTGAAAACATCGGGATGCGCTTTTTCAATTTCGTCCAAAAGCACAACACAATATGGTTTTCTTCTGACTTTTTCAGTTAATTGTCCACCTTCTTCATAGCCAACATAGCCGGGAGGTGCACCGATTAATCTGGAAATGGCAAACTTTTCCATGTATTCACTCATGTCGATTCTAATCAAGGCATCTTCAGAGTCAAATAATTCCTTGGCTAAAACTTTGGCCAATTGTGTTTTCCCAACACCGGTTTGTCCTAAGAAAATAAACGACCCAATCGGGCGATTTGGATCTTTTAAACCGGCACGATTTCTTTGAATCGAACGGGAGATTTTCAATACAGCTTCGTCTTGACCAATTACTTTTCCTTTAATTAAATCGGGTAAATGCGCCAATTTATTGCTTTCTGTTTGTGCAATACGGTTAACAGGAATTCCAGTCATCATTGATACTACATCGGCAACATTATCTTCGGTAACCTGAATGCGATTATTTTTTGAATCTTCTTCCCATTGTTCCTGTGCAATAGCTAAATCTTTTTCTAAACGCTTTTCATCGTCACGAAGTTTGGCTGCTTCTTCATATTTCTGTTTCTTAACAACCGAATTTTTTAAATCACGCACTTCTTCCAATTGACGTTCTAATTCCAAAATTTGTTTTGGCACATCAATATTGGTAATGTGAACTCTAGAACCGGCTTCATCCAGTGCATCAATAGCTTTGTCCGGAAGAAAACGCTCAGACATATAACGATTGGTCAACTTAACGCAGGCTTCAATTGCTTCATCGGTGTAGGTCACACTGTGGTGATCTTCGTATTTATTTTTGATGTTATTCAAAATCGTAATGGTTTCTTCAACGGATGTTGGTTCTACGATTACTTTTTGGAAACGTCTTTCCAACGCACCATCTTTCTCTATATACTGACGGTATTCGTCAAGCGTTGTAGCACCAATACATTGTATTTCGCCTCTTGCTAAAGCCGGTTTGAACATATTGGAAGCGTCAAGCGAACCTGTTGCGCCACCAGCACCAACGATAGTATGAATTTCATCAATAAAAAGAATAATGTCATCATTCTTTTCTAATTCGTTCATCACGGCTTTCATTCTTTCTTCGAATTGTCCACGATATTTTGTTCCGGCAACTAAAGACGCTAAATCTAAAGTTACAACTCTTTTGTTAAACAAAATTCGGGATACTTTCTTTTGGATAATCCGAAGGGCTAAACCTTCAGCAATGGCAGATTTACCAACACCAGGTTCACCAATTAATAATGGATTATTTTTCTTTCTTCTACTAAGAATTTGAGAAACTCTTTCAATTTCTTTTTCACGACCAACTACAGGATCGAGTTTTCCTTCTTCGGCCATCTCGGTTAAATCACGACCAAAATTATCCAAAACAGGTGTTTTAGATTTTTTATTGGTTTTATTTGCCGGATTGTTAAAATTGCCTTCTTTCAAACTGTCATCTTGTCCTGAATCCTCATTATAAGATTCGTTTGTTGGCAAATTATCATTAAAATCTTCTTCGCTTGGTGTCATATTTAAATACTGTTCTTTAACTACGTTATAGTCTATTTTCAGACGATGCAATAGTTTGGTTGTTGGGTCATTCTCATTCCTTAAAATACACAATAATAAATGTGCAGTACTAATAGACGTGCTTTGAAAAACTTTAGCTTCCAGAAAAGTAGTTTTTAAGGCACGTTCCGCTTGACGAGTCAAGTGTAGATTTTTCTTTTCGTTACTGATTTCAACATTTGGATTTGCCGGGCTGAGCACTTCAACCTTTTTCCTCAAATGTTCTAAATCAATAGAAAGATTATTGAGAATAGTAATTGCTTTACCATTTCCGTCTCTTAAAATTCCAAGCATCAAATGTTCGGTTCCAATAAAATCATGACCTAAGCGCAAGGCTTCCTCTTTGCTGTAGGTGATAACGTCTTTAACTCTAGGTGAAAAATTATCATCCATAAATATAGATTTGGTAATGTAAATTTAGCTATTGAAAATCATTCTAACAAAAATCATTCCGACTAAATGTACTGTCAGCTAATTGACAAAAAAAAAGTCAATAAAAAAAGCAAGTGCACAAGTAATTTATTAACCAAAAACAACACCTATTTTGTTAATAAATCATTGAAATTTACGAGCAAAAATAGGCCCTTAAATTTTTAAATATTCTATATTAGCACGTTTAGAATTTAAAGTAATTTTTATTAAATAATTTATAGAATATGTCTGACGGAGAAAGGTTAATTCCTATTAACATCGAAGATGAAATGAAATCAGCTTACATCGATTATTCGATGTCGGTTATTGTCTCAAGAGCATTGCCAGATGTGCGCGACGGTTTAAAACCAGTGCATCGAAGAGTGTTATACGGAATGTATGATTTAGGAGTAACTTCAAAATCTGCTCACAAAAAATCCGCAAGAATTGTTGGAGAAGTTTTAGGTAAGTATCATCCACACGGTGATACTTCGGTTTATGACGCCATGGTTCGTATGGCTCAGGAGTGGAGTTTACGTTATTTATTAGTTGACGGTCAAGGTAACTTTGGTTCTGTTGATGGCGATAGCCCGGCAGCAATGCGTTATACTGAAGCCAGAATGCGTAAGATTTCGGAAGAAATAATGTCTGATATTGAAAAAGAAACTGTTGATTTTCAGTTAAACTTTGATGACACATTGTATGAGCCAACAGTAATGCCAACTCGCGTTCCCACTTTATTAATAAATGGAGCAACAGGAATTGCTGTAGGTATGGCAACCAATATGCCACCACATAATTTGACCGAAGTTATAAACGGAACCTTAGCGTATCTTGATAATAATGATATTGAAATAGATGAATTAATTACACATATCAAAGCTCCAGATTTTCCTACTGGCGGAACTATTTATGGTATGGAAGGCGTTCGTGAAGCATTCAAAACTGGTCGTGGTCGAATTGTAATGCGTGCCAAAGTCAATTTTGAAGAAGTTGATGGTCGTGAATCTATCATAGTTACTGAAATTCCTTATCAAGTCAATAAAGCAGACATGATCAAAAGAACTGCTGACTTAGTTAATGAAAAGAAAATAGAAGGCATTGCAAATATTCGTGATGAATCAGATAGAAACGGTATGCGTATCGTTTATATTTTGAAACGTGATGCTACCCCAAACGTAGTTTTAAATACGTTATATAAATTCACACAACTACAATCTTCGTTCAGTGTCAACAATATTGCACTAGTAAAAGGCAGACCGCAAATGTTGAATCTGAAAGATATGATTCATTATTTTATTGAACACCGTCATGATGTTGTGGTTAGAAGAACACAATTTGAATTACGCAAAGCAGAAGAAAGAGCCCATATTTTAGAAGGTTTAATCATTGCTTCTGATAATATTGACGAAGTAATTGCTTTAATTCGAGGTTCCAAAAATACTGAGGAAGCAAGAGAAAAATTGATGGAACGATTTAAATTATCCGACATCCAATCTCGTGCTATTGTTGAAATGCGTTTGCGTCAGTTAACAGGTCTTGAGCAAGATAAATTGAGAGCTGAATATGAAGAGTTAATCAAATTAATCGAGCATTTGAAAGCATTATTGGCGGATGTAAATTTAAGAACTGCATTAATTAAAGAAGAACTTATAGAAATCAGGGATAAATATGGTGATGCCCGTCGTTCACTTATTGAATATTCTGGAGGTGATGTAAGTATCGAAGATTTAATTGCCGATGAAAATGTAGTAATTACAATTTCGCACGCAGGTTATATTAAACGTACCAACCTTACCGAATATAAAACGCAGAACCGAGGTGGCGTTGGACAAAAAAGCGCAGGAACAAGAGATCAGGATTTCTTAGAGCACATGTATGTTGCCACAAACCATCAATACATGATGTTCTTTACCCAAAAAGGAAAATGTTTCTGGATGCGTGTGTATGAAATTCCGGAAGGAAGTAAAACTGCCAAAGGAAGAGCATTGCAAAACCTTATCAATATCGAATCTGATGATAAGGTTAAAGCATTTATCTGTACACAAGACTTAAAAGATAAAGAATACACCACCAGCCACAACCTTATTATGGTTACCAAAAAAGGCCAGGTTAAGAAAACATCTTTGGACAAATATTCTAAACCAAGAGTTAACGGAGTTGCGGCCATCACAATTAAAGAGAATGACGAATTATTAGGTGCTCAATTAACAAATGGTGAAAGCCAGATTATCTTAGCTGTCAAGTCAGGAAAGCTAGTTCGTTTCGAAGAAACCAAAACGCGGCCAATGGGAAGAACAGCTTCTGGTGTACGTGGAATTACATTAAAAGATGAAACAGATGAAGTAATTGGCATGGTTACTGTAAACGACATGGAAAGTGAAATTTTGGTGGTTGCCGAAAACGGTTACGGAAAACGTTCTTCACTGGATGAATACAGAATTACAAACCGTGGTGGAAAAGGTGTAAAAACATTGAACATCACAGAGAAAACCGGAAAACTGATTTCTATCAATTCGGTTACAGATGCTGACGATTTAATGATTATCAACAAATCAGGATTGACTATCAGAATGGCAGTCGAAGATTTACGTGTAATGGGTAGAGCAACGCAAGGTGTGAAACTTATCAACATCAAAGGAAACGATTCTATCGCTGCGGTTACCAAAGTAATGAAAGATGATGTTTCTGAGCCAGAATTAGATGAAGACGGAAATGTAATCGAAGTAGAGGCTATAGAAAGAGTAAAGCCCCTTTTAGAAGTTCTTGAAGATGATGGTTCAGTAGAGGAAGATGAAGATGAGGAGATTATTGAAGATGATGATGCTGAAGACGATTCTGAAGACGATGAATAAATAACAAAGAAATCACCAATTAAAATATTTTAATTGGTGATTTTTTAAAATTATAAATTAAAAATAAAAAAAATGAGAATCAAACACATTGTGATAGCTACGGCTGTTTTAGTTTCTGTTTCATCTTTTGCACAAAAAGATGAGTTAAAAGCATTAAAGAAAATTTATGCTAAAGATATTCCCTCAGCAAATGATGTTGCTGAATATAGAGCAAATCTTGACAAACTAACTCCACTTGCAACCGAGGAAGGAGATGTCGTCTACGCTAATTTTTATAAGTCTATGTTGCCAATTTTGCAAATTGCTTCTTACGGAACAAGTGTAACCCCAGCTCAAATAGCTAGCGCTTATTCTTTCAAATCTATAAATGATTTAGCAATAGGTTTGAATGCTACTTTAGATTATGAGAAAAAAACAGGCAAGAAGATTTATACAGACGATATTAATGAAACGATTACTTCATATAAACCTTTAATGGTAAATATTGCTGTAGAACTTGTTAATGCTAAAAAAAATAAGGAAGCTGCAGATGTTTTATATGCTATTTATCAATTAGATAAAAAGGATCAGGACAAATTGTTTTATGCTGCCTACTATGCAACAAATGCGAAAGATTATGAAAAAGCATTGAATTATTACAAAGAATTAAAAGCACTCAATTATACTGGTGAAGGAACTGTATATGTGGCAACCAATAAAATCAGTAAAAAGGAAGAAACATTTTCTTCTAAAACAGAAAGGGATTTATTTATAAAAACGGGAACACATGAAAAACCCCGAGATGAAAAATTAGAATCTAAAAGAGGAGAAATTTATAAAAACATAGCCTTAATTTTGGTGGATGCTGGTAAAGTTGATGAAGCTAAAGCGGCGGTAGCTGCTGCGAGAAAAGAAAATCCAAATGATACATCGCTTATTATTACCGAAGCAGATTTGTTTTTAAAGGTTAATGATGTTGAAAACTACAAAAGATTAGTTAACGAGGCATTAGAAAAAGAACCAAATAATGTTGATTTAGTTTACAACTTAGGAGTTGTTAGTAGCAATGCTAACAAACTTGATGACGCTGAAAAATATTATAAAAAAGCATTAGAATTAGACCCAAATTATTTTAATGCCAATTTAAATTTAGCTGAATTGAAATTAAGAGCTGATGAAAAATTTGTGACAGAAATGAATAAATTGGGAACTTCTGAAAAAGATAACAAACGCTACGAAGTAATTAAGGCCGAAAGGGAAAAGAACTTTAAGTTTGTGCTTCCATATCTTGAAAAAGCAGTCGAACTAAAAGCTGATGATGAAGCGGCAAGAAAAACTTTATTAAGCGTTTACAATGCACTTGATATGACAGATAAGTATAAAGCATTAAAAGCTAAAAACTAATTATCAAATCATAAAATTGATTATATAAAAAAGTCCCGATTTAAATCGGGACTTTTTAGTTTCCTAAACTAACCAAAATATATTTGAAAAAATAATTATGCAACACCATTTTCTTGAGTAGAAACTTTTTTCAAAAACGATCTGATTAATACACTGTTCGTGTTGATACCAGAGTTAATCAATTGTTTTTTGCTGAATGTTCCGTTTGATGTAGTGTTTGTAGTTTTTTTAGAACCCATGAACCAAACTGCGAAATCCATTGAAGTAGAAGCAACAGCATTATCAGTAGTGATAACAGTAGTAACATCTTTAGAAGCAGAAACCTCAGTTGAAGTAGTTGCAACAACACAAGTAGTGTTTGTTTGAGCAAATGCTCCAGTTGAAGACAATACTAATAATACGAATGCAACAAATAATTTGATGTTTGTTTGAATTCTGTTGTTATTAGCTGTTGTCATAATATTGGGGTTTGTTTCTTATTTCTTTATCAAAACTACTGCAACAGTTCTCATGCGGAAAATATTTTCGGTAACTAACCTCAAAACTCGTTTAAACGACAAAATCAATGAATTCAAGGGTTTTCGACGTTTTTTTGAGCAGTTCGTCTATACAATATTGAAAAAAGGAGCATTTTACCGATGAAAAACCATTATTTTCTGTGAACTACATCATCAAAATGAATATCATAATGATAAATCACTGAATAGTGGCAAAATCTTAGTAAATTAGCCTCATAATATAATATCCGCGTTTCAAATGAAAGTAGAGCAAAAAGGACATACCACAACTATTAGAAATACTCAAGGCAATACTGCTGAGTTTTATCAAAAGCTACATCACGAGTATAATAGTTTTAAATCACAAAACATTATAGTTGATTTATCTCTTGATAAAGGGTTGACCATGGATGATATAAAACTTTTTAATGACTTAATTAAAACGCATACCAAAGGAAAGAAGTCGTTAGTGCTTGTGGCCAATAGCGTTAATTTTAATACTGTTCCAAACAACATTACGCTTGTTCCAACAATTTTAGAAGCTCATGACATTATAGAAATGGAAGAGATAGAACGCGATTTAGGATTTTAGTATATAATGAAATTAACCATTCTTGGCTGTTATGCAGCAACTCCTCGAACTATAACTAATCCAACATCACAAGTCCTGGAAATTAGAAATCACATGTTTCTGATTGATTGTGGTGAAGGAACACAAGTGCAACTACGTAAAAACAAGCTGAAGTTTTCCAAAATCAGTCATGTTTTTATTTCGCATTTACATGGTGATCATTTTTATGGATTAGTAGGTTTGATTTCAACCTTCATGTTGCTCAACCGCCAAACCGATTTACATGTTTATGGACCAAAAGGCGTAAAGGAAATTATATTGCTTCAATTGCGCTATTCTAATTCGTTCACAGGATATAATTTATATTTTCATGAATTAACATCGAAAGAAAGTGAGATTGTTTACGAAGATGAAAAAGTATTGGTAAAAACAATTCCCTTAAAACACCGAATATATACAAATGGATTTCTGTTTCAGGAAAAAATTGGAGACCGAAAACTGAATATTGACGCTGTTAAGGAATATAAAATTGATACTTGTTATTATCAAAAAATAAAAAATGGAAGCGATATCACCCTTGATGATGGAACTACAATTCAAAATGAAGAAATCACTTTTGATCCAATACAGCCCAAAAGCTATGCATTTTGTAGCGATACAATGTATGACGAATCTATTATTCCAATAATCGAAAATTGTGATGTGTTGTATCACGAAACCACATTTTTAGAATCAGAAGCCGACAAAGCTGAGAAGACAATGCACAGCACTCCAAAACAGGCGGCAACAATAGCAGTAAAAGCAAATGTTAAGCAATTAATTTTGGGACATTACAGCACAAGATATGATTCAATTGATTTATTCAGGCAGGAAGCAGAAATGCTTTTTTCTGATGTGCTACTTGCTGAAGATGGTAAAACATTTGAATTCTAATACAATTGTTCCCAAAAGAAATATGTTAATTTTTAATGTTAAAACAAAAGTAAAATGGAAGACTTAAGCAATTATAGAAAGTCCTACGAGAAAAGCCAGCTTCTGGAAAATACTATTCCGGAAGATCCCATAAATTTATTCCACAAATGGTTTCATGAAACCAAAGATTTTGGGGGTGTAGATGAGGTCAACGCTATGACAGTTGCTACCATCGGTTTAGATGGATTCCCAAAATCGAGAGTAGTATTGCTTAAAAAATTCAATGAGGAAGGATTTATTTTCTATACCAATTATAATTCCGAAAAAGGGAAAGCTATGCTAAACAACCCCAACATTTGTCTCTCATTCTTTTGGCATAGTATGGAAAGACAGGTTATCATTAAAGGAATTGCAGAGAAAACTTCGGAAACCATTTCAGATAATTATTTCAGCTCAAGACCAGATGGAAGCAAATTAGGAGCCATAGTGTCCGCGCAAAGCGAAGTCATACCATCAAGAGACTATTTGGATAATAAATTAAAAGATTTGGAATCTACTTCTGAAGGTAGAGAAATTCCACGACCGGAATTCTGGGGCGGCTTTTTGGTTAAACCAATAGAAGTTGAATTTTGGCAAGGAAGACCTAACCGACTTCACGACAGAATCAGATACAAACTACAAGCCGATTTTAACTGGAAGATTGATAGGCTTTCACCATAAATTGTATGACTAAGTATTCGATATTTTTTAAACCACTCTCAGAAGTGGTTTTTTAGTTTTGGAACCATATAAATAAATATCGACGAAATGCATAAAAGTAAGAAATATTCTTTATGTAAATAAATAAAAGTGTATTTCGTCGAATTTATTTGTACTTTAAACGGTAAAAGTTGTAGAATTGTCTAACGAATAAAACAATACGTTCTTTCAAATTAAATTATATAAAGTGTTTGCCCCACATCTACTTTATTAAAAACTGTCAATAATAATTTATAAAGTGTTTGCCCCACATCTACTTTATTAAAAACTTAACCTACTACTATGAAAGCAAAAATGTTTAGAGCATTGTTGCCGTTAGCAATCGTGTTCACTATGGTATCTTGTTCTTCTGATTCTTCAGAAGGTTCTTCAACTGACAAACAAATTGTAACTACCTACAATTACAATGACACTGAGTTGAAACTTGTTACACTTATCAATGATTATCGTGCAAGTATTGGATTGAATCGACTTGAAGTTATCAATCACATCTCTTATAAATCACAAGAGCACAACATTTACATGATTGATAATAACGTTGTAAATCACGATTATTTCCAACAAAGATCTAACAACCTGGTTGAAGTATTAGGAGCAGAAAAAGTAGGAGAGAACATTGCCTACAACTACCAAACCGCAGAAAGCGCGATGAGTGCCTGGTTAAACAGCCCGGCTCACAAAGCCAACATCGAAGGTGATTACACTCATTTGGGTATGTCCGTAACAGTTGATGAAACAACCGGAAAAAAATACTACACCAATATGTTTATGAAGAAAAAATAGTTTG
>NZ_JANXTI010000101.1 GCF_025352425.1 Flavobacterium sp.
TTTCAAAAAAGTGAACGGTACTGTACAAAATACGGTGACAGGAATTCAGGAATCAGCAGAAATCAATGCGACTAGCTTTAATGCGCGATTGAACAATACTTTCAGCGCCACAAAGAATCTTCGTTTTACGTTGTTCGGCATGTACCGCGGCAGTGAAGCCAGCCTTCAATATGTCAGAAGGCCTATGTACAAAACCGATCTTGGTGCAAGCTTAACGATGCTGAAAGGAAAAGGAACTCTTACCATTAAATCAAATGACATTTTTAAAACGATGCATTTTGCCTTTGACGGGAATATTCCTTACAGACAAAACGGTGCTTTTTATTGGGAAAGCCAGACGCTGTATGTTGGATTTAATTATATTTTCGGTGGCGCAAAAAACAAAGCATTGCAGAAAAAGCAACATGATGCCAACGAAACGCAAGGCGGGGGAATGTTTTAGACGGCTGTTTTAAATTTAAAAAAGCCGAAGATGAAATTTTAAAAACCAGAATTGCTTGTTCAGAACGTGGATTTTGAGGATAATATCGTGGAATGCCAGGTTCCGAACGTGGAATGCCAGGCAAATAACGTGGAATTCCACCTTCAGAAGGTTGGATTTCAGGCAAATAACGTGGAATTCCAGGTTCTGAAGATGGAGCGCCAGCAAAATAACGTGGAATTCCACCTTCAGAAGGTGGAATTTCAGATTTAAAAAAGGGCAAAAGGGGCAAAAGTTTTTGCCCCCTTGTATTTGCTGGGATTTTTGAGAAAATAGTCTTTTATTAACAGCCTTAGCAGTTCTAACTTAATCCTAAATATTTTCGAAAAATGGAATAAACTAACCTCGAAAGATTTCTCTTCCGAGGTTAGTTTATTAATGTAATTTAATTGCTATTCAATATGAATCTTTCAGGGACTACTGGATATTAAATTTTAAATCCTACAACGCAACAACAATGAATTCGCTTCGTCTGTTGGCCTGATGTTCGTCTTCGCTACATTTCACTCCGTCTGCACATTTGTTTAATAATTTTGATTCTCCGTAGCCTTTTCCGCTTAGACGACTTGTTTCAATGCCGTTTTTAACCAGCCACGCCACTGAAGATTTTGCCCTTCTGTCAGAAAGTTTTTCGTTGTATTTAGCTGTTCCGCGGCTGTCGGTATGAGAGCGTAGATCGATTTTCATGCTTGGATATTCCTTCATGACGTCCATTATTTTTTCGAGTTCTAATGCGGCATCCTGTCTGATATTCCATTTGTCCAAATCAAAATAGATGATTTTTATGCCAAATGTTTTGGCGAGGTCATCGTTAACGGCAACCGTTTTGATTTTCTTCTCCAATTTGATCGGAAGGTCTGTTTTTCCTGTTTCTTTTGAAATTGTTATCTTTTGTTCCTTGGTTTCGTATTGCTCTTTTGCTGATTTTATGTAGTAGATTTTCCCACATTCAACGGTATCAAAAATATAGAATCCTTTGTCGTCAGACATTACTTCTTTGATTACATTGAACTTTTCGTCAGATAAAGTCACTTTGGTATTTGCAAGAATTTCTTGAGTTGCTACATCAGTTACAATTCCTGATAATATCTGTTCGCAGATTAATTTTTTGGTTTCTAAAAACTTGTAAATATCATCATCACCTTTTCCTCCTGTTCTGTTTGAAGTCAGGAAGCCTTTTCTGGTTTTTGTATCGATTAAGTATGCAAAATCGTCTTGTGGAGAATTCGCCGGAGCACCTATATTTATGGGTTCACTAAAAGTGCCGTCTTTGTTGATCTTAGACACAAAAATATCGAGACCTCCAAGACCCGGATGACCATCGCTTGCAAAATACAGCTCGTTTTCGTCGGTAACCATAGGGAAGGTTTCCTTGCCCTCGGTGTTTATTTTTGTGCCCAGGTTTTCAGGGGTTCCAAAACTTCCGTCATCGTTTATTTTAACCTTAAATAAATCTGATTGTCCATGGGTTCCGGGCATATCAGAGGCAAAATACAATGTTTTCCCGTCAGGGCTCAGCATTGGGTGCGCCGTGCTGTAACTGTCGCTGTCAAATGGAAGTTCCGTGGCTTTTTCCCACTGGTTGTTTTCCAATGTTGCTTTGTAAATTTTCAGAAGTGTAGTTTTTGCGGCATCCTTTCCTTTTTTGCCGTCATTGAAATTATTTCTGGTAAAATACATGGTCTTGCCGTCTTTGGTAAAAACAGGCGTTGCTTCGTGGAACTTGGAATTGATGTCCTTGGCAAATTTAACGGGTTTGGAAAGCCCGCCTTCCGCGGCCTGGTCAGCGCTGTACATATTGGTGAAATACCCGTTGGTCCATTTGTGTTTTTTCTTCATAAAACCTCCCGTGTCCCTGGCCGAGGTAAAGACCAGTTTGTTTCCCAAAAAGGCGCTTCCGTAATCCGAGTATTTAGAATTGATGCCCGCATCCTCGATATTGTACCTTCCGGAATTGGCCTTGATGATGTCCATATAATTTTTATGGTCATTAAAAATCTTGCCCCTTAAGTCTTCGCTTGATTTCTGGTTGAACAAGACCATCATTTGGTCCGCCTTCGCATACTCCTTGATTGATTTTAAAGATTGCGAATATCTGTAATAGTATTCCGGCGCAACCTCCTGGTTCATTGCAAAGAGTTCGCCATACCATTTGGCGGCTTTCTCGAAATTTGCATTATAGTAGTAGGCATTTCCGAGTTTTTCAAACATGTCGGCAGATTTGTAACCCTTTTCGGCCACGCGCTCATAGGTTTTTGTCGCATCGATGTAGGCAAACTTTTCGTATTGTTTGTCTGCTTTTTTTACCGCAGCTTTCTGAGCAGAGCCACTAAAGGCCAAAACACTCAAAAACATTATATAAAGTACTTTATTTTTCATGATGTTGCTCTGTTAAAAGAATCGGGGAGATATAATTTTATTGTAATTGTTGAAGAATTCATATCTGAGAAATACCTCATGGGAACCCGAATTATAATGTCTCAGGGCCGTGGTTTCAAGGTCATATCCGTATCCAATGTACAAACCGTCGGAGATCTGGAACCCTGCCATCACGCTCACCGCGGCATCCCAGCGGTAGGCAAGGCCAAGGACGAATTTGTCGTTAAACATAAAATTGCCCGACACATCCACCTGAAGCGGTGCGCCCATAACTAATTTGGATAATAATGCAGGCTTGAACTTTATCTTGCTTGTTAAGTCAAAGACGTGGCCGGCGATTAAATAATAATTAATCTTATCTCTTGTGATTTTAGTTTCATTGTCATCATATTTTTGCGCCGTCTCAATAAATTTAGGCACCGACAAACCTAAATAGGTTTTGTCTGAATGCAGGTAAAGACCGGCACCGAGGTTTGGAGAAAATTTATCATAACTTTTCAATGATTGATCACTTTGATCAACCGGGTTTAATTTAGAAGCATCGAGATTGAAAAAGTTGCCTGTTCCTTTAATTCCAAATGATAGTTTGTAGGATTCAGAGGTTTGGATCGTGTAGGACACATCTGCAGAAATTGTATTCTCTACAGTAGGCCCGATTTTATCATTTACAAAAGAAAGCCCCACACCTAAATTGGAATTTTCAATAGGCGAATTTATCGACAGCGCATTGGTAACGGGCGCCCCGTCGAGCCCAACCCACTGGGAGCGATATAGTCCAAATATACTTAAGGTTCCCCGGGATCCCGCATAAGCCGGATTGACATTGATTGTGTTGTACATATACTGGGTAAATTGGGCATCTTGTTGTGCATAACTTATCACTCCTGTAAACATCAAAACGAAAATTAGTATTCTTGTTCTCATTAGATTCTTGTTATTAAACTGAGGGCTGTGATAACCCTCAGGAATTAGATTTGTTGCTTATCTTGTTAGGTATAAATATCCTTCTTTGCGATGGTCACCTTCTTTATTTGAATATTTAATAATATAGAAATAGGTTCCTGTTGGTAATCCTATTGACTTGACAACAGTACTCTTTCCTTGAGATATACCTCGGAAAACCCTTGTAATATTATCATACTGGTCGGTTTCAAATACCAAGACACCCCAACGATTGTAAATTTCGACAGTATTTGTAAAGACACAGGAAGTGTCACCAATATTATCAAT
>NZ_JANXTI010000102.1 GCF_025352425.1 Flavobacterium sp.
GGTAAAAAGAAACATCCATACCTGTTTGACCTAACAGTATTGGTGTAATGCGTGAGGCTAAATCAAAAACCTCAAAACCTACTAAACCTGTTGTATCGCAAAGTGAATACTGCGGATAGTTCGGCTGGGTAGCATTTGGTAATGGATTTACAATCAGTTGCAAAGTTATAATATCGTAACAGCCCGTAGCAGTATTTTCTACCCGAACGTAAATGGTTTCGGTATCAATGCTGCCATTAATGTAACTCGTCGTATTGGTGATATTACCTGTCCCCGATTCGGCTGCAGCCTGGCTGGTGTAAAAAGTTACTGCGTGTGTGGATGGATTCAAGGAACCCAATACCTGTGGAATAGTGGTCGTTAAATCAAAAGTCTCATAACCCGGGGCTCCTGTGTAATCACATAACTCATAATCATCAGGCTCAGTGGCAACAGGGGTTAAATGGATTATTAATTGTAATTGAACAATTTGAAAACATGTAGATGTATTTGAAGACACTCTTACATAAACTGTTTGTAAAAATGGATTAATATTGTCATAATTAGCCGGAGTTGGAATAGATGTTCCATTAACCACCGCATCGACTTGAGTCTCATGGAAGCTAACAATGTATCCCGGATTTCCGCCAGTAATGCTATTACTAGTTTGAGTTAAATCAAATGTTACAAATCCATCATTGTTTGGATCGCAACTTTCTAATGGAAGCGGATTATTTACAACAAAATTAGCATTGATAGTTACAACAACGGGTTCTATGTCAAAGCAAGTTCCAACAGTACTTTTGATATAATACGTGCCTCCAGTCGCAACAACATTTGGATTAGCTAAAGCCATTGTCGCTGCAGCATTTGTCCAATAACTTAATATACCTCCGCCCGTGCTTCCTGCTGTTACTGCTGGTAATGTTAAATCAACAGTGTCTGGCGAACAAACTGTTGGTGGGTTTGTAATAATTAAATTAGGATTGTTTATGGTAACTGTGACAGGTTTAATATCGGAACAGTTTCCAAGTGTGCTTTTAATATAATACGTTCCACTAGTTCCAACGGCAGTTGGATTAACTAAAGCTGTTGTAGCGGTCGCATTCGTCCAATAACTTAGTGTTCCTCCACCAGTACTTCCCGCCGTGACTGCCGGTAATGTTATGTCAACAGTATTTGGTGAACAAACTGCGGCCGGATTTGTTATACTCAAAACAGGGGTTGGATTAATGGTTACTGTTACCGGGTCAATATCTGAACAATTACCAAGTGTGCTTTTAATATAATAGGTTCCACTTGTAGTCACCGCTGTTGGGTTTACCAGTGCCGTTGTTGCTGCAGCGTTAGTCCAATAACTCAATGTTCCTCCTCCTGTACTTCCCGCTGTAACTGCCGGTAATGTAATGTCTATTGCATTTGGCGTACAAACAGCCCCAGGATTGGTAATACTTAAAACTGGAGTTGGATTAATGGTTACTACTACGGGATTAATATCCGAACAGTTCCCCAAAGAACTTTTAATATAATACGTTCCACTGATTGCAATCGCAGTTGGATTAGCTAAAGCAGTTGTCGCTGTTGCATTGCTCCAATAACTTAATGTTCCGCCGCCTGTGCTTCCCGAAGTGACTGCCGGTAAAGTAATATCAACAGTGTTAGGAGAACAAATTGAAGCTGGATTTGTTATACTTAAAACCGGAGTTGGATTAATGGTTACTGTAACCGGTTCAATATCAAAACAGGTTCCAACGGTACTTTTAATATAATAGGTTCCATTTGTGTCAACTGCAGTTGGATTAGCTAAAGGAGTTGTTGCAGCTGCATTAGTCCAATAACTTAAGGTTCCGCCACCTGTACTACCGGCAGTAACTGCTGGTAATGTTATATCAATCGTATTCGGGGAACATACTGCGGCAGGATTTGTAACTGTCAAGGACGGTGTGGATGTAATAGTGACGACTACTGGTTCAATATCTAAACAAGAACCCAACGTAGTTTTAATATAATAGGTGCCACTTATAGCAATCGCTGTTGGATTTGCCAATGCCGTAGTAGCAGCAGCGTTAGTCCAATAACTTAATGTTCCGCCACCTGTGCTTCCCGAAGTAACTGCCGGCAAGGTAATGTTTACTGTATTTGGAGAACAAACTGCGGCCGGATTTGTTATAGTTAGAACCGGTGTAGGATTAATGGTTACTGTTACCGGTTCAATATCTGAGCAACTTCCAAGTGTGCTTTTAATATAATACGTTCCACTTGCAGCAACTGCTGATGGGTTTGCCAGTGCTGTTGTGGCTGCCGCATTAGTCCAATAACTTAATGTTCCGCCACCAGTACTTCCTGCTGTAACTGCCGGTAACGTTATATCTATTGTATTTGGTGCACATACAGCTGCGGGATTGGTAATATTTAAAACCGGAGTTGGATTAATGGTTACTACTACCGGATTGATATCCGAACAACTTCCCACTGAACTTTTAATATAATACGTTCCACTGATTGTGATCGCCGTTGGATTAGTTAATGACGTTGTTGCTGCTGCATTAGTCCAATAACTTAATGATCCTCCACCCGTACTTCCAGCAGTTACAGCTGGTTGTGTAATGTCAACCGTATTTGGTGAACAAACTGCAGCGGGATTTGTTATATTTAAAACCGGTGTAACTGCACAGGCTGCATAACAGGTTTCTGTTTGACTTGGCGTACATATTCCATTCCAAGTTATAGTAAAAATAACTGTGGCGCCTGGTGTTGTTACCGGAACATCAAAATGGGAAAGTCCTGTATGTGTTCCTGTTATCGGAGTACCTCCATTGATAGTATAGCTATAACTCCAGCTTGTTTGATATAAAGGAGGAGTTAACTGATACCTAATATTATTAAAGTCAAAAGCTACAGAAGTAGCTGTTGTATTTGCACCATCGCAGAATAAAAATGGATTGTCACCCGCGATAGGCGGACGTCCAATAAAAACCTGAAGATCTGCCCTTGTGCTTTCGCATCCGCTTATGGTTTGGCTCACATAATAATGTGCTACGGAACCCGCGGGACCATTTGTTAAAGGAGTTGGAGCGGTTGCAGAAGCTGTTCCTCCAGAACTGTTAGTTCCATACCAGTTTAAGGTTGCTCCTGATTCAGGTGTTGCCGTTAAAGGAACAGCAACCGCATTTGGGCAATAGGTTATGGACAAAACCGATGGAGGCGCAACAGTGGTTGTGGGATTTACTGTTAATGCAATGGGTGTGGAAACACAGCCGGATACCAAATCTCTAATGGTTACATTATATGTATTAGGTGTTAAGTTCGTAAAAGTGGGGCTTACTTGATAAGTGGGGCTCACTACACTATATTGATAATTAGAAAGCTGATAATTATAGGTGCCAACATCTGAATAATCCTCAACGGAGGCGCTAATCCAATCCGTAGCTGTCCAATCGGCGGGATTCCATGTCATTGAAGGATGTGGTGCCGATACATTTCTGGAATAGGTATATCCTACCGCACCTGCGGGTGTAAATACAGTTCCATCGGTTCTTCCCCATAAATCAAATTCAACGTCACCAATAGTAGCTAACCGTATATTATCATTATTATTAACTCCAGCACAGCTTGCAAATGTTAAATCGGGTACAACACCGCCAAGATTAGAAGCACTTCCAACTGCAATAACAACAACGTCATTATTTAATAAATTTCCGGATAAAGCAAAATCACATGTCACTGTAACTGTTGCACTTCCGTTATTATAAATTTTAATTTTATAATTGGATAAATTTACCGTCGCTCCCGTTCCATTAAAAATTTCTATATAAGTCAACGAACCAGAATTTGCGTCTGTTACTTGAGAAATATATAGATTTGATGGTATAGGCAATACCGTATTTATCGGACTTGTAAATACTATTGTTCCGGTAGGATTAGAGCACGTCGGCTGCTGGGTTACACTTACAGCAGGAACCGGACATGTAGTAGCAGCGAAACAAATTTGTGTGGTTGAACTATAACATCCACTTCCGACAGGTAATACCGTAATTCTAACCTGATCTCCCGGGTTTAAGGAATTAACTGTTAAGTTTAATGAGGGCAATGTAGGTAAAGAATTAACCGGACCATTGTTTATTTGATAGGAAACAGTATACCCTGTGGCTCCCGCAACAGGAACCCAATTGAACGTAATTGAGCTGGTCGTAGTGGTTCCACATGTGACATTAGTTGCCAAACAAGGTACTAATGAAAAATCATCTAAAGCAAAATCATTACCGGCAGCACTAGTCTGACTATCGGTGATCCAAATTTGCGCATTGTTGGTAGTTGCCGTCCACGTATAAGTAACTTGTGTCCAGGCAGATGGGTTACCCGTTGGAGCGTTAGCGGATCCCGACGTTAACACTGGTGCTGTTGTAGTACCGTTCGTGTTTACTACAATATTAGCAGAATTAGCAGTCGTATTTGTTCCCGAAATAGAGCTAATCCAATAAGAAAAAGTATAAGTTTGTCCGCTTACAACTCCAATGGAGGAACCATTTAATAATTCCCAAATTTTATCTCCGGAACTAGCTGAACCATCAACGACCATCATGTTTCCTGCTCCTGTTGTATGGTCACCGGCATTAGCGAAATTGGCCGTGTTCATCGTAGATGGATTCACCAAAATATTGTATTCCCTTTGCGCGCTTGTTCCTGCAGTAGCCGGAAGAGAATAATTAGTCTGAAAACCAGTTCCTGCACCACCACTTTCAAAACCTCCGTTAACCAGAAGATTTTGGGCAAATCCCTGAAAGGAAATTAAGGCGGTTAACAGCAATAATGATTTATAAAACAGCGTAGCTTTCTTCATTCTAAAAATATCTTTTAAGTAGGTGTCCAATATTTTGTTTAAAAAACAAAAGTCAAAGATATTGATTTTAATAGCACTATAACATATATTTAAAAAAAAGCCATAAAAAAACCTCAATTAATGAGGTCATTTTTTTCTACTTGTTGCTTTTTCTACGCTGTCTTTCAGCCTTTAACAAGTTTAATTCTCTACTTGTCTGACCTGCAACGGAAGTATTCTCTTCAGCTCGCCTAATCAAGTAAGGCATCACATCCCGAACCGGACCAAAGGGCAAATACTTGGCAACATTATAGCCAAATTCTGCTAAATTGTAGCTAATATTATCGCTCATACCGTACAATTGTCCGAACCAAATCCTCTCATCGTTTTTAGAAATCCCTTTGTTTTGCATCATTTCTATCAACTTGTAAGAGCTTGATTCATTGTGTGTTCCGGCAAAAATAGCCATGCTGTCCAAATTATCCATCATATAAGCCATCGTCAAATCATAGTTATTATCAGTAGCTTCTTTGCTTTCGCAGATAGGTGTTGGATAACCCAGTTCTTCCGCGCGCTTGTTTTCCTTTTCCATGTAAGCACCGCGAACTATTTTCATTCCGATGAAAAAACCTTCCACTTTGGCTTGCTCATGCAATTTCTTTAAATAATCTAATCGATCCCAACGGTATAATTGAAGTGTATTAAAGACAACCGCCTTCTTTTTGTTGTACTTTCTCATCATTTCGGTAACCAAGTCATCCGCGGCATCCTGCATCCAACTTTCCTCGCCATCAATTAAAAGCGCCACATCTTTTTCATAAGCCGTTCTACAAATCAACTCAAAACGAGATACCACTCTATCCCACTCCTTTTTTTCTTCAATGGATAATGACTGCTTTTCTCCTATTTTTGTATACAAATCAAATCGCCCTAACCCTGTTGGTTTAAAAACGGCAAACGGAATTGCTTTTTTTTCTTTGGCAAATTCAACCGTTTTCAATGTCATCTGTAAAGCAGCATCAAATTGTTCTTCCTCTTCCTTTCCTTCAACCGAATAATCCAAAACCGAAGAAACGCCTTTGGTAAACATTTTATCAACCACCGAAAGACAATCTTCCTCCGTAGTTCCACCACAAAAATGATCGAAAACAGTAGCTCTAATCAAGCTCTCAACTGGCAAATGTGCCTTCAGGGCAAAATTAGTAACCGCAGTTCCGATGCGCACTAATGGCTCATTATCAATCATTTTGAATAAAAAATAGGCGCGCTCTAATTCGGTATCGGTTTTAAGTGCGAAGGCAACCTGCGTATTGTTGAAAATGTTTTCCATTAATTCGATTTATCCGAGCAAATATAGAAAGAGTTTTGAAATTATTTCATTTTAAAAAACTAGTTTTAAGTAGCCATTTTATCATTCATTAAAAATAATAAAACTTATTTTAAACGAGTCAACCATAAATTTCTGTAAACGGCATTCTTATCGTAATCCTGTGCTTGCTTCTCGATATTAAAATAACGATTTCCTCTTGGATCATTGCCAACTCCAGCCAAATACGCCCAATTTCCCCAATTGCTGCACACATCATAATCGATAAGTTGTTGCTCAAAATAAGCTGCTCCATAACGCCAATCGAGTTTTAAATCGTTACACAAATAACTGGCTACATTTTGCCGACCTCGATTACTCATGAAACCTGTTAATTTAAGTTCTATCATATTGGCATCAACAAAATCAACTCCAGTAGTTCCGTCAATCCAATTTTGCAGGAGTTGAATATTGTGTTTATTAACGATAATTCCTTTGTTTTGAATGCCGGCTAATTGAAAAAATTTGGTGTGATATTTCTTCATCATAAACCTGAAATAATCGCGCCACAGTAATTCAAAAACCAACCAATAAGTGGATTCATTTGCCTGGTATTGAGCTTCGTATTTTTTTAGTTCGAAATAAATTTCTCTTGGAGACAAACAACCGAGTGCAAGCCAGGCTGAAAACTTTGATGAATAGTCAGCTCCAGTCATTCCGTTTCGGGTTTCTTTGTACTTGGATATCGATTTAGTTTCAAAAAAATAATGTTGCAAACGATGCAGCGCTTCGGTTTCGCCGCCTTTGAACTGAATGGCAGCTCTGGAATCAACACTTATAGTATCCAAACCCAAATCCTTCAGCAGCGGTAACTTAATTTCAGGAATTTCAGGAGATTTGAGTGCTAACGGTTTTTCGAAAACGCTTCTAATAGTGGCGTCTTGCTCTGTTTTTTTTCTGAAATTGGTAAAAACATCGGGGATATCCTTTATAGAAAAAGGGAAATCTTCTGCATGATATAATGTGCTCGTGCTGAACGTTTCGAATTCACATCGCAATTTAAAAAGTTCGGCTTGAACCAAAGCTTCGGTTTGTTTTTCTTCATGAGCAACTTCGCGCTTGGCAAAAACCTTAGCGGTTTTATATTCTTGAACAATTTTCGGAATTTCAATTTCTGGCTTTCCTTTTAAGATAATTAAACCTGAACCTAATTCTCTTAAATTCTTATCTAAATCGGCAACCGATTCTAATAAAAATTGCGCTCTGAAACTTCCTGTTTTTTTAAATCCATACGCTGTCACTTTAAATTGAGCCTCATCAAAACAATACACCGGAATAATTTCGTCGCTTCTGGCAATCGCTTTTGCCAAGGTTTCATTATCATGCAACCGCAAATCGGTTTTAAACCAAACTATCGCTCTTTTCATAGGTTATTTATATTTTTCAAATAATAATCGGCCTGCTCGAGTAAGCTAACTTTATCTTCGGGTTTCATTTTATTCCAAACGTTATACATCATTCCGATTCGTGGATTTTTAGATAATTTGTTTTCATTTTTATCGTAAAAATTCCAATACAAACTATTGAAAGGACAGGCTTTATCTCCGGTTTTCAAAGCCTTTTTATAGAAGCAACTACCACAATAATTACTCATTTTATCAATGTAAGAAGCGGAACTCACATAAGGTTTAGTGCCGACAATTCCGCCATCAGCAAACTGGCTCATGCCGCGTGTATTGGTAATTTCCACCCATTCAATGGCATCAATATAAACTCCAAGATACCACGCATCGACTTCATCCGGATGAATTCCCGCCAGTAAAGCAAAATTTCCTGTAATCATTAGCCGTTGAATGTGATGCGCATAGGCATAATTTAAAGATTGCGTGATCGCGTCTTTAAGACAATTCATTTTAGTGTTGCCCGTCCAATACCAATCGGGTAATTTTTCAGTATGATTGAAGAAATTCAAGGATGCAAATTCGGGCATTTTTAACCAATAGATACCACGCATGTATTCACGCCAACCTATAATTTGGCGAACAAAACCTTCGAGTTGGTTGTACTCTATTTCATCTTTCCTGTTTCCCCATTCTTGTATTGCCCTGGAAATCACTTCTTTTGGCGAAATCATTTTAACGTTCATTGAAAAAGAAATCCGCGCGTGGTACAATGACCATTCGTTTGGTGTCATGGCATCCTGATAGGAACCAAATAGCGGCAAACATTCCTTGACAAAAAAATCGAGCAACGCTAACGATTGTTCCCTGTTTATTGGCCAAATAAAATTAGCAGCGTCAATGGTTCCAATAGTTGAAACATCTGTACCTTTTAATTCTGAAACAATTTTGCAAACATCATTGTTAAAAACTAAAGGTTGCGTTGGTTTATGATCTTTAGGTAACTTTTTGCGGTTATCGCCATCATAGTTCCACTGACCTGTTGTGGGTTTATCACCTTCCATTAATACGTTGTGCTTTTTTCGGATGGCACGATAAAAACTTTCCATCATAAACGTTTTTTTACCTTCAAAAAAAAGCCCTAATTCTTCTCTGGTGCTAAAAAAATGCTCCGTATCAAAGGCTGCATAAGGAATTGAAAGTTTGGCACAATAGTTTTTTAGTAAAGCATCTAAGCGGTATTCATCGGGTAATTGGTATTCAAACTGAGTATAGTTTCCATGATTTAGTAGCGCATTTAGATTCTTTTCGAATGACTGTAAATTGTTTTCATCATTTAAATGAATGTAATTTACATTGTGCTTTTTAGGTTTTAATTCATTTGCGAAAGAGCGCATGGCACTGAAAAATCCGACCACTTTCTGGATATGATGCCAGGCATAATCGGTTTCAGTTCTGACTTCCATCATTACATAAGTCACGGAATCGTCAACAGTTTTAAACCAAGAATGATGGCTATTTAATTGGTCTCCCAAAATTAATCGAAGCGTTTTTTTATTTTCCATTTTTAATACCTCTGCATTTATCACTACAGTACTTTACTTCTTCCCAAACCTTTTCCCATTTTTTACGCCAGGAAAAAGGTCGGTTACAAACTAAACATATTTTACTGGGTAGGTTTTTTTTTGTGCCGCGCATTAAATGCTTCATTTAGTAAAATCCACTTTTTATCACTATTCAGTTTGAAAGTACCAATGTGTTCTTTATTCCATTCTTTTGGAGAAATCAAGGATAAAAAATTGATTCCATCATCGCCAACATACAGATGATAAATTTCGCCAATAACGGGTTCAAATGAAAACTTTGCATTATATACTATGTCGTTCCATTGGTACTCGTTCATTAAATTTTGATATTGTACTTTGAGTTCATTGAACTTATTTTCAAACTCTTTGTTAACGTTACTAATTCCTCTGCTTTTCCAAGAAACCACATCGTCAATATTAATTGCCGGCGCACCAACATTTGTAGCATAAGGCAACAGACGAGCATTGTAACCGTGTTCTTCAGAAAACACTATGCTATCAGGTCTTTCATTTTCCATTTTGTTTATCTCTTAGAAATTTTATTGTTCGAAATAGCGCGTTGTGAGTTGCATTTGAACCTATCAATTCCGGCTATACGTTTTGCCAGATGCTTGGTTTTGCAATTTTCAACACGTTTTCGCCAAAGTTTATAGCTGTCAAATTTGAGTTCTCTTTTCATCAACACTTTTACATCGGCTTCAGCCAAACCAAATTGAAATTGAATCGCATCAAAAGGAGTTCGATCTTCCCAAGCCATTTCAATAATTCGATCGATAGCAATCTCGTCTAAATTACGTTTTGCAGATATCATTATTTTTGTTTATTGTTTTTTATAAAAGATTAAACAAATGTAAATTTTATTTATCACTTAAAATAGAAAGCCTATTAGAAATACTTATTGCATTATTAAAAAAAAATTGCCTTATTTTGCTGAATAGTTTAAAAAAATGATGCAACCTATAAAAGCCAACGGTTATCCAATTTTATTTGCCGAAGACGGTTATGAATCGCTCAATAATTTTATAGAAGAAAATAACTACTCTATTCTTTTCATTCTAACGGATAGTAATACTAATGAGTATTGTTTATCCCGGTTTTTACCTTTTTTAACTACCGATAAAACGATTGAAATTATTAAAATTGAAGCTGGTGAAATTGTGAAAAACATTACTACTTGCGTCGAGATTTGGACAATATTAACGGAACTCGGCGGTGACAGGAAAAGCCTTCTGATTAATATTGGCGGTGGTGTGATTACCGATATTGGTGGATTTGTAGCGTCTACATTTAAAAGAGGTATTGATTTTATTCATATCCCAACCACGCTTTTAGCAACGGTTGATGCTTCGATTGGCGGAAAAAACGGAGTTGATTTGGGAAGTTTAAAAAATCAAATTGGTGTTATCAATGTTCCGAAAATGATATTAATAGATACCGAATACTTGTCAACGTTACCACAAAACGAAATGCGCTCAGGATTGGCAGAAATGTTGAAACACGGCTTGATATTCGATGCCGCTTATTGGAAGCAATTCAAAGAATTAAGCGCAATCGATTTTGCAGATTTTGATGCGTTAATTTATCGATCGATTGAAATTAAAAATGAAATCGTGATGCAGGACCCAACTGAAAACGGCATTCGGAAAGCATTGAATTTTGGCCACACTTTAGGGCACGCTATCGAAAGTTATTTTCTTGAAAATGAAAACAAAAAAACTTTGTTACATGGTGAAGCCATTGCTGTGGGAATGATTTTGGAAAGTTATATTTCATGGCAAAAAAAGCTGCTTTCATCTGTAGAATATCTGGAAATTAAAAACACTATCAATGCTGTTTTTGAAAACATAGTTTTTGAAGAAAAGGACTTGTCGCCCATAATGGATTTACTTATTCACGACAAGAAAAATGAATATGGGAAAATACAATTTGCGCTGCTTGACGGAATTGGAAATGTCAAAATCAATCAGGAAGTTGATAATGAATTAATTATAAGATCATTTAACGATTATAAAAGTTAACATAATTTTATTGCAAGTAGTGGGATTTCGAATATTTTATTTTTTACATTTGCCCTAATGAAAAAAAGTGTCAACACTTCTATTTACCGCATTTATAGTCAAGAATCGAGCGCAAATTTCTTCACTGCTTCCAATCAATTTTATATTCTCAAAAATGATTTAATGGCTTTATGCTCGCCAATCACATTTTTATTCCAGGAAAAACTACTTATTATTTATGCAAATATTAGAGTTTGAATTCCAGATTACGTTGTTTTATAAAATGATTTAATCTTTAATTATCCGCTCTAATGAATACTAAATATTTCGATTTAATTAATCAAACTTTTTATTTCCCACAGGAAGAATTTACACTTAACAAAGACCATCTGCAATTTCATAATATCGATTTGATGAAATTAGTGGAACAATATGGTACGCCTTTAAAATTTACTTATCTACCACAAATTTCCAACAACATCAACAAAGCCAAAGCATGGTTTAGAAAATCGATGGAAAAAAATAAGTATGAAGCAAAATATTACTATTGCTATTGTACCAAAAGTTCCCATTTTAGTTTTATCATGAATGAGGTTTTTAAGAACCATGTACATATTGAAACGTCTTCGGCTTATGATATTAATATTGTTGAGAATTTAATAGCTCAAGGCAAAATAAACAAGAACTCTTATATTATTTGCAACGGTTTCAAAAGGGAACAATATATTGAAAACATTGCCCGATTGATTAACGGTGGATTCAACAAGACAATTCCAATAATTGATAATTACGAAGAACTAGATTTATTACAGGAATCAATTACCAATAAATTTAAAATAGGAATTCGGATTGCTGCCGAAGAAGAACCAAAGTTTGAGTTTTATACTTCGCGTCTCGGCATTGGATACAAAGACATCGTTCCTTTTTATCGAAAACAAATTCAGGAGAATAAGCAAGTGGAATTGAAAATGCTTCACTTTTTTATCAATACAGGAATTCGTGATACGGCTTATTATTGGAACGAATTGGTGAAGTGTATGAAAGTATACATCAACCTGAAAAAAGAATGTCCGGCTTTAGATAGCCTAAATATAGGCGGAGGATTTCCAATCAAAAACTCATTGGGATTTGAATATGATTATCAATATATGATTGACGAAATCGTAAATCAAATCAAAATTGCGTGTGATGAAGCCGAAATTGATGTGCCTCATATCTTTACTGAATTTGGTTCCTTTACTGTAGGCGAATCCGGTGGTGCAATTTACCAGGTTTTGTATCAAAAAAAGCAAAACGACAGAGAAAACTGGAATATGATTGACAGTTCATTCATCACTACTTTACCTGACACATGGGCAATCAATAAACGTTTTGTAATGCTGGCAGTAAACCGTTGGAATGATACTTATGAACGGGTTTTATTAGGCGGTTTAACTTGTGACAGCGACGATTATTACAATTCTGAACAACATATGAATGCGGTTTATTTGCCTAAATACAACAAAGAAAAACCTTTATATATTGGGTTCTTTAATACAGGTGCTTATCAGGAAACCATTGGTGGTTTTGGAGGTTTGCATCACTGTTTGATTCCACAGCCCCAACATATTTTAATAGACAGAGACGAAAATGGAATTTTGGCAACTGAGGTTTTCTCTGAACAGCAAACTTCTGACGACGTCCTGAAAATATTAGGCTACGAGAAAAAATAACATTCAAATTAGACTGTTCTAAGGTCGTAATTTTTAACAAAATTAAATTGTGAAAACAGTTTGAAGTTTTAAAAAAATAGATTTTCTTTGGACATCAAATTCCACAATGGAATCTGGCACGAGCGTAGCGAGCTGACGAAGTAAATAAATTCAGATCAAAAAATACAAAATGAGCAAAGGACCAATTAGTCAGTTTATAGAAAAACATTATCTTCATTTTAATGCAGCGGCACTTGTTGATGCAGCAAAAGGATATGAAGCCCATTTGCTTGACAATGGTAAAATGTTGATTTCCTTAGCCGGTGCTATGAGTACGGCCGAACTTGGGAAATCACTGGCAGAAATGATTCGTCAGGATAAAGTACATATTATTTCGTGCACAGGAGCAAATCTTGAGGAAGATATTATGAATTTGGTGGCTCACAATTCTTATAAAAGAGTGCCAAATTACCGCGACTTAAGTCCGCAGGAGGAATGGGATTTATTAGAAAATCACTTTAACCGTGTTACCGATACTTGTATTCCGGAAGAAGAAGCGTTCCGCAGATTGCAATCGCATTTATATGACATTTGGAATAATGCCAATTCAAAAGGAGAACGCTATTTTCCTCATGAATTCATGTATCAAATGATTAATTCCGGTGTGTTGCAACAATATTATGAAATTGATCCTAAGGATTCATGGATGGTTGCGGCGGCGGAAAAGAATTTGCCAATTGTCGTTCCGGGTTGGGAAGACAGCACTATGGGGAACATTTTTGCTTCCTATTGCATCAAAGGCGAATTTAAACCCACCACAATGAAAAGTGGTATCGAATACATGATGTGGTTGGCCGATTGGTATCCAAAAAACTCCACAGGAAAAGGTTTGGGTTTCTTTCAGATTGGTGGCGGAATTGCAGGAGACTTTCCTATTTGTGTTGTGCCGATGTTATATCAGGATATGGAAATGCATGATGTTCCGTTTTGGAGTTATTTTTGTCAAATATCCGATTCAACCACAAGCTATGGTTCCTATTCGGGGGCTGTTCCTAATGAAAAAATCACCTGGGGAAAACTTGACATACATACGCCCAAATTTATTGTAGAATCGGATGCAACCATTGTTGTACCTTTAATATTTGCTTACTTACTAGATTTATAAAAATTTTTTTATGAGAAGAATTATCGTTGACTATGCTAAACTAACCGGAGACATCCTAAATTTATTGGTGGAGAAGTTTCCCGAGGGTTATGACGACTCCCACATTATTCGGTTTAGGAATGCCCAAAACGAATTGATTGAAGCAGTTGAAGTTAAAACAGAAGACACCATTTACTTAGTAAAAGTGAGCACAAAATTGGCCAGCCGTATGGAAAAATACGACGAAGAGGATATTGACTCTGTGGTGGAACCTATTGAGCCAATTAAAGGTTTAGATGATGATGAAGATGCGCCGGATGAAAATGAGGAAGAGGAAGAAGAAGATTTACTGAATGACAAAGGCGGTTCAGACGATGGCGATGATGATGACGATGATGATGAGTTTGAAATTTCAGAAAATTTTGTCGACGACGAAGACGACGAGGAGTAAATAATTACGAATTATAAATTACCAATTACGAATCCCAAATTCACTAAGAGTTTGGGATTTTTGTTATCTTATTTTAATCTAAATATCTTTTCTCGAATACTCTTTGATGGTGATTTTGGTGTCCGATGATTGTAAATCCAAGCGCGCGAACCGACATTGGATTGTTGGAAGCCGTTCCTGTTCGGAGTAGTTCTTCGGTTGAGAAGGATTTGAATAAAGACAAAGTGGCTTGTCGCACTACGGCTAATTCGGTTAGCAAGTCCTGAATGCTTCTATTGTTCGCCTGTACTGCATCGACATAGTCATTTTCGTCAAAACCCGGCAAGGCAGTTTTATCATTTCTGGCAAAACGCAAAGCGCGATAGGCAAATATTCTTTCAGCATCAATCAGGTGTTGAATGATGTCTTTGATTGTCCATTTTCCTTCGGCATAACGGTAATCAAATTTATCCATCGGAATATTTTGCACGAATTTTATCAAACGATGCACCGAGATTTCAAGTTCTTCCGTCAATGTATATTCATTAGAAACCTGGTTGATATATGTAGCAAAATGGCCGGCGAATTCTTGAGGCAGTAAATCAGATGGTTTCATGATGGTCAATTAATTGGGTAAGCAAGAGAAGTGTTTGGATTTTTTTTATGTTTTTTTAATTTGATAGATTGCCATCATTTCTTTTGCTTTTTCAATTTGATCAATACTTTCCAATGACTTTGCATAGCGATAAAAGTATACTGCTTCTAATTCTTCGGGGCAGTATTCAAATAATTGGGAATACCATTTGGCTGCGGTGATTAAGTCTCCATCAAAAAAACGGTAATCGGCTACTTTTGTTAGCATTGCTTCGGTTATGTATCCTTTTTCTAAAACCCTTTCATAGCTTTCGATGATTTTTATTTTGGTAAATTTCGCATCGGGAACGGAAGCTTTTACTTTAGGCAATTCAATAGCTGCTGGAGTTGATATGACAGCCACATCCTGATTGGAAGTTTTGTCTGTCGTTGATTGCGCAAATCCGGTAAAAAATGAGAGGCTTGTCACAAGGAAAAGAGCGTATTTTTTCATATTATTTCAATTTAAATTGTTGATAACACTAGAAAATCTGCGGGGAAGATACAAAAATAATCTTCGGTTGGTTATTTTTCCTGTTAAATTTTTATAAAACCAGCGAGCTAAAAGAACAAGAAAAAAGCACTCCTGCAATTTGTAGCCTTTTTAATTTTTTTTACATAAACAGGAAATATACTTTTACGAATTAAGCCGAATTCCTGGCCGCGTTCGTATTTCCAAACAGTGAACGCGTTACAAGTTTTTCATACGCGGTTAGCAATTTTTCATCGACCTTATTATGCTTTTTGATTTCATTGATTTGGGAAGATGCATACTGCTGAATTGCCAGTAATGGTAAAACTATTTGTTCCCTCATGGCTATGGAAGCTTTTCCATCAGGGTAGTTTTCCATGAGTTCTTTATGACCGGCGATTTTGAGCAACAGCCGTTTGGTTTCTGAAAATTCATCAAAGATAATTTGCCAAAACTCACCGAATTCTGCATCGTCTTTCATGTAAGCGGTTAATGGAAAATAACATTTGGCCAACGACATCATACTGTTTTCCAACAAGGTTCTGAAGAATAAAGATTCGTCGTAGAGCGTTTGTACTTTTTCCCATTGGTTCGTGACTTCAAAATGTTTTAAAGCGGTTCCGACACCGAAAAAACCCGGCACATTCTGTTTCATCTGACTCCACGCACTAACAAAAGGAATTGCACGCAAATCGGCAAAGTTCAATTGTTCCGAAGCATTTCTTTTTGAAGGACGACTTCCGATATTTGTTTTGGAATAGTAGTTTAAGGTGCTCATCTGTTCCAAATAAGGGATAAACTTTGGGTGCGATTTAAAGTCCAGGTATTTTTGGTAACCAATACCTGCTAACTCATCAATAATTGATTTGTCAGACGCTGAAAGATTATTTTCATCCTTATTGAAAACAGCATTCGCTACACCGGCGCTCAAAAGATTCTCTAAATTATACCGACAGGAATCCAATGTTCCGAAATTGGAACTAATAGTCTGTCCCTGCACTGTAACCTGTATTTCCTGATTTTCAATTGTGGATCCCAACGACGCGTAAAACTTATGTGTTTTTCCACCGCCACGTGCTGGTGGTCCGCCGCGACCGTCGAAGAATATTACCTTAACGCCATATTTTCGTGAGACTTCGGTGATGGTTTCCTTGGCTTTGAATATGCTCCAATTGGCCATTAAGTAGCCGCCATCTTTGGTACCATCAGAAAAGCCGAGCATCACGGTCTGCTTATCCTTTCTTTGTCTGATATGATTTCGATATACTGTATTTTTATATAATTGCTCCATGATTTCCTGTGCATTTTGCAAATCACTAATCGATTCAAATAAAGGTACAATATCAACCGTTGGGGTTTTCCAATCGAGCAATCGAAACATTGCAAAAGTTTCTATTACGTTTAAAGCGCTTTCATTATTGCTGATGATGTAACGGTTGCAGCCTCTTTCGCCATTCTGTTCCTGTATTTCGCGCATCAGTTTTATTGTATCTAAAGTATAACGCGTGATTTCATTTTCAAAAAAATGATTGCTTAAATTTAAGTCGAGATTTGAAATGACATCCATTTTGTTTTCTTCGGAAAGTGTTTCAAAATCATCTGGTAAATATGTGGTTTTTTCTTTGTTCAAAACCTCAAGGATGTCATCAAAAACGGCGTCATGAATGTGACTGTTCTGGCGAATATCCAATGAAGCAAAATAAAAACCAAACTGATTAATTTTTTGTAAAAGCATATCAATGTCATCCAGATACAATGACTGATGTTCGTTGATTATGATTTGTTTTACAGTATGGAGTTCGCTTTTTAATTCATTTAAAGAAATAAACAACTCACCACGCGAATAAAAAACAGAACGGTACAGTTTATTTTCGAGGCTGATAATCATTGTATCCACCTGATTGAATGTCAGCTTTCTCCTTAAGGCCCTGATATCAAAGTAATAACATTTGAGGATTGACGTACGCAATCGTTTTGCAACATTCTGAGTTATCTCGGGCGTTACAAAAGGGTTACCATCTCTATCGCCACCCGGCCAAAAACCTAAATTAATAAGGGGATTTTCGATGGCATTTCCATTAAATATATTTTTTTGCATGTATTGCAGCATCGCGCCAATGGTTTGGTAGAATACATTTTCAAGGTACCAGATTAAGCTCACTGCTTCATCGTAAGGCGTTGGTTTTTCCTTTTTGATAAAGGGCGTTTTACCTAATTGCGCCAACAATTGTTTGATTTTAAATAAATCGTTTTGACGGATTGCTTCGGTCAAATCGGTGATGATTCCAAGAACAGAACCCGGGTAAAACTGCGTTGGATGCGCTGTGAGAACGGTTCGGACACTAAAGTTTTCGAGGAAATGCATTAGCTCATCATGTTTGTCTTTGGCTTCAGCTTTTTCCTTGATGTCACGCAGTGAGCCTCTGCCTTCTAAATTATGTATAACGGGAAAAGCGGCGTCTTCGATGGCATCAAAAAGCACAATTTGACGTTCGACATATTGAATAAACCGAAACATTAAATCGATTTTCATTTCCTCCGAAGCGTTGTCTAAATACTTTTCGGCAAAGAAATCGACAATTTGTTTTGGCGACCAATTCTTTTTAAAACCTGAATCGCAAACTTCGGCAAACAAAGGCAGTAATACTCCTGTATTATCGATGGCATCAAACGGAAGCGTAATAAAAACGCTGTTGTAAATATGGTATTTGGATAAAACGTTTTGATTAAAGCGTTCGATTTTGGGTAATGTGTACATGGCTAGACGATTGAATTTTAAATGTACAAAAAAACCTCAAGTTTTCACTTGAGGCTTTATTTTTATTTTTTAGTGATAACTAGTCTAACTCCTGGAAAATAGTGTGCATTAAACGTTTTTTGTCATTGATGCTTTCTTCAAGTGATATCATTGTTTCGGTTCTGTAAACTCCCTCAATATCGTCAAGCATAAAGATTACGTCTTTAGCATGTTTGGTATCCCTAGCCCTGATTTTACAGAAGATATTGAACTTTCCTGTAGTTACATGAGCAACGGTTACGTATGGAATGTCGTTGATTCTTTCTAAAACAAATTTAGTTTGTGAAGTGTTATTCAAAAACACACCAACATATGCAATAAAAGAG
>NZ_JANXTI010000020.1 GCF_025352425.1 Flavobacterium sp.
AAAATCTTTTGAAGGATTTAAAACTAGAATTTTAGCTAAAATAACAGCATTAACTTTGGTTCAATATGTCAATAAATTCATCTTTGACAGACCAATAAACAATATTAAAAATCAAATTATTTAATTACACCCAACGGGTTAATTAAAAATAATTTGTAATTGGTTTTTAACTTCTGCTCTTTGAGATTAACGTGGATTAGGAGTAGTACAGTGCCACGAGATCCTTTTTTGAGCGTAATGTCTTGAGTGGTTGCATACTTGTTTTTTTTTATGGATTACTAAAATGCCTTGCGAGGTCTTCGGGATATTTTAAATAATTAGGATTTGAGTTGGCTGATTTGAATGTTGGGCCGGCTGGCGGTTTTGGGGTGCGGTTGACCTGCCTTTATCAGTAACGGTGCATAGGCTAATCAATAAAGCGATGCAAATAATAAAAAGGAGTTTTTTTTTATGGCATTCATTTTTTAGGTGGTTAATAAAAAAGAGACAAGATGTTTTAACTGTTTTTAAAGCCATTGCTGTTTTGCAAGCTGAACAGGGATACATTAATTTTTTAAAAAAGATTTTCGCGGGAAATTTTGTTGGGATAAAACTAGTAAGCTCAAAAGAATTGCGTTACGGTTTTACCGTAAAAATTGTTAAAACATGAAATGCAGTTATTAGGTGAAGCCTAATTAGATTAAAGCATGAATACCGCCTATACTGTCATATACCATACTTCATTTGACCATGGAAATATCAGAAAAAGATTTAACGTTTTTTACAGTAAAACCACAACAGCATCTATTGTTCACAAGATAGATTTGCATCGTATTAATACAAGTACAGGAATTCCTAAAAACACATTTTAACTAACGTAATTCATTGTTTACAATGAGTTTGCCTGGAAAACTATTGTCTCAATTAATACTTAAAAAATCATGAAAATTATCGCTTACACTTTTGGAATCATTGCACTATTGATAACCTTTTCATCATGCAGTGCAGATGAATTAAAACCAGGAAATGATTCAACTAAATCAACAATTGCGCAAACCATTAATACTGATATTACGGCGAAGGAAGGAGATATTGTCCCGCCGGTTATAACGATTCCACCTAAACCATAATTTCTTTGTTTTTATAGAGAAATGTTGTGTATTGTTTCTTTTATATTTACCAATGAATAATTTAGTAGATTTGAAATCACTTAAAAATATATGTCCCATTTAAAAAAAACAGGGTTTTTAATCATATGCAGCATCTTTTTCTTTAGTTGTAATAAAGGAAAAGATGTTGCATTTTTAGATAAGGGAGAAAGTTTAGATACTCTATTGAATAAGGTCGGAAATATCAATTTTGATAAAAAAATCCGTCTTCAATATGCCGATATGATATTGGAAAAAATTAAGTTTCAAGAAAATGATTCAATAACCCGAAATAATTATTATCAGTTAGCAGATTTGTATTATAATCTTCAAGAGAATCAAAAAAGCAACATGCTTTATAGAACATTATCATTAAAGTCTAAAAAAGCAAATGATATATCCGGGATTGCAAAGTCGAATTATTGCATCGCCTATAATTATTATTATGGTTTTAATTATGACAGTGCCTTTTATTATTTTTCCAACGCAGAGAAAGCATATAAAGAATTAAAAAACAGCACCTATTTAGGGAGTATAATTAGTTCAAAATCAAATATATTATCCTTTAAAAAGGATTTTTCAGGATCTGAAGTCCTTGCGATAAAAGCGTTAAAAATTGGTCAAAAAAACAAGGATTACCTGTTGATTTATAACTGCTATATTACTTTAGGAAATGCGCTGGTAGGACTAAATAATGAAGACAAAGCGGTAGAATATTACCGCAAAGCGTTTCAGATTACTGATAATTTAAAAAGTAATTCGGAATACCTATCACTCAAAGCACAAGCCTACAATTATATAGGCCTCGTGCATCAAAAAAATGGAGCAAACAATAAATCAATAAGTTATTTTGAACAAGGTTTAAAATTTGGTGATTTCAGAAGAATTGACCCAACCATTTATGTTTATTTAATGGGTAATTTAGCTTATTCCAGATTTAAGACAGGTGATAAAAAATCATTATTTTTATTCAATAATGTATTAAAAATTTCGGACAGCTTAAATAATATTCCTGCTCAAGTTTCGTGCAAAATAAACTTATCAGAATATTATCTGGCTCAAAAAGATACTTCAAAAGCATTAATAAATATAAATGATGCCAGACAAAAGGCACATGACAGTAAAATATTTGAAGATGAACTGAAATGTTTAGCATTATTAGTGAAAATTGATCCTAAAAAGAATTTCTTTTATAATAGCAGCTATATTAAACTGAGTGACAGTCTTCAAAATAATGAACGTGCCACCCGAGATAAATATGCTCGAATAGAATTTGAAACCGATGAGATTTTAAATCAAAAAAATAATATCGAAGTAGAAAAAGATTCCATTTCGCTGCAAAGATGGCTTATTCTTGGATTAAGTTTATTTGCTCTTTTGATTATCCTTTTATGGTTCATGAATAAAACACAAAAATCAAAGAATAAAGAATTGCAATTCATCCAGCAGCAGCAAAGGTCTAATGAAGAAATCTATCAGTTGATGCTCGATCAGCAGCAGAAAGTTGAGCAGGGAAAGCAGGCAGAAAAGAAAAGGATATCGCAGGAATTGCATGATGGCGTTATGGGCCGACTGACAAGTATCAGACTGAATTTATTTGTTTTGAGCAGGAAAACAGATCCAGAAACCATTAATAAATGCCTGCAACATATTAAAGAAATTCAAAACGTTGAGAAAGAAATAAGGATAATAGCGCATGATTTGAATAAGAACTTTTTTTCGGATCAGGTTAACTTTATTGCCATAGTAAAAAATCTTTTTACTGCGATTGAACATCATTCG
>NZ_JANXTI010000021.1 GCF_025352425.1 Flavobacterium sp.
AAAATCTTTTGAAGGATTTAAAACAAGAATTTTAGCTAAAATAACAGCATTAACTTTGGTTCAATATATCAATAAATTCATATTTGATAGACCAATAAACAATATTAAAAATCAAATTATTTAATTACACCCAACGGGTTCTTTTAATTTAAGTTCAAAAGTATATTGGTTTTAGTTACTTAAAAATTTATAGTTACCGAACTGTTGTTTTTAATGGATGAATTGTTATAAATTCTTCAACTGATTGTCTTTCTTGTTGTCGCTTATCGTCCAAAAGAAACCTAAGAAGAAAAACCTATCGGCTGTTGGTGTAACTGCTTTTCTCTCAAAAGCTCCGCTGCTTACGTCTGCAGTATCTGCATAGTTGTAACCAAAGATATTCTTTGTTCCCAAAATGTTGGAAACCGAGAAATACAATATCTTTTGTTGTGATAATAAATATGCCCAATTGAAACTTAAACTACTATATGATTTTGTTTTGCCATTCATAAAAGCTGTTTCATTCGGGTTATTATATGGTCTTCCGGAACTGAATTGCTGCGTAAAACCTACCTGCGATTTCCAATCCGAAATCCAATATTTTGTTACCAATGACAAACTGTGTGCTGCCACAAAACTTGGTGTTACTTCGGCAGTATAATTTTTATAATCTCTTTTGGTATCGGTATATGAATAGGAAATCCAGTATTCCAGATTTTTAATGCTGTTACCATCTCTCCAAAAAACATCCAAACCTTTAGCATAACCTTCTCCATTATTAGAGAAATTAGAGAAAACTGCATTAGGTTGTGAATCAGTATCATATTTAACTAAATCGTCGTATTGTTTATAGTAAATTTCAGTTCGAAGCGTTCTGTTTGCTTTTACATATTGGTAATTCAAAATATAATGCGCTGCTTTTTCAGTTTTGAAATCACTTGAGTACTTTAAATACTCTTGTCGTGGCGCTTGCTCAAAATCACCATAGGCAAAAGCAAACTGACTGTTTTTTGAAATCTTATACGCCAAAGATGCTCTTGGTGAAATGCTGCTTTCGTCTATGTAATCATTGGTTGAAGCTCTTACACCGACTTTAACGGCGAATTTTTTAGAGAAGAAAATATCAGCTTCAGTATAAACAGCCGCTATATTAGAATCATAACCGTTTTTATAAGTTGTGTTGAAGTCTTCATCAAACTTGGTGGTAAAATAATCGGTTCCAAAATTCAGTTTTACCCTTTCTGAAAGCTTTTTTGTGAACTTTAATTTCAAATGTGATGCATGTTCAGCATTGTTTACTTCATTAGCATCAATGCCAATTTTATTCTGACCATAACCATAACTCAAACCGGTAAAAATTTGCCAGTTGCCGCCAAAATTACCCTTATAAGAACTGTTGAAATAGAAATTATTGTTTCTCAGATTTACTCTCACTTTCTCCGGATGATTAATGTCTTCCTGATTCAAATCAAATCGGGATGCGTCAAAAGCTGCATACGCTTTGAATATTCCATTAGCAAAATTATAACGATAGACAGTTTCTCCTGACAGCGATTGAAAAGGTTTATTCCAATCCACATTCTGTGGAATAGCGGCTTCGTAAGGTGCTAAATCTATATAAGCTGTGTTAACACTTAACGAGCTTTTTTTTTTCATTTTTGCGTATTGCTAAATCCCAAACCAACGGTCATGAGCGAAATGTCTGTTTTGTTTTGGTCGGGTTCATCCTGTGTATTCAATAACAATACACTCGACAATGCTTCTCCATATTCTGCCGAATAACCACCAGTAGAAAATGAAATTCCACTAAACAAAAACGGAGAAAATCGTCCACGAGTTGGTAAATTATTGGTGCTTGCACCATAAGGTTGTGCTACGCGAATTCCGTCAACGAAAGTTTGCGTTTCATCCGCTTCGCCACCACGAACAAACAACCTGCCATCTTCACCAACATTTTGTGTTCCTGGTAAGGTTTGTAGTGCAGCAATAATATTTCCTGCAGAACCGGCAGTAGTTACAATATCTAATGGTTTCAAAACCGAAACCCTGCTTTTTTCTCCGGCGCTAAACGTCCCGGCTGTTATGATTACGGCATCGAGCGTATTTACACTTTCCTTAAGTTTGAATGTTTTGTCTTTGCAATTGTTAGTATCAATAGCTAATTTTAGTGTTTCAAAAGTTAGAAAACTGACCACAAGAGTTTGATTTCCGAAAACCGTAGTCTGAAAGCTGAAATTTCCTTTTTCATCCGTCGACGCGCCATCATAAGTGCCATCAATAAAAACATTGGCACCAGCAACAGGCTTGTTTTTTTCATCGACTACGGTTCCGGAGATTGTTTGTTGTGCAGTACTGATATAAGCAATTAGGAGAAATGTTAATGTGCAGAATGCCTTCATGTTTTTAGTTTTGTTGCAGCAAAGTTGCATCAGGCATTAAAACTATACAATTTAAGTTTACCGAATTGTTATTTTTTGAGGATGAACTGCAAAAAAAAACCCGTTCGATGAGAACAGATTTTTTTCGTTTGAATTATTAATTATCTGACAGGATATTTATCTTTAAAAGAATGCTACTCAATAGCTTTCTTGTTATTTTTCTAATTAACTAAGGCTAAATTAGTTGTTCGTATTTTTTAAATCTAACTTAATCGTTAAACTACCGCAAAACTCGACAGCCTAACATTTATTGCAATTCTGGTGCATTTAATCGATGTTTTTTTGATAAAAATGTTTCAACAATTTATTTCGCTTCGCTTCATACAGTTTGCAATTCGTGCTCGGGTCGCAATTCAAAAAATCTTTTCAATAATTCATAATTTGCAATTCATTAATCCTAAATTAAATTTACCTTTGCTCGCTTATAAAAATTACGGTTATGATTTATAAATTCAGGGCAATTCTTGATGCAGAAGAGGATATTTTCAGGGACATTGCAATTCAGGAAGAAACTACTTTAGAGGATTTACACAACGCTATTGTCAATGCTTTTGGTTTTGACGGTTTAGAAGTTGCTTCGTTTTATACTTGCGATGACACTTGGAATCAGGAAGAGGAAATTCCGATGTTTGATACCGGTGATATTCCGGGTGAACAAAAAACAATGAGCGATTATACCTTAAATCAGTTGCTTAGCCAAGACCAGACTAAGATAATTTATGTGTACGATTTTATCAATATGTGGACATTCCTGGTTGAACTTGCAACAGTGGAAGAAGCGGTAGCCGGAGAAACTTATCCTATTTTACTATTTTCTCATGGAGAACTGCCTGCTATTGCTCCGGAAAAAGAGTTTGAAGCTGAAGGTGAAGATTTTTATTCTGAATTTGAAGACGATTTAGATGAAGATGATTTGGATGCTTTTGGTGGCGATGACAGTTTTGAAGATTACGGATTTGAAGAGAATTGGAATTAGCTCCAGAGAATAGAAAAAAGAAGCAAGAGAAAAGAATTTTAAAATATAAATGGTCAAGAATTAACTGAACTGTCTTTGTTCTTTCTTCTTGGCTTTCATCTAAAAAGAAAAATGATCAACCTATTTAACACGCACATCGAGTCATTATCCATTCACCGAGTTGGAAACAAAAACAGAAATGAGCCAGTATTTCTCTCGGAGCAACCTTATAATTTAAATGACGAAATTGTTCCTTTATTAAAGGAATATTTTTTCAAATCATTTCGTGAAAAAGAAGAAAACTATTTCCAGTTTGCCCACGAAGTTGACTTGGAATATAACGATATGTTTAACTTAGCGACGGAAATTTTCACCAATCCAGGTGATATTCACGAAGTTTCAAAGAAAATCACCAATCACCTTTTTGAGCAATCCAATCATCCGCACATCAAGAACGGTGAAGTGTATGTGGCGTATTTAACCAATTTGAATATTGATAATAATGTTGTAGATGCTATTGGTGTTTTCAAAAGTGAAATCATCTCTGACTTTATGCAGTTTGAAGAAAAAGGAAAATCTTTAGAAATGATTTTGCAACACGGCATTAATCTGAATAAACTCGATAAAGGCTGCTTGATTTTTAACTACAAAAAAGAAGAAGGCTATAAGATTTTAAGCATCGACAGCAACCGTTATGACACTCGTTATTGGTTGGAACATTTCCTTTCGGTTGATGCGTTTCAGGATGAAAATTTCATTACCAAAAAGTATTTGAAATTCTGCCAGGGATTTGCAAAAGATGTTGTTTTTCCAGCCGAAGACAAAAAAGAAGAAGTGATGTTTATGAATCGTTCGGTGAATTATTTTGCCAAAAATGATCAATTTGAAGAAAGTAATTTCCTGAACGAAGTTTTGGACAATCCCGACTTAATTCCGGAATTTAAAAACTATAAAGTCGACAAAGGCGAAAAATACAGTATTGAAGATGTGACTTCGTTTCCCATAGCAAATACTGCAGTTTCTGACGCCAGAAGGTCAATTAAAAACGTAATCAATCTGGACACACATATCCAAATCAAACTTGATTTTATAAACCCGGAAAGTGCTGAGAAATATGTAGAAAAAGGCTGGGATGAAGAGAAGCAAATGTATTATTATTTAGTATATTTCAATAAAGAACAGAAATCCTAACAATTTTGGTTGCATAAACAATCCTCAATAGTTCAAAGCTGTTGGGGTTTTTTAATAGGTAAAAGCATAAATAAAAACGTAAATTATATAAATTAAGATTGTTAAAAGCTATTATATTTGCTCAATTGGAATAATGCTATGAAATCTAAGTATCTCTACTTTTTTTTATTTTTATTCATTTACTGCCAAACTTCTCGGGCGCAGGAAAAAAACAGCGGTAACGACTCGGTTAAGGTTTATAAAAAGATAGAAGATTATTCCAAGAAAAGTAAGTTTAACAAATTGGTTTACCGGGTTTTCTTCAAATCAAAAAAAAATGTGGCGGTTTCTAAAAAAAATGCCCGAAAGCGTTTTTTTATCAAAAAAACATTTGACAGAAACGAAGGCAAAATTATTCGCGAAATTATCATTGAAACTTTAGATCCTTTTGGCTATGCAGTTGATAATTATAAAGATGAACCCGGAAATGCTTTTGAAAGATTTGGAAATAAGATACATCTTCGAACCAAGAAATGGACTATCCGGAATTTATTACTTTTTAAAAAAAATGAACCTTTAGATTCAATTGTTGCAAAGGAATCAGAACGTTTAATCAGAAGGCAACGCTATGTAAGAAGTGTTATCATTAAACCCATAGAAATTCCGAACAGCCAAGATTCAGTCGATATTTCTGTAAGGGTTTTAGATTCGTGGACCTTGATTCCTTCAGGAGCCGTTTCGGGCTCAAAAGTCAGGGCAGATTTGACCGAAAGAAACTTCTTTGGTTTAGGCCACGAAATCGAAACTGACTATACAAAAAGATTTGAGGATGGAAAGCAAGCGTACGATATTCACTACACCATTAACAACATCAAAAATACCTTTATAAAAACCATCTTTGGGTACGAGAAAGATTTAAACGATAACATTACCCGAAGCGCACGTATTGAAAGACCGTTTTTCTCTCCGTTAACACGATTGGCGGGTGGCGTTTATCTTGAAAACAGGTTCTATGTAGATTCCCTACCTGACGCCACCGGTGTTTTTGAAGATCAAGTTTTTAAATTGCAAACTCAGCAATACTGGATTGGCCATTCTTTTAAAATATTTGAAGGAAAAAGCGAGGATTTCAGAACCACCAACCTCGTAACTACTTTTGGCTATAAAGATGTTTCTTACCTGAAACGGCCTGCATTACTATATGACCCATCACAGTTTTTTGCGTCTGAAAAATTATATTTAGCAACAATTGGTATAAATAACCAAAAATTTTATGAGGATAAATATTTGTTCAATTTTGGTATTGTGGAAGATGTTCCCTATGGACAGGTTTATGCTATAACGGGTGGATTTCAGGATAAGAACAATAATCGAAGAGCCTATTTAGGGGGACGATTTGCCTATGGGGATTATTTCAATTTTGGTTATCTCGGAACAAATATTGAAATAGGAAGTTTTAATAACAGCGGTCGTAGCGAAGAAACTACCTTGAGAATTGAAGCCAATTATTTTACAAATCTGCTTTCTATTGGGAGTTGGAGAATACGACAGTTTATTCAACCAACATTGGTAATCGGAACTCACAGGGCACAAATTATAAAAGATAGGGTTACTATTTCTGATGAAAATGGGGTTTCAGGGTTTAATAACCCTTTGATTAATGGAACTAAAAAACTATTTACTTCTTTTCAAACACAAACATATTTGCCGGGAAATTGGCACGGATTTCATTTTAGTCCGTTCATTAACATGACTTTGGGGATACTTGGTGATGAAAACAACCAATTTTTTAATGATAAAATATATTCCATTTTTAGTTTGGGTGCTTTGATAAATAATGATTATTTGGTGTTTAATAGTTTTCAGATTTCATTTTCTTTCTATCCTTCCATTCCTTTTCAGGGAACCAATGTTTTTAAAACTAATACTTTTAAAAACAACGATTTAGCTTTGCCTGATTTCCAAATTGGTGAACCAACAATAGTTCCTTATAACTAATTTTTCATTACGTTTTGTAAGTATAATTATTGTAAAGCGTCAAAAAAACGTAATTCATCGATTAATTTTGGCATTTAGTCGGTACAGTGGTAAGTTTATTTTACAAAACCAAAACCAACTTCATGGAAACAAATTACATAGCAGATGGAATGGTGAAAAAACATTATCGCTGTTCACTACTCGGACACCGCTTTGTAGAAACCAAAAAAGTAAACAACCACTTTAGTGAATACGAATGTTCAACTTGCAAAATGCAGGTAACAAATGACACCAGAGGTCAAAAGATAACATTGACATCAAGGCTTAAAGACATCAATGAAACGCTTTTTTATTTGAATTTAAAAAAACAATTTCTGTCCAAATTTTACTTTCGAAAAGAGTAGTAACAAAATAAGTTTTTTATCGTCCTATTCAAAATCTTAAAAACTATTCTTTGGAATCTACTATTCTTTCTATTAAAAATCTTCACAAACGTTATGGTAAAATTCACGCCGTAAATAACGTTTCTCTTGAAATACATAAAGGTAATGTCTACGGAATTCTGGGTCCGAATGGTTCAGGGAAATCTACAACTTTAGGTATAGTATTAAACGTTGTCAACAAAACTTCCGGTGATTACAGTTGGTTTGACGGAACTATGCAAACACATGAAGCGTTAAAAAAAGTCGGCGCCATTATTGAACGCCCAAATTTTTATCCATACATGTCGGCCAAAGAGAACCTGGAATTGGTTTGCAAAATAAAAAACATTGATTATTCCAAAGTGAGTGAAAAGCTTGAAATTGTTGGACTTATTGATAGAAAAGACAGCAAATTCAAAACTTTTTCCTTGGGAATGAAACAACGGTTAGCCATAGCTTCTGCCTTATTAAATGACCCTGAAATTTTAATTCTCGATGAACCAACCAACGGTTTAGACCCACAGGGGATTCATCAGATTCGTGATATTATCCGTTTGATTGCTTCACAAGGAACAACAATTCTGTTGGCTTCGCATTTATTGGACGAAGTTGAAAAAGTGTGCAGCCATGTTTTGGTTTTGCGGGTTGGTAAGATTCTGTATAGCGGCACCGTTGATGGTATGAGCAATCAAGGAGGTTTTTTTGAACTGCAGGCAGATAGCAATTCCATACTTATGGAAACGCTAAAAAATCATCCCGAAGTTGAAAAAATTTTAGAAGCGGAAGGAAAAGTTATTGTTCACTTTAAAACCCAATTTGATGCTTCACTTTTAAATCGTTATCTCGCAGAAAAAGGGATTTTTCTAAACCATTTGGTCTATAAAAAAATGAGTCTGGAAGAACAATTTCTTGAATTAACAAAAAACTAATATGAAAAGATTACTCGCAATAGAATTACAAAAAATCTGGAAAAACCGCGCAAGCAGAATCTTAACGATTAGTTATTTTGTAATATTATCGTTTATTGCATTGATTGCTTCCATTAATATTAAAATTGGAAATTTTCAATTGCATTTTGCAGAAATGGGAATTTTTAATTTCCCTTTTATTTGGCATTTCAACACCTATATTGCCGCAATTCTTAAATTCTTTTTAGCCATCGTCATTGTCTCTATGATGGCTAACGAATACAGTTACGGAACGCTAAAACAAAACCTCATCGATGGAATGAGTAAACAAGAATTTGTACTTTCTAAATTCTTAACCGTTGTACTATTTGCATTTGTTTCTACTGTTTTTGTTTTTGTAATGTCACTTATTTTAGGCTATAGTTTTTCATCTTATACCGAATTGGGAATCGTTTTTTCTGATATAGAATATTTACTAGGCTACTTTATTAAGTTGGTTGGATTTTTCTCTTTCTGTTTGTTTTTAGGAATTCTGGTAAAACGTTCTGCTTTTGCTATAGGTTTCCTATTTGTTTGGAATATTATTGAAGGCATAGCCAATGGCGTATTGACGTTTAAAATCTTTCCAAAAAGTGATACAGCATCACAAATCACGCAATTTTTCCCATTAGAATCTATGAGTAATTTAATTGTAGAGCCCTTTACACGCTTGAGTGTTATAAAAAACATCCAAACTGCCGTTGGTGATACACATGTAAAAGACTATGATGTGCACTTTGCTTCCATTTTAATCGTTTTGGTCTGGACAGCAATATTCATTTTTTTATCCTACAAAATAATCCAAAAAAGAGATTTATAATTCAATCAACAGTCAAATCTTAAGGAAAACATAAATAGACCATGTTCTTTTTATGTTTTTCTTATTTATTTGCTAATTTTAGCGAATGAAAATGAAGCGCTTCTATTTACTTTTTGTTTTGCTTTTATCCTTAAATTGTTTCTCGCAATTTAGTAAAACCCATTATATTCCACCAGTTTCCGGTTCTACAAGTGTAACTCCTGAAGAACAGTTTATTTACATATCCACACCAAACATAAATCCTGTAAATTTCAGAATTATACAACTTGGAGGAACTACAATTTACGGAACTGTTTCCAGGGATGTTCCTTATGTTTATGATATTGGATTTGGCAGCGATACCCAAATACACGTTGACTCCAGTATAGCTGGTTCGGTTTTGAATAACAAAGGCTATATTGTTGAAGCTGATGATTTGGTTTATGTCTCGGCCAGAATTGTTGCTGGAAATGGAAATCAAGCCGGAAATATAGTTTCAAAAGGACTTGCTGCACTTGGTTTGCGTTTTAGAGTTGGCGCTTTTACTAATACCTTAGTTCAAAATTACATCGATATTCACTATACTTTTGTTTCTGTATTAGCAACCGAAAATAACACTACAGTTAACTTTAGCGGAATGAAACCCGGTGTCCAACTTGTGAATAGCGCCACGGGAAGTAATCCATTTAATGTTACCCTAAACCGGGGAGAAAGTTATGTCATGGCAGTTCAGGGACCAACTCCTGCAAATAGAGATGGGTTAATTGGATCTTTAGTTTTAGCAGACAAGCCTATAGCCGTAAACTGTGGCTCTTATGGTGGTTCGAATGCTGTGGGTAATCTTGATTTAGGTTTTGATCAAATAGTTCCGGCTGAAAGAATAACAAGCAACGATTACATTTTCATAAAAAGTACAGGTATTAACGATGTAGAAAAAATAATCCTGGTTGCTGATGAAGATAATACAGTGGTAACACTAAACGGTTCAGTACCGACTTTCACCATAATAAATGCCGGTGAATATTTATCCCTGGACGGATCTAATTACACTGCAAATGGAAATTTATTTGTAAGTGTCAACAAAAAAGTTTTTGCCTATCAAAGTATTGGTGACGATAGTGCTGTTGACCAACGAAACCAGGAAATGTTTTTTGTCCCGCCATTAAGTTGTCAAACGCCCAGGGTTATTGATAATATTCCATATATAGATTATGTTGGTACACGCCAATTTATCGGAAGGGTTACTCTTGTAACAACAACTGCGGCAACACTTAATTTTATCATTAATGGTACGAATTACACTTTAGCAAGCTTAGCAAGTATTGGAGTAAATGTAGTCGGACCATTATCAGTAACTGGGAATGCAAATTATGAAACCTATGTGTTGACCGGACTGACCGGTAATGTCTCTGTATACTCATCGGGTGAATTGTATTTGGCTGCTTATGGCTCTGAACAAGCTGCAACCTTTGGCGGGTATTATTCCGGTTTTACTTTTAAGCCCGAAGTATCCTTTAACGAAGTTGACACCACGCAATCAGGTTGTATCCCAAATTCTATTTTAAGTGTAAATTCACTTAGCCCTTTTGATGTATTTCAATGGTATTTTAATGGAAATCTAATTTCGGGCGCAACGGATAATACCTATCAACCTTTAGAAATCGGTCAACCTTTAATCAATCCTAGAGGCCATGGTCCCGGATACTATTATGTTTCAGCAACTATTGCCGGTTGTACAAGTCCGAAGGATTCAGATAATATTCCTATAAGCTCGTGCCCAAATGATACTGATAATGATGGTATAAATGATAATATTGATCTTGACAATGACAATGACGGAATTACTAATTGCACGGAATCATTTGGTGACAAAAATTTTAATCTGACCAATACAACCGTAGGAACAATTGCTATAGCTGGTAGTTATACTAATTCATACACCGGAGCAATTGCTTTTTCAGGAACAGGAGCACCTTCCGCTACTCCAATTGTTGGAGATGCCGTTGGGAATTTTGTAACAGAAGCAGCAATCGGAAAAGACAATACGGTAAGTTATACGGTTTCCAATTTTACATCGCCAATAAGTTTAGCAGTAGAATATGCATCGGTAGCCAATCCTACTGATCTATTTACATCGTCAACAGAAATAAGGATAAGCTGTCCTGTAAATAAAACATTGACTATTTTAAATCCAAACAATGAGTTGTTGATTGACACAAATTATGATGGCATTTATGAAAGTGGAATTACACAATATTCTTCTTTTGAAATTCGATTCCGATTAAATAATGCTGTTCCATTAGCAGCCGGAACCGGAACTTTTTCCGTCAGAGGAAATCTGATAAATTCAATTAAGATAACCAATATCAATCTTGCAGACACAAGCACGAGCAGAGTTGCATTGCGACTTATCGCTACCTGTATTCCAAAAGATTCAGATTTTGATGGCGTTGCTGACCAAAACGATTATGACAGTGATAATGACTCTATTGCAGATTTATACGAAGCACAAGCACAAAGTAGCATAACACTTTCGCATGTTGATGTTAATGGTGATGGAATTGATGACATTTTTAGTTCTGGAATTGTTCCGGCCGACACAGATGCAGATGGAGTTCCGAATTATTTAGATTTAGATTCTGATAATGATGGAATTCACGATTTGGATGAAGCCGGCTTTAATGTGACAGATGCTGACAGCAATGGTACAATAGACGGTGCTAATTTTGGAGCCAACGGATTATTCAATCCATTAGAAACGTCTGCTGATAGTGGAATTATAAAACCAATGTATGTACTTGCCGACACGGATGCCGACGGAATTTACAACGCCATCGAGTTGGACAGCGATAACGATTTATGTAATGACGTAATCGAAGCGGGTTATTTAGACAGTAATCTGGACGGATTATTAGGAGGAACCGCACCTCCAACTGTTAACCCCAACAACGGACTCGTAACAAGTGGCACCGGTTATGGAAATCCGAATTCAGATTATACAACTTCTGCGCCGATAATAATCAATACACAACCTCAAAATAGTACAGCCTGCGAGTTACAAAGTGCCACTTTTACTATCAGCACGAATGCCGTAAACACATATCAATGGCAGGTATCAACAGATAGCGGAGCAACATGGTCACTTATTTTCAACAATGCCACCTATTCTGGCGCAGGTACAAATGCATTAACGGTTTCTAATGTGACGCCATCAATGGTTGGTTACCAATATCGTGTGTATTTAATCAAAAACGGAAATGCCTGCGGTTTATATTCCAATGTGGCAGTACTCACAACATATCCTTTACCGGTTGTCACAACACCAATCACTTTGAAGCAATGTGACGATGATAGTGATGGAATTTCTACTTTTAATCTCACCCAAAAAAACGACGTCATTTCGGCTAATTATTTAAACGAAACCTTTACTTACTACACAACTCTTGCAGCAGCAAATTCGCAAAACAATACATTTTTGATTGCTAATCCAATTGCCTATACTTCCGGAAGTGCAAGTGTTTATGCCCGAGTTGAAAATAGCAATGGTTGCTTTAGGGTAGCCCGAATTGACTTACTGGTTTCGGTAACACAAATTCCGCCAAGTTATGTCATCCCAAATCAATACTTATGTGATGATTATCTGGATGCTATTAATAATGACAGAGACGGAATTTCCGGACCTTATGATTTTACGAGCATTACCAATAATTTACTTGCTTTTCTGCCCGGACCAAGTGCTAATTACAGTATCAAATATTATAAAACCGAAGCCGATTTCCTTGCCGAAACAGATGCTTTAGGAAATTCACTGGCAATCACAAATACTACCAACTATCGAAATATTGGTTTCCCAAATTCACAAACGATTTGGGTTCGTGTCGAAAGCACTTTGGACAATTCTTGCTATGGATACAAAACATTTAATGTTGTTGTAGAAGCTTTGCCAACAGCTAATCCGATAAACGCCAATAATATTATCCGTCAGTGTGATGATAATCAGGATGGCATTTTTGGTTTCGACACCTCAACTATTCAGGCAACTGTTTTAAATGGGCAAACTGGGGTAAATGTGAAATATTTCAGAGCTAGTGGCACCCAGCTTTCAACACCTTTGCCAAATCCATTTCAAGTAAATGGTTCAGAAACTATTACAATAAGAGTCGAAAACAATAACACACAAACCGGCGGACAACCATGCTTTGATGAAGAAACGCTACAGTTTATTGTTGACGATTTACCGGAAGCATTTGTAATTCCTTCAAATCTGACTTCAATATGTGATGAAGAACCTAATCCTGTTGACCAAAATGGATTGCACGATTTTGACACTTCAACGTTTCAATCAACCATTCTTGGAAGCCAAACCGGAGTAAATGTTTATTACTTTGACCAAAACAATAATCCGTTGCCAAGTCCGTTACCAAATCCCTTTACTACAGGAACCCAAAATATAAGAGTCGTTGTTGAAAATCCAATCAACACCACATGTACGGCACAATTAACCATACCATTTATTGTTTATCCAACCCCTAAAATAGATTTGGAAGAAAATATAATCATTTGTTTACCTGATACACAAGCCAGTATTGATGGTGGAATTTTGGATGGTACGCCAACGACAGATTATTCGTTTTTATGGTACACCAATAATGTTGCAAATGGAATAACTACTCCAACCCTAACAGTAAACACGCCCGGAATATATAGTGTTGATGTTACCAATGCTTTTGGTTGTACGAAGACAAGAGTAATCACAGTTACTGGTTCAGAAATAGCCACCATTCAATCCATAGATGTGGTTGATTTGGCAGACATCAACACGATAACGATAAATGTAAGTCCATCAAGTCTGGGCGATTACGAATTTGCCATTGATGATGTTAATGGTCCATACAGGGACAGTAACTTTTTTGAGAATGTACCTATGGGCCTTCATGACGTTTATGTTCGTGACAAAAATGGTTGTGGTTCGGTTGGTCCAATTACGGTGGCTGTGCTAGGAGTTCCACATTATTTCACACCAAATGGCGATGGCTATAATGATTATTGGAATGTAAAAGGTGTAAGCCGGGATTTTAATTATCTGTCAACAATTTACATCTTTGACCGTTTCGGAAAATTATTGAAACAAATTGGGACTACCGGTTTGGGTTGGGACGGAACATTCAACGGTCACCTAATGCCAGGAGATGATTATTGGTACAGCATTAAATTTGAAGATGGAAGAAGTGCCAAAGGACATTTTACTTTGAAACGATAATGCAATCATGAAAATAGCCATTTTTTTTATTTTTATTGGAATGGTTTCTACTGCACAGAAAATAAAAGTTTCCTCCGGAAGAATTGAAAGTTTCCTAAATTTCAAATCACACTATGTAGATGCCCGAAACGTTGATGTTTGGCTTCCGGATGGTTATTCAGCAAACGAAAAATATGCTGTACTCTATATGCATGACGGGCAATGAAAAGACCATTCTGAAAAATCATGGGCAGAACGATTGAATTTTCCGCTGGAGTTCCTGTTAAAGAAATAGCCCTAGCCCAGATTGCAGCTGGCTACCATGTAGCGCGGAAAGCTGGAAATAGCTCCTAAATAAAAACCCTCTCATCACTGAAAGGGTTTTTTTTATTGTAAAGGCAATTTATATTTTATTCCGTTTTCTATCATTTTCTGTTAAATAGATTTTACGCAAACGAATAGATTTTGGAGTTACCTCAACATATTCATCTTTTTGAATGTACTCTAACGCTTCTTCCAAGGAGAAAATAATCGGAGGAATGATTCTGGCTTTTTCATCATTACCTGATGAACGAACGTTGGACTGTTTTTTAGCCTTTGTAACGTTTATAGCCATATCATCGCTACGGGAATTTTCCCCAATAACTTGACCTTCGTAGATTTCATCATTAGGATTAACGAAGAATTTACCACGATCCTGTAATTTATCGATTGAATAGGGAATTGCTTTCCCGTTTTCCATAGAGATTAATGACCCGTTATTTCTTCCTGGAATTTCGCCTTTGAATGGTTCGTATCCAATATAACGGTGTGCCATAATTGCTTCTCCAGCAGTAGCTGTTAGCAAAAGATTTCTCAATCCAATAATTCCACGTGATGGAATGTTGAATTTCACAATCATACGTTCGCCTTTGGCTTCCATGCTCAACATTTCACCTTTACGAATAGAAACAAACTCTACTGCTCTACCTGATAAATGATCTGGTAAGTCGATTGTTAATTCTTCGATTGGCTCACATTTTTTACCCTCAATTTCCTTGATAATAACTTGTGGCTGTCCAATCTGCATTTCGTATCCTTCTCTTCTCATGGTTTCAATCAAAACTGATAAGTGAAGAACACCACGCCCAAAAACCATGAATTTATCAGCTGAATCGGTTTCACCTAATTTCATTGCCAGGTTTTTTTCCAGCTCTTTTGTCAATCTGTCTCTAATGTGTCTTGAAGTCACAAATTTTCCTTCTTTACCAAAGAATGGTGAGTCGTTAATTGTAAACAACATGCTCATTGTAGGTTCGTCGATTGCAATTGTCTGCAACGCTTCCGGGTTTTCAAAATCAGCGATAGTATCACCAATTTCAAAACCTTCCACACCAACAATAGCACAAATATCTCCGGCAATTACGCTTTCTACTTTTTTACGGCCAAGGCCTTCAAAAGTGTGTAATTCCTTAATTCTGGATTTCATTACTTTGCCATCTCTTTTTACCAAAGAAATAGGCAATCCCTCTTTTAATTCACCTCTTTCCAAACGGCCAATCGCGATACGTCCGGTGAATGAAGAGAAATCCAATGATGTAATCAACATTTGAGGTGTACCTGTAGAAACTTTTGGAGGCGGAACATGAGCCACAACCATATCTAACAAAGGTTCAATGTTTGTTGTCATATTTCTGAAATCATCAGACATCCAGTTATTTTTAGCCGAACCATAAACGGTTGGGAAATCCAACTGCCATTCCTCTGCCCCTAGTTCAAACATTAAGTCGAAAACTTTCTCGTGCACTTCTTCCGGAGTACAGTTTTCCTTATCTACTTTATTTATAACTACGCATGGTTTTAAACCTAAGTCGATTGCTTTTTGCAATACGAAACGCGTTTGTGGCATTGGACCTTCGAAAGCATCTACTAAAAGACAAACTCCGTCAGCCATGTTTAATACACGTTCCACTTCTCCGCCAAAGTCAGCGTGACCTGGAGTATCGATAATATTGATTTTTGTTCCTTTATATACAACCGAAACGTTTTTTGAAGTAATCGTAATTCCTCTTTCTCGCTCTAAATCGTTGTTATCTAAAATTAAATCACCTGTGTTTTCGTTTTCACGAAATAACTGACAGTGATACATGATTTTGTCAACCAAAGTTGTTTTTCCGTGGTCAACGTGAGCAATAATAGCAATGTTTCTTATAGATTCCATCTGTGTTTTTTTGAAGGTGCAAAGGTACACTTTATTTTTAGAATAAAAACCAATAAACAATTAGTTAACTATTTTGTAAAAATGGAGTTCAGTTTATAAAATCCTTAATAAGTTTTTGGTTAAATTCTAAAACTTATTTGAAATTATATATATTTGAGTAATGAAAAATAATTCAAATAGAATAACATTAATATACGTCCTTATTTTAATGTTTATGGCAATCATTGTCCATAAAGTATTTGTAATTTATTTGTCAGGATCGAATCTCGAATCCGTTTTCAAATACCTTTACCTAAAGGATGTACTTTTTATTGTTGTCTCAGGTTTAATCTTAAAATTCATTTTATATCAAAATGAAATGAAAAATAAATCTGTGTTTGAAAAATTACATCTGACCAATATTGAAATCAAGGAATCAAACGAACGATATGATATTGTAGCCAAAGCAACGAGTGACACTATCTGGGATTGGAAAATGAAGAATGACAGTTTTGTTTGGAACAAAGGTATACAGGGTGTTTTTGGTTATAAAAAAGAAGATGTAGGTACAACATCGAAATGGTGGTTCGACCGGATTCATCCTGAAGACAGTTTAAAAATGTCGGTTAAACTGTATTCTTTTTTAGAGCAAAAAACCGAAAAATGGCAGGATGAGTACCGTTTTCAATGTGCGGATGGGAGTTCCAAATATGTTTTTGACAGGGGATTTTTGGTTAAAGATGCCAGTGGAAAACCTATCAGAATGATTGGGGCAATTCAAGACGTTACTAAACAAAAACAGGAAGAACAGCGACTTAGGCTACTTGAAACGGTAATTACGCAGTCGAAGGACTCGGTAATGATTACAGATATTGACACTTCCGAAAGTGCCATACCAAATATTATATTCGTCAATTCTGCTTTTACTGATATGACAGGTTATCCCGCAGATGAAGTGATTGGGAAATCTCCTGAAATGTTCTTCGGAAAAAAATCAGACATTTTAGAATTTGACAAACTAAAGACAGCTATTCAGGAATATAAAGAATGCTTTATTGAAACTATAAGTTATAAAAAGAGTGAGGAGGAATTTTGGGTTAACTTTTCGATGATTCCCGTAACAGATAAAGAAGGAGAACATTCGCATTGGATTTCGATACAAAGAGATGTTACCGAGGAAAAAGAAAGAGAAAAAGAAAGAGAACAACTCATACGGGAGTTAACCCAGAACAATAAGGATCTAAAGCAGTTCTCTTATATTACTTCACATAACTTAAGGGCGCCATTATCCAATTTAACCGGACTACTAAACCTTATTGAGGATATCACTATTGAAGATCCGGAATTAAAAGAAATAATCACCGGGTTTTCAAAATCAACCCATTTATTAAATGAAACGATAAACGATTTAGTTAAGGTAATAATCATTAAAGACAACCCTTCAATTCAAAAAGAAAAAGTATTGATTAAAGACGTATTCGAAAATGTGTTTAACCAACTTAGTTTCCTGATTAGCGTTCACAAACCTATTCTGAAAATTGATTTAGAAGACGTCACAATTTTAGATATAAACAAATCGTATTTAGAAAGTATTTTTCTAAATTTACTAACAAATGCTATAAAATATAGAGATCCTGTTAGACAATTAAGAGTTACTGTTGGGACTAAGTTAGTAGACGACAACCTAATAATAACATTCAAGGACAACGGAATAGGTATAGATTTGGATAAGAATATGGATAAGATTTTTGGGCTGTATCAACGATTCCACAATTACCCGGATAGTAAAGGTTTAGGGTTGTATTTAGTTAAATCTCAGGTTGAAAGTATGGGTGGAACTATTTCAGTCGCAAGTAATGTTGGAAAAGGAACTACATTTACTATAGTTTTTAAGTATAATTAACCCGTTGGGTGTAATTATTTGAAGTAAAATAAATTGATTAGATATTGGTCAAGATACTGAAATTCAGTATCTTGATGTCGCCAAACAAACCAATATCTATGTCAAATATAGTAAAAAATTATTTTAGAGTTTTAGA
>NZ_JANXTI010000070.1 GCF_025352425.1 Flavobacterium sp.
TTGGCTGAGGAAAAAGAAGCCGACATTACATTAACAGAGGCGGCTTATAATACTATTAATTTCGATGCCACAAGTGGAGAAAAAGAATAGTATTATTGGTTACTAAGTTAAGGTGGGCCTGCAACATTTTTAATGGAGCAGGCTTTTTTTTTATATCAAAAACATTTAAAAACAATACGATGAATCCATATCTTTCAACATCCAAAATGAAAATCGTGAAGAAATGAAAAAATTCCTTCAACATAACGGTCTATCCATTGTATTCCTTATACTTTTTGTTGGAGCAATGTCAGGGCAGATAATTTGTGGCATTAGAGAATACAATAAGGAATTAACAGAAGGTGGCGCAAGCGCAGTTACTTTGTCCCAGTATTTTTTTTCAGGACATTTTATTGAAGCAACATTCGAAAATTTGGAAAGCGAATTTCTTCAAATGGCTCTTTTTGTGTGGCTTACCATTTTCTTAAAACAAAAAGGATCTTCCGAGTCGAAAGGTTTTGCAGGTCAGGAAGAAGTAGACAGAGAACCTTCAGCAAGACGCAAAAATGCACCTTGGTCGGTAAAAAAAGGAGGAATATGGCTGACGTTATATAAACATTCACTTACCTTAAGCCTTTTTATTTTATTTATATTATCTTTTGCTCTACATGTGCTTGGGAGCCTAAAGGACGAAAACCTTCAAAATGAATTCAAGGGCAAGCATTTGGAAACGCTTGGCGATTACTTGTGCGGATCGCGATTGTGGTTTGAGTCTTTCCAGAACTGGCAAAGTGAATTCTTATCCGTATTTGCAATAGTGGGTTTGTCTATTTATTTTCGCCAAATAGGTTCTCCACAATCCAAGCCTGTTGATGCACCTAACGATGAAACGGGAGCATAAAAATATAATCCAGTAGCCATAACTTTATACTATTTAATCAAAAGTAATGGCAAAACCACATCTGAAAATTGTTGAATAGGTAACTTGAACAAGCAATAAGCAAGTGACGTTGTGAACGCAAAAGCGCATGTAAAAAGTCAATAATTTTTGTTAAACAGGACTTAGTTAAACGAATATTTTATAACCCTAAAAAATAAGTAGATATTTTAACGAAAATCTTTTTGCAAAATCAAAAAGGTTACTATATTTGCAACCGCATTGAGAGAAATTGATGTCCCGACTATTGGAGAAATGGCAGAGTGGTCGATTGCGGCAGTCTTGAAAACTGTTGACTGTAACAGGTCCGGGGGTTCGAATCCCTCTTTCTCCGCAACACTAAACCGTAAACTACTTATAAATAAGTGTTTACGGTTTTTTTATTCTCTTCTTGTCCGACGGTTGTCCCAATTTCAAAAAAAACATTCAGTTTTTTAATTTCTTTTTCTATTATTGTCCGATAATGATTAATTCAGTGAAATAGTTAGCTTGATTAATTTTCGTTTTATAAAATTGAAAATATAAAAGGTTATTTTTGGGTTGAAAGGAACAAAATAGACACTAAGATAATCTACATAAAAAAATAATAATGGATTACGAAGAAATAGAAAACAGAAAATTTGTAAAGAAATTTAAGCTCGAAGAATTAATACTTTCAAATATTGACAACCTTGTTTTGCACAATGTTTTTATTGAAGATGAATTTTTAATTGACAATGTGAAAACTGATTCAATAGAATTTGATACTATGATAACATTAGGAGCAAAAGAGTATTATATAAATCAAGACATTTTAAAAGAAATATATAATTCCATTCGCTTTTTTGTCGAAGTTGTAGCAACAGATACGCAATTTGATTTAAACAAGATTTTGACCAATTTAGAAGGCAGAATTGAAAGCACTGAAAAAATAAAATACTTAGAAAAAAAGCACAAGGATTTATATTCGCAAGTTAAAAATGAGTCGGAATATCTTGTTTATGCTGAAATAAAAGAGTTTAATGGGTTTGCAAATTGGCAGGAATTAATCTATGATTGCCTTACTAGAGAAATTACTTTTATTGAGAAGTATTTAACTTCAGATTTTGAATTGTCAGATATTCCCAAAGAGATTTTAAGTACATGGGTCAAATATTACACGATAAAGACACAAATAGACTTTTGTAAAGAGCAAATTAATAAACTAAAAAACACTAGACAGAAATCAAGTTTTGTTGATACTTCATTACAAGTTTTTCTACTTGAGGAAATCATAAACATAAAAGATTGGAGCAGTATAAGTGCAACAAAAAAAGGCGAAATACTTAGTCATTTACTAGGTAAAAATAAAGACAACATTAAAAAGATTTATCTTGAGCTTGACAAAAAAAGTTCTGAAAATTCAGAAAAACTTTTAAACGACAGAAAACAAGCAGATGAAATTATAAAAAAACTATTAGGGTAACCATCAGGGTTACCCTAATAGTTTTAACCCCATTCGACTAAATTAAGTTTGTGCCATAATTAATAAAATAAATAATTAAATTATGGTTAAAGAAATCTTGCAACTCGAAAGCACAAACGCTAATGATTTTAAGAACGAAATCGTCAGAGACATCACACTCGCACTTAAAGGGTATGCTACTAATTCGCAAAATCCCGATAATGAAACATTATTAACAAGAGAAGAAACTGCAAAACTCCTTTCGGTTAGTTTAGTTACTTTATGGGACTGGACTAAAAAAGATATTATTCCTGCCTATCGCATTGGAAATAAAGTTCGCTATAAAAAAAGTGAAGTTTTCAAATCATTGAATCAAAAAAACCAATTTGGTCAACTTTAAAACGCTTTTTTTATGCAAATTAATAATCAAGCTTTAATTTCAGATGCTTTAAGTCATTTGAATTTCTTAAAAAACGATTTTGCGAGGTTACGAGTGGATTATAATAGAGATAATAATATAGTTTATTCAACTGGAAAATATATTGAATCCTGCGAATTAATTGGGCAACTTATAAAAGGCTACGATAATCATAATTTTAAATTATTATCAAACAATATCAATAGTGTTTTATTAAAAGATTCCGAATTGCATGGTGTTTTAATCACAATCAGGAAAAATAAGCACTCTAATAACTTTGACCCTTCAAAAATGGCATCTATAATTTTTGAAATATGAAAAAGTATATCCGTGTGGGAACAGAATATTTCAAGGAGGTATTATGCCCTCTTATGAGTGGCGATAATATGAAATCATTAATAAAATGGAATAAAGCCACCATTATTGATGATTTTGGGAAAGACAGTTTGAAAGGCATAAAAAAATATGAAACTTTCTGCACATTTCCGTCACACATTAATTATCAAAGAGAGATTAATAATTTTTACAATAAGTATGAACCTCTTTCTTATTCTGTGAATGAAAAAGGAGATTGGGAAAGTATAAAACTCTTTCTGCAACACCTTTTTGGTAAACAGTATGAATTAGCATTAGATTATTTAACAATTCTTTGGAAGTACCCCAGTCAAATCTTGCCTATATTGTGTTTGGTAAGTATAGAGCGAAACACAGGTAAAAGTACATTTCTAAAACTCTTAAAACTGATTTTTGAGGGCAATATGACCATCAATAAAAATGAAGACTTTAGAAGCCGTTTTAATTCCGATTGGGCGGGAAAATTAATTGTGGCAGTTGACGAAGTTTTACTGGACAAAAAAGAAGACAGTGAGCGCATTAAAAACCTTTCAACTTCTAATCATTACAAACTAGAGGGAAAAGGAGTTGATAAGGCTGAAATAGAGTTTTTCGGCAAGTTTATTCTATGTTCAAATAATGAAGAAAACTTTATTAAGATTGATGATTTAGAAATTCGTTACTGGGTAATTAAAGTCAATCCTTTTGTAAAAGAAAATCCGGACTTATTAGAGCAAATGAGAAAAGAAATTGCTTCATTCGCATATCATTTAACTCATAGGAAAATCGAAACCCAAAGAACAACCCGAATGTGGTTTACTAAAGAGCAGATTTATACCAAAGCATTAGATGTTTTAGTTCGTGGAAACAGAACTTCTATTGAAAAGGAAATTGAAGAGTTTTTAATTGACCAGTTCTGCACTCTTGAATTAGATGAATTGTATTATACTACTAAAGATTTGCACGAACAATTAAACCTAGCCAATATCAGAGTAGGCAAAAATTATGTGTCTAAAATAATTACAGAGAATTTTAAACTTGAACCTAAAAATAGCAGCTACAATTTTTACAGTTTGGATTTATCTACAATGAATAGCGGGAAATGGAGTGTTTATACTGAAAATCGAAAGGGAAGATTCTATACTTTCAAGAAAGAGGAGTTTATTAAATAATTGTTGATTTGTTGACGGACAAGAAAAAAATCAATAAAAACAGTACTTTACAGGGCAACAGGACATCAACAAGCTGTCAACAGAATATATTTCGGGGTATTCAGTTATTTTTTGACAGCTTGTTGACAATTTGTTGAAGTCACAAACCTATTAAATAAAAGGCTCTACAACCTGATTTCAACAAATCAACAAAAGTAACATCCTATCCCACTTAATTTTAATGTGTGGTAACAGGGTTACAAAACGATAACATTATTTCAGTATCAAAACCATTGCAATTATTCAAATAAATCATTGCAATGGTATTGCAATAAATAAAAAATTACCGTCACAAGTCACGAAATGAAATCATCATCATTTCAAACTTTGGCGGTAATCTTTTAAATTAATTAAGAGGTTTTGAACTAATCTATGTCTATATCATAGAGAAAAAAAATTATTCGCCATTTTGAATATTTATGAAATCTATCCTTAATAAGTTGTAGCTCTTCAAAGTAGTCAAGTCCAAGCCAATTATTAAAACTGATTTTTTTTTGTTTACTTTTATAAATTTCAGGATGCCATAGCTTTAAATCTTTTTTTGCTATTTCTCTTAAATTCATTGACTTATTATAGTCAAAATTAAGAAGCTCATATAGATAAAAATATGATGCGCTGTGACAAATAGGCACTTCTTCAAAATAGAAATAATATGATTGTCGGATAGTTTCAGAACAATCTAAAGGCAACCCTTTGTATTTATCTAAAAGAGTTGGTTGTCCATTATTCTCGATAGCTTTAAATAAATAAGATAACCCGTTGGGTGTAATTAAATTGTTTGATTTTTAATATTGTTTATTGGTCTGTCAAATATGAATTTATTGATATACTGAACCAATGTTAATGCTGTTATTTTTGCTAAAATTCTTGTTTTAAAACCTTCAAAAGTTTT
>NZ_JANXTI010000071.1 GCF_025352425.1 Flavobacterium sp.
AACTTTTGAAGGTTTTAAAACAAGAATTTTAGCAAAAATAACAGCATTAACATTGGTTCAGTATATCAATAAATTCATATTTGACAGACCAATAAACAATATTAAAAATCAAACAATTTAATTACACCCAACGGGTTAAAGATATTATTTTTTTTTGATATGATAACAATTTTTGGTTTATAAAAAAATAACTATATTTGCACCGTTATTTACCATTCAAAATTAAATAATGAGGGAAGCAATGCTTCCCTCTTTTTATACAACTATGGCATTTAGAGATAAAATTTTGGAGTTACTGGAAGAAGGATTAAAAGAAAAACCTTCTTTGTTTTTGGTGGATTTAACAGTTACCGAAACATTAAAAGTGATAGTGACTTTAGATGGCGATAACGGTGTTAATTTGCAGGACTGTATAGATATCAGTCGGGTCATTGACAGTAATTTAGATCGTGAAGAACAGGATTATGCATTGGAAGTAGCTTCGGCAGGAGTTTCTACACCATTAAAACTGGTCAGACAATATCGGAAGAATATTGGACGAACATTGAAAGTAAAAACAGCTACCGAAACGATAGAAGCAAAGCTGGAAAATGTTACTGATGATAATATCACATTGACATGGACAGCAAGAGAACCAAAGAAAATTGGAAAAGGAAAAGAAACGGTTGAGCACAAACGTGAAGTTCCTTATTCAGATATAAAAGAAGCAATTGTTACAATAATATTTAATTAAATTTAGGCATGGAGAATATTGCATTAATCGATTCGTTTTCAGAGTTTAAAGACGATAAACTTATTGATCGGGTAACGCTTATGGCGATTTTGGAAGATGTATTTAGAAATGCATTGAAAAAGAAATACGGTTCTGATGATAATTTTGATATTATTATCAATCCTGATAAAGGCGATATGGAAATATGGAGAAGAAGAATCGTTGTTGCCGACGAAGATTTAGATCTTGAAAATGAAGAAATTACCTTAACAGAAGCAAGAAAAATTGAAGCCGATTTCGAGATTGGTGAAGAAGTTTCAGAAGAGGTGAAACTTATCGATCTTGGAAGAAGAGCTATCCTTGCTTTACGTCAAAACTTGATTTCTAAAATTCACGAACACGACAATACCAACCTGTACAAACAATTCAAGGATTTAATTGGCGAAATTTACACAGCGGAAGTGCACCATGTTCGTCCAAGAGTTGTAATTCTAATTGATGACGAAGGAAACGAAATTGTTTTACCAAAAGAAAAACAAATTCCATCCGACTTTTTTCGTAAAGGAGATAACGTTCGTGGCATCATCGAAAGCGTCGAATTGAAAGGGAATAAACCGCAAATTGTCATGTCGAGAACAGCAGATAAATTTCTGGAAAAATTATTCGAACAAGAAATTCCGGAAGTTTTTGACGGTTTGATTATGATTAAAAATGTGGTCAGAATTCCAGGTGAAAAAGCAAAAGTAGCGGTCGATTCTTATGATGACCGAATTGATCCTGTTGGTGCGTGTGTTGGTATGAAAGGTTCAAGAATCCACGGAATTGTTCGTGAGCTTGGAAACGAAAACATTGACGTAATCAACTATACTTCCAATTTGCAGCTTTATATTACTAGGGCGTTAAGTCCTGCAAAAGTATCTTCAGTTAAAATCGATGAAGAGAAAAAAAGAGCAGAAGTTTTCCTTAAATTAGAAGAAGTTTCAAAAGCAATCGGGCGTGGTGGACACAACATTAAATTGGCCGGACTTTTAACAGGTTACGAATTAGACGTAATAAGAGAAGGTGCTGCAATTGAAGAAGATGATGTTGAATTAACAGAGTTCTCAGACGAAATTGATGGTTGGGTAATCGACGAATTTGCAAAAATAGGATTGGATACTGCAAGAAGTATCTTGAATCAGGATGTTGCTGATTTAGTGAGAAGAACCGATTTAGAAGAAGAAACCATTTTGGAAGTAATAAGAATATTGAAAGAAGAGTTCCAGGACTAATCTTTCACACAAAATAGATAACATTAATAAGATTTTATGTCTGAAGGAAATATTAGAATTAATAAAGTTTTAAGGGAATTGAATATTTCTTTGGAAAGAGCTGTGGATTATCTTAAGGATAATGGCATTGTCATTGAGGCAAGCCCAAACACAAAAGTTTCCGATGATGTATATTCTATTCTTTGCGGACAATTTGCCGGTGACAAAGGGAATAAAGAAGCTTCGAAAGGAGTCAGTGAAGAAATAAGAAAAGAAAAAGAAGCACTTCGGGTTGAAAGAGAAAAAGAAATCGAAGGCAAACGCAAGCTTGAAGAAGACCGTCAGCAACAACAAGAGTTGATCAAAGCGAAAGCAACGGTAATTGCACCAAAACAAGTTGGGAAAATAGACTTGGAACCAAAAGCAACAGCTGCTCCGGTTCAAGCAATAAAACCAGTTCAAGAGCCAAAGCCAGTTGTTGACTCGAGCGTCAGCGAACAGGCGAAGCAAAAGAAAGAAGTTAGTGCTAAAAAAGAAGAGGCACCAACGGCTGCTCCAAAAGAAGAAAAAGTTGCAGCGCCAGTTGCTGAAGAGCCAATTGACGAAACGCATACAACACAATATCAAAATCTTACCGGACCAATACACACCGGGCAAACAATAGATTTAGCGCAATTTAATAAACCCAAAAAGAAAAAAGAGGAGTTTAAAAAAGACGCTGCTAAACCGGCAACTCCGGCAACTGGACAAACTGCTCAACAAGCTGCGAATGCTAATGCCAATGCCAATGCCAACAAAAATAAAAGAAAGCGAATTCCCGGCAAACCGGAACCAGGGAAACCTGTTGTTGGAGGCGGAGGCGGAGGAAATGCTTTTGGACCTAACAAACCTGGTGCTGCAAAACCTGGCGGTGGCGGTTTCCAAAAAGGAAATCGTCCTGCTATAGTTCAAAAAGTGGAGCCAACGGAAGAAGAAGTTAAAAATCAGATCAAAGAAACGTTAGAACGTCTTCAAGGAAAAGGAAACAAATCCAAAGCGGCAAAATACAGAAGAGATAAGCGTGATACGCACCGTCAACGAAGTGAAGATGAAATGCAGGCTCTTGAAGAAGGAAGCAAAACAATCAAGGTAACAGAATTTGTTACTGTTGGTGAAGTAGCTACGATGATGGATGTGCCTATTACAAAAGTAATCGGGACCTGTATGTCACTTGGAATCATGGTAACAATGAACCAAAGATTGGACGCCGAAACATTATCAATAGTTGCTGATGAGTTTGGTTTTGAAGTAGAATTTATTACATCTGATATTGAAGATTCGATTGAAGTTGTTGCAGATAAAGAAGAAGATTTAGTATCCCGCGCACCAATTGTAACCGTAATGGGTCACGTTGACCACGGTAAAACTTCGTTGCTGGATTATATACGAAATGAAAATGTAATTGCCGGAGAATCAGGTGGAATTACACAGCACATTGGTGCTTACGCCGTAATGCTTGAAGGTGGACAAAAAATCACTTTCCTTGATACACCAGGTCACGAAGCGTTTACCGCGATGCGTGCCCGTGGAGCGCAGGTTACCGATATTGCTATCATTGTGGTTGCTGCGGATGATGACATCATGCCACAAACCAAAGAAGCTATTAGCCACGCGCAAGCAGCTAATGTCCCGATGATATTTGCGATTAATAAAATTGATAAACAAGGCGCTAATCCTGAAAAGATTAAGGAGAAATTAGCCGCTATGAATTTATTGGTAGAAGATTGGGGTGGGAAATACCAATCGCATGATATCTCTGCCAAAAAAGGAACAGGCGTAAAAGAATTATTGGAAAAAGTGTTGCTTGAAGCTGAAATATTAGACTTAAAAGCAAATCCAAATAAACCTGCTGTAGGAACTGTTGTGGAAGCACAGTTAGACAAAGGAAGAGGCTATGTATCAACAATATTGGTACAATCAGGAACTTTGAAAGTAGGAGATTATGTATTGGCAGGAAAAAATCACGGAAAAGTGAAAGCCATGCACGATGAAAGAGGTCACAATGTAATGTCGGCCGGACCGTCAACACCAATCTCCATTTTAGGTTTGGATGGTGCGTCAACAGCTGGAGACAAATTCAACGTTTTTGAGGACGAAAGAGAAGCAAAACAAATCGCAACTAAACGTTTACAATTGATGCGTGAGCAATCCGTTAGGACACAACGTCATATTACCTTGGCGGAAATTGGTCGTCGTATTGCGTTGGGTCAGTTTAAGGAGTTAAATATTATCCTTAAAGGAGACGTTGATGGTTCTGTAGAAGCACTTTCGAGTGAGTTTTCTAAATTGTCTACGGATGAAATCCAAATCAATATTATCCACAAAGGGGTCGGAGCAATTACCGAAACTGACGTAATGTTGGCTTCTGCATCGGATGCGATTATCATTGGATTTAATGTGCGTCCGGCTGGAAATGCCCGTCAGATAGCGCAAAAAGAAGAAATCGACATCAGAAGTTATTCTATTATTTATGACGCAATCAACGATTTGAAAGACGCGATGGAAGGTATGCTTTCCCCTGAAATGAAGGAAGAAGTTACCGGTACTGCAGAAATCAGAGAGATTTTCAAAGTATCTAAAGTGGGAACTATCGCGGGTTGTATGGTTACCGATGGTAAAATCTTCAGGAATTCCAAAATCAGGATTATTCGTGAAGGTGTAGTTATTTTCACTGGTGAATTATCCACACTGAAACGTTTTAAAGACGACGTAAAAGATGTTGCAAAAGGATACGATTGTGGTATGCAGATTAAGAATTACAACGAGATTGAACAACTTGACATAATCGAAGCTTTCCAGGAAGTGGAAGTGAAGAAAAAGATGAAATAAATACAAACAAAAAAGTCCCGAATCATTCGGGACTTTTTTATTTATTCGGCTTTATCAAAAATGCATTTGGATACTTCTTTTTTAAATCGCTGAGGTTTTTTTCGGCCTCAATCCGGGTTTTGAAATTGCCGACCCAAACTTTGTATAATGGCGTACTGAAAACAATAGTGGCATCAATATTTTTATTTTCTCTTTTAAAATCAAGCAACGTTTTTTTGGAAGTTTCAGTATCACCGTTAAAAATCTGAATTTTATAGCGGTCATTTATCGTAATGGAACTGTTTATTTTACGTTTTTCATTTAAAAGTTGCTCAAACTTTGGATCTTGCGTTACACTTACTTTAGCCTCCTGACTATAGCTTTTTTGCGACAGAAATACCACAGTCAGCGTGGTGAAAATAAATTTTATTCTTTTTAAAAACTGCATAATTGTTTGATTTTTATACAAATGTAAAACATATAGAATTAAACAAAAGAGAAAACACTATTTAGAATTAATATAAATTGAATTTAAGATATATTTAAGGTTTTGAGAATAAGTCTTAAGTCGTATTTTTGTCCAAGTTTTTAAATAAAGTGTTAAAATTTTACTGAGCGTTACTCAGAAAAAATCATGCCAACATCAGCCGATAATTACTATATTATATGAAAAAAGTGGGTAACCATAATTCGATTTCAAGGAAGATAATCTACAGTTTAGCTTTAATGCTAACTTTCTCCTTCACTTCATTTTCACAAGCAACTCCGCAAGCAGCAGCAACTCCAGCAACTGCTACAGCTACAGCAGCACCAACCGCAACCGCTGGAGGTGACGCAGCAGCAGGAAAAGCATTGTTTAACACTAATTGTGCAGCTTGTCACAACCTCGACAGAAAAATGACAGGTCCGGCTCTTAGAGGTGTTACAGGGCGTCATGCCAAAGACTGGTTTTATGGTTGGATTGCCAACAGTTCTGCTTTGATAAAATCAGGTGATGCTGATGCGGTTAAATTATTTGCTGAAAACAACAAGTCAGTAATGACAGCGTTTCCTCAATTATCTAAACAGGATGTTGATAATATCTTAGCGTATACAAGCGAGCCAAAACCAGAGCCTATAAAACCGCCAGGTGTAGTTCCTGGGACCGGAGGAAGTGACAGTGGAATTTCAAACAATGTTATCCTTGGGGCTCTCTGTTTAGTGCTGTTGATGTTGGTAATCATGTTGTTCTTTGTTAACAATGTATTGACCAAAGTAGCCAAAGCAAACGGTATTGAAGTTGCCGAAAAAGAAAAAGGTTTGCCAATTTGGAGAGCTTTTGCAAAAAATCAGTTTCTAGTGTTAGTTTCTTGTATAATCTTATTATTAGCTAGCGGATTCTTTGTGTATGGTTACTTGATGCAAATAGGTGTTGATCAGGATTACCAGCCAATCCAGCCGATTCATTATTCTCACAGAATTCATGCCGGAAGCAACGGAATCAATTGTAAATATTGCCACTCTTCTGCAAGGGTAAGTAAAAATGCAGGAATTCCTTCTCTGAATGTTTGTATGAATTGCCACAAAAATATTGCTGAGGTATCTGATACAACAGCTACTTCTGAGTATTCAAAAGCATTTTACGACGGGGAAATTAAAAAATTATATGCAGCTGTTGGTTGGGATGGATCAAAATATACCGGAAAAACAAATCCGGTAAAATGGGTTCGTATTCACAACTTACCTGACTTTGCTTATTTCAATCACTCACAACACGTAACCGTTGCCGGAATTGAATGTCAAAAATGTCACGGTCCGGTGGAGACATACGAAATCCAAAAACAATTTGCTCCATTAACAATGGGTTGGTGTATCAAATGCCACCGCGAAACCGATGTGAAAATGGAAGGCAATGCCTATTACACAAAAATTCACGAAGAACTTTCCAAAAGATATGGCGTTGACAAATTGACGGCGGCCCAAATGGGAGGAATTGAATGTGGTAAGTGCCACTATTAATAAAATAATTTAAGAAGCTAATATTTATATACGATGTCATCGAACAAAAAATACTGGAAAAGTGTTGAGGAACTAAACGAAAACAGTTCTATTGTTGAGGCGCTTAGAAATAATGAATTTGTAGAGGAAATTCCAACAGACGAATTTCTATCTGACAAAGAAGCATTATCTTCTTCTTCAACTACTCGTCGTGATTTCTTGAAATACGTTGGATTTACAACAGCAGCTGCAACATTAGCTGCCTGCGAAGGCCCGGTACACAAATCAATTCCTTACGTTTTACAACCGGAACAAGTTATTCCAGGTGTTGCAGATTATTATGCAACTTCTATGTTTGATGGTTTCGATTTCGCTAACTTATTAGTAAAAACCCGTGAAGGGCGTCCAATAAAAATAGAAAACAACACTATTGCTGGTGCAAAATTCGCTGCCAATGCAAGAGTTCACGCTTCGGTATTGTCATTATATGATAGTATGCGTTTGAAAATAACGAAAGTGGCTCAAAAAAACGCTACCTGGCAGGAAGCAGATTTAAAAATTAAAGCAAGTTTAGCGGATGCAAAAACTAAAGGCGGACAAGTTGTTTTATTGACAAATACTTTAGCAAGTCCATCAACCGAAAAGTTAATAGCTGAATTTATCGCAAAAAACCCAACTGCAAAACACGTGACTTATGACGCTGTTTCTGAGTCTGCTGCTCTTGATGCATTCGAAGCTGCTTACGGAGAACGAGCTTTGGTTGATTATGATTTCTCAAAAGCGAATACAATTGTTTCTATCGGTGCTGACTTTTTAGGAGATTGGCAAGGTGGAAGTTTTGATTCTGGATACGCAAAAGGAAGAGTTCCACAAGCGGGAAAAATGTCAAAACACTATCAGTTTGAAGCTAACATGACTTTGTCTGGAGCTGCTGCTGATAAGCGTGTTCCAATGACAATTGCTAATCAAAAACAAGCTTTAGTTAAAATATACAATGTAATTACAGGTTCTGCAATATCAACCGGAAAAGTGGCTAACGAAGAGGTAGTTACCAAAGCAGCGCAACAGTTAAAAGCTGAAGGGACAAAAGGACTTTTAGTTTCAGGAATTCAGGATAAAAATGCACAATTATTAGTTTTAGCTATTAATTCAGCTTTGGCTAGTGAAGCATTTTCAACTATCGGAACACGTCAAATCAGAAAAGGTTCAAACGAAAAAGTAGCTCAATTAATTGCTGATATGAATGCAGGAAGTGTTCATACTTTGATTATGAGTGGCGTAAATCCAGTTTATACTTTAGCCGACAGCGCTAAATTTGTAAGCGGATTGAAAAAAGTAAAATTATCTGCTGCATTTTCTATAAGAGAAGATGAAACAGCTTCAATCACAAATATTGCAGTTCCGGCACCTCATTATTTAGAGACTTGGAATGATTTAATGTTGACCAAAGGGACTTATTCTTTGACCCAACCAACAATCCGTCCATTATTCAGCTCTAAACAATTCCAGGAAGGATTACTATCATGGAATGAAAACAGCGCGGATTACTATGATTATATAAAAGCGAATGCTGCTTCTTATACAAATGGCGCTTCATGGAACCAAACGGTTCACGATGGTGTTGCTGTTGGAACTCCAGCCGGTGCATCGGCAAGTTCAGGAGATTATGCTGCTGCGGCTAACACTTTGGCACAATCAAAAACAGCAAACGGATTTGAATTGGTATTGTATACCAAAACAGGTTTAGGTGATGGTCAACAAGCTAACAATCCATGGTTGCAAGAGTTCCCAGATCCAATTACAAGAGTTGCCTGGGATAACTATGTTACTATTTCTAAAGCTGATGCGGATTCAAAAGAATTAGGTTTTGAAAACAGAATAGTAGCTAACGGTGGTCTTAACGGAAGTTATGCAACCTTAACTGTTAATGGAATAAAACTGGAGAATGTTCCGGTTATAATTCAACCAGGACAAGCAAAAGGAACTCTAGGTTTGGCTTTGGGGTATGGCAAAAAAGTAGGATTAAAAGAAGAAATGCAAGTTGGTCTTAATGCTTATGCATTCTATGCTAATTTTAATAATGTACAATCAGTTACTATCGCTAAAGCAAGCGGAGAACATGAGTTTTCGTGTGTTCAGTCACAAAAAACCTTGATGGGTAGAGGCGATATTATCAAAGAAACAAATTTGACTATTTTCAATACTAAAGATGCTAAAGAATGGAATACTGTTCCTATGGTTTCTTTGGATCACAAAGAAGTAGAAGCAACTAAAGTTGATTTATGGGATTCATTTGACCGTTCAGTTGGTCACCATTTTAATCTTTCGATAGATTTGAATGCTTGTACCGGTTGTGGTGCTTGTGTAATTGCTTGCCATGCTGAAAACAACGTTCCGGTTGTTGGTAAAGCAGAAATCAGAAGAAGTCGTGATATGCACTGGTTGCGTATTGACAGATATTATTCATCAGAAGATACTTTTGCTGAAGACAACGAGAAAAAAGAAAATTTTGAAGGTTTATTTGGTAAAAAAGGCTCATTAGGTGGATTTGGAGAAATGGAAAATCCGGCTGATAATCCACAAATATCTTTCCAACCTGTAATGTGTCAACATTGTAATCATGCACCTTGTGAAACTGTTTGTCCTGTGGCAGCAACTTCGCATGGTCGTCAGGGCCAAAACCAAATGGCTTATAACAGATGTGTTGGTACTCGTTACTGCGCAAACAACTGTCCGTATAAAGTGCGTCGTTTTAACTGGTTCTTGTATAATAATAATGACGAGTTTGATTTCCATATGAATAATGATTTAGGACGTATGGTTCTTAATCCGGATGTAAACGTTCGTTCACGTGGAGTTATGGAAAAATGTTCTATGTGTATTCAAAAAACACAGTTGACAATCTTAACAGCAAAACGCGAAGGAAGAGAAGTAAACGTTGACGAATTCCAAACGGCTTGTTCGGCAGCCTGTTCAACTGGCGCTATTGTCTTTGGAGATGTTAACAATAAAGAAGATCAGGTTACAAAACTATCCGAAGATAAAAGAATGTATCACTTATTAGAAAGTGTTGGTACAAAGCCAAATGTGTTTTATCACGTTAAAGTTAGAAATACGTAGTATAAAAAATATTAATTAAGAAATAAAGGAATATGTCGTCTCATTACGAAGCACCCATTAGAAAACCATTAGTTATAGGTGAAAAATCATATCACGATATAACTGTAGATATAGCTGCTCCAATTGAAGGAAGAGCTAACAAACAGTGGTGGACTGTATTTACTATTGCATTAATAGCTTTCCTTTGGGGAATCAGCTGTATCATTTATACCATTTCAACAGGTATCGGAACATGGGGATTAAATAAAACAGTTGGTTGGGCTTGGGATATTACTAACTTCGTGTGGTGGGTAGGTATTGGTCACGCCGGTACACTTATTTCTGCCGTGTTATTATTATTCCGTCAGCGATGGAGAATGGCGATTAACCGTTCTGCAGAAGCGATGACTATCTTTTCTGTAATCCAAGCGGCAATATTTCCGGTTATTCACATGGGTCGTCCATGGTTAGCATATTGGGTATTACCAATTCCAAATCAATTCGGTTCACTATGGGTAAATTTTAACTCGCCGTTGCTTTGGGACGTATTTGCAATCTCAACCTATCTTTCTGTATCATTGGTTTTCTGGTGGACAGGATTACTGCCGGATTTTGCAATGCTTAGAGACAGAGCCGTAACCCCTTTTGCAAAAAAGATATATTCAATATTAAGTTTTGGATGGAGTGGAAGAGCAAAAGACTGGCAACGTTTTGAAGAAGTATCTTTGGTACTTGCAGGTTTAGCAACACCACTTGTGCTTTCGGTTCATACCATTGTAAGTATGGACTTTGCTACGTCGATTGTACCAGGTTGGCATACTACGATTTTCCCGCCTTACTTCGTTGCCGGTGCGGTATTTTCAGGATTTGCAATGGTAAACACCCTGCTTATCATTATGAGAAAGGTATCTAATCTTGAAGATTATATCACAATTCAACATATCGAATTAATGAATATTGTAATAATGATTACGGGTTCTATAGTAGGTGTTGCTTATATTACTGAGTTATTTATCGCTTGGTATTCCGGTGTTGAATTTGAACAATATGCATTCTTAAACAGAGCAACCGGACCTTACTGGTGGGCATACTGGTCGATGATGACATGTAATGTTTTCTCTCCACAGTTTATGTGGTTCAAAAAATTAAGAACAAGTATTATGTTCTCTTTCATTATCTCAATTGTGGTAAATATCGGTATGTGGTTTGAGCGTTTCGTAATTATCGTAACCTCATTGCACAGGGATTATCTTCCATCATCATGGACGATGTTTCAACCAACGTTTGTAGATATTGGGATTTTTATTGGAACAATAGGTTTCTTCTTTGTATTATTCCTTTTATATGCCAGAACTTTCCCAGTGATTGCACAAGCAGAGGTTAAAACAATCCTGAAATCTTCGGGAGAGAATTACAAGAGACAAAGAGAATTAGGAGGTCATAACCATTCAGATAAACATTAATAATTGCTATGAGTAGTAATAAAGTTATACACGCAATATACAATGATGATGATGTATTGATGGACGCAGTTCACAAAACAAGAGCCGCTCATCATCATATTGAAGAAGTTTTTACGCCGTTCCCGGTTCATGGTTTGGATAAAGCTATGGGAATTGCTCCAACACGATTAGCTATTTGTGCTTTCATTTATGGATGTATTGGTTTGACAGTAGCTACGACAATGATGAATTATATCATGATTCAGGATTGGCCGCAAGATATTGGAGGTAAACCAAGTTTTGCCTACTATCAAAATATGCCGGCATTTGTGCCAATTATGTTTGAGATGACGGTGTTCTTTGCAGCGCATTTAATGGTTATTACTTTTTATATGAGAAGTAGATTATGGCCATTCAAACAAGCTGAAAATCCTGATGTCAGAACAACTGACGACCATTTTTTAATGGAAGTTTCTGTAAAAGATAATGAAGAAGAATTGGTAAAATTTTTCAAAAGCACAGGCGCAGTAGAAGTTAAAGTAGTTGAAATTGATAAGCATTAATATAGATATGAAAAGTTTACTTAAAATAGCATTTGTATTAGGTATCGTTGTTTCCTTTTCGTCTTGTAAAGATAATTTGAAACCGAACTACCAATATATGCCAAACATGTACGAATCGGTAGCTTACGAAACCTATTCACAATCGGACGCTTTCAATTCGCCAACAGGTTTAAAAGGTAAAGAAGGTCAGCTTCCACCAAACGGTTCAATCAAAAGAGGATTCGTACCTTATGAAATTCCGAATACGACCGAAGGATATAACTTCTCTAAAACAATTACAAAATCACCACTAGATTCTACAGCGGTTGATATGAAAAAATCGGAAGAATTATTCGTGATCTATTGTGCCATTTGTCATGGAACAGCCGGTGATGGACAAGGAAAATTGGTAAAACAACAAAAATTCCTGGGAGTACCAAATTACAAAGACAGACAAATTTCTGTAGGTAGTATTTTCCATGTTCAAACGTATGGATTAAATTCAATGGGTTCTTACGCAAACCAATTGACGCAACAAGAGCGTTGGATGATTGCAGGGTATGTTTTGGAACTTAAAAGCAAATTATAATTGTAAAACAAACTGATTGTTATAGATATGTATACCTTTTCAAGTAAATTAAAAACTTTTTCTTTCATCTTAATGCTTCTAGGAGCTTTGGGTATTGGTATTGGTTTTATGTCGGCCCCAAAAACAATTCAAGATGTCGAGACTATCCTGAAAACTGAAGAAGCACATCACGAAGGTGGACACGAAGCTGTAGCAGCTCATGAAGAAGTAAAATCATCAACTGAAGTTAAAGCAGAACACGAAGAGCATGTAGAACATGTTTTTCACCAATTACAAAATAAACCGTGGGCAGCATTATATGTTGCATGTATCTTCTTCCTGTTAATAACAATGGGAGTTTTAGCATTTTATGGTATTCAACAAGTGGCACAGGCAGGCTGGTCTCCGGTATTGTTCAGGGTAATGCAGGGAATTACAGCTTATTTACCGGTAATATCGGTTATTTTCTTTGTAATCTTATTGTTATCAGGATTCCATGTTAACCATTTGTTCGTATGGATGAAAGAAGGCGTTGCTGACCCAAATAGCCCAAATTACGACGAGATAATTGCAGGTAAATCAGGCTATTTAAATTTCGCTTTTTGGATTTCAAGAGCGGCAATTTTCCTATTAGGCTGGAATTTGTACCGCTATTTATCACGAAAAAATTGTTTGGCTCAGGACGAAGCTAACGATGATGTTTTTTACAAAAAGAACTTTAAAATGTCAGCGGCATTTCTTGTTTTCTTTATCGTTTCGGAGTCTATAATGTCCTGGGACTGGATTATGTCAATTGATCCACATTGGTTCAGTACACTTTTCGGATGGTATGTTTTTGCAAGTTTTGTTGTGAGTGGTGTTACCGTAATTCAATTGGTGACAATTTATCTGAAATCTAAAGGATATTTGGAAAATGTAAACTCTAGCCATATACACGATTTATCGAAATTTATGTTTGGATTCAGTGTTTTCTGGACTTACTTATGGTTTTCACAATTTATGTTGATTTGGTATGCCAATATTCCTGAAGAAGTTACCTATTTCAAAACAAGGATAGAACTATACAACCTACCGTTTTTTGGTGCGTTCTTCATGAATTTTGTTTTCCCGATTTTACTTTTAGTAAATACCGATTTCAAACGTATTTATTGGATAGTTGTGATGGGAGGTATCGTAATTTTGACCGGACATTATATTGATTTCTTCAATATGATTATGCCGGGAACAGTTGGTGACAGATGGTTTATCGGAATTCCAGAAATATCAGCACTATTGTTTTTCTTTGGATTATTCATTTTTGTTGTGTTCAATGCTTTAACAAAAGTGCCGTTACTTCCAAAACGAAATCCTTTCATTGAAGAAAGTAAACATTTTCATTATTAATATTTAAAGTAAATTACAAATGACAACTCTTTTGGTACTTATAGTTGTAGTTTTATTGGCAGTTGCCTTGTGGCAGTTAACTAAGATATTCGACTTAACACAAGTCGGGGCTAACGTTAACAACACGCAGGTTGCAAATGATAATGATAATAAAGTTAACGGTTACTTGATGTTTGGGTTTCTTGTTTTCATTTACCTGACAACAATCTGGTGTCTTGTGTATTACGGAAAGTTCCCTTTAATTGGAGATTCAGCTTCGCAACACGGACCACAACTTGATAATTTGATGGTTATTACGATGGTTCTTATATTCATTGTTCAAACTATTACACAAGCCTTATTGCACTACTTTGCTTTTAAATACAGAGGAAGACAAGGGCAACAAGCTCTTTATTTTGCCGATAGCAATAAATTAGAATTTATTTGGAGTGTTATACCGGCTATTGTATTGGCAGTATTAATTCTTTACGGATTATATGCCTGGACAAATATTATGTTTGTGGATGAAAAAGATAATAAGGATGCGATTGTAATTGAGTTGTACGCACAACAATTTAAATGGGAAGCAAGATATTCCGGTGCAGATGATGTATTAGGAAAAGCAAACGTAAGATATATTGAAGGCGTAAATAATCTGGGAGTTGATTTATCAGATCCAAATGCACAGGATGACTTTACTTCTTCGGAATTACATATTCCAAAAGGGACAAGGATTATCTTCAAAATGAGATCGCAAGACGTATTGCACTCAGCGTATATGCCACATTTTAGAGCACAAATGAACTGTGTTCCCGGAATGGTAACTAATTTTTCATTCATACCAACAGTTACTACTGCTGAAATGAGAGAAAACGCAGATATGGTTGAAAAGGTTGCTAACATCAACAATATCAGAGCTAAGAAAAGCCTTGATTTAGTTGCCAAAGGAGAACCTGCACTTGATCCTTACACATTTGATTATTTATTATTGTGTAATAAAATTTGTGGTGCTTCACATTACAACATGCAAATGAAAGTAGTGGTTGACACGCCGGAAGAATACAGAGCCTGGCTAAAAGAAAATGCACCAAAAACAATTGTGCTTGCCGTAAAAGCTGCAGCTGCAGAAGCAAAAGCATCGGAAGCCGGAGAAACAAAGTCAAAAGATTCAACTAATGCAACAAGCAAAGACACCACTGTCGTTGCTCAGGCGGAAATGAAATAAATAAAATTTAAAGTTTACCTAATATGTCAGCAGAAGCTCACAATCACGATCACGGTCACGACGAACACGAACACCACCATAAAGACACGTTCATTACTAAATATATTTTTAGTATTGATCACAAGATGATTGCCAAACAATATTTGATTACGGGAATCATTATGGGTATTGTCGGTGTTGGAATGTCAATGCTTTTCAGAATGCAGATAGCCTGGCCTGAACAATCATTTAAGATTTTTAGTTTTTTCCTTGGTGAAAGAATGGCTCCGGGCGGAGTTATGACTAACGAAACTTATTTGTCATTAGTAACCATACACGGTACCATCATGGTATTCTTTGTATTGACTGCTGCGCTAAGTGGTACATTCAGTAACTTATTGATTCCACTCCAAATTGGAGCAAGGGATATGGCCTCCGGAGTGTTGAACATGATTTCCTATTGGTTGTTTTTCATTTCAAGTGTTGTAATGATATCTTCTTTATTTGTTGAATCGGGACCTGCGAGTGCCGGCTGGACAATATATCCGCCATTAAGTGCTTTACCACAGGCTATTTCAGGCTCCGGCACGGGAATGACTTTATGGTTGGTTTCAATGGCTATTTTCATCGCCGCTTCCTTATTGGGATCTTTGAATTATATCGTTACTGTAATCAATTTGAGAACAAAAGGAATGTCAATGACAAGATTGCCACTAACAATTTGGGCTTTCTTTATTACAGCCATCATCGGAGTAATCTCTTTTCCTGTATTGCTTTCAGCAGCTTTGATGTTGATTATGGATAGAAGTTTCGGAACTTCATTCTTCTTATCTGATATCTATATTGCTGGTGAAGTTTTACATTATCAGGGTGGTTCTCCGGTATTATTCGAGCACTTATTCTGGTTCTTGGGTCACCCGGAAGTATATATCGTATTATTACCTGCATTAGGAATCACATCTGAAGTTCTTGCAACCAATTCCCGTAAACCAATCTTTGGTTACCGAGCAATGATTATGTCAATTATAGCAATTGCATTCTTATCAACCATCGTTTGGGGTCACCATATGTTTATCTCGGGAATGAATCCATTCCTAGGTTCTGTATTTACCTTTACGACCTTATTGATTGCTATTCCATCTGCTGTAAAAGCGTTCAACTACATCACAACTTTATGGAAAGGTAACCTGCAGTTAAATCCTGCGATGTTATTCTCAATCGGATTGGTTTCCACTTTCATCACTGGAGGTTTGACCGGAATTATCCTTGGAGACAGTACATTGGATATTAACGTTCACGATACCTATTTCGTAGTAGCCCACTTCCACTTGGTAATGGGTATCTCAGCTCTTTACGGAATGTTTGCCGGAATTTATCATTGGTTCCCAAAAATGTTCGGAAGAATGTTGAACAAAAATTTAGGTTATGTCCACTTTTGGGTAACGGCAACTTGTGCTTATGGAGTTTTCTTCCCGATGCACTTTATCGGAATGGCTGGTTTACCAAGAAGATATTATACTAATACAAACTTCCCATTATTTGATGATTTGCAGAATGTGAATGTAATCATTACTTGTTTTGCTTTAGTGGGTGGAGCTTTTCAATTGGTGTTTTTATACAACTTCTTTAGTAGCATTTTCTACGGTAAGAAAACAGTTCAAAACCCATGGAGATCAAATACGTTGGAATGGACTGCTCCAATAAAACATATCCACGGAAACTGGGAAGGTGAGATCCCTCACGTACACAGATGGCCATACGATTACAGCAAACCTGGACATGATGAAGATTTTGTTCCTCAACATATTCCGATGAAAGAGGGGGAAGAACAGTTACATCATTAATTCAATAATATAAAATATAAAAATGCCTTTCCTTCCGAAGGGCATTTTTATTTGCACCCAACTTTGTTATATATTTGTAAAATGAACGAGAATCTTGATCCAACCAATTCCAATTTTAACCCTGAAGAACTTGACCTCGAAAAAAAGTTAAGACCTTTGTCTTTTGATGATTTTACCGGCCAGGAACAAGTGTTGGATAATCTAAAAGTATTCGTTGAAGCCGCTAATCAGCGAAGTGAAGCGCTTGATCATACCTTGTTTCATGGTCCGCCGGGATTGGGAAAAACTACTTTGGCCAATATCTTGGCTAATGAATTGGGAGTTGGAATTAAAATTACTTCCGGACCGGTTTTAGACAAGCCGGGAGATTTAGCTGGATTACTTACCAACCTTGAAGAAAGAGATGTTTTGTTTATTGATGAAATTCATCGGTTAAGTCCGGTTGTTGAAGAATATTTATATTCCGCCATGGAAGATTTTAAGATTGATATCATGATTGAATCCGGGCCAAATGCCAGAACAGTCCAAATCAATTTAAATCCGTTTACACTTGTAGGAGCAACAACACGCTCCGGATTATTGACAGCGCCAATGCGTGCCCGTTTCGGAATACAGAGCCGGTTACAATATTATAATACAGAACTTCTAACCACCATAGTGCAGCGTAGTTCCAGCATTTTAAAGATGCCCATAACTATGGAGGCCGCAATTGAAATTGCCGGAAGAAGCCGTGGAACGCCTCGTATAGCTAATGCACTTTTACGTCGGGTTCGTGATTTTGCCCAGATCAAAGGCAACGGCAAAATCGATATCGAAATTGCGAAATATGCGTTGAAAGCTTTACACGTTGATACACATGGGTTGGATGAAATGGACAATAAAATCTTAACAACTATAATCGACAAATTCAAAGGCGGACCAGTTGGCATATCAACTTTAGCGACCGCAGTTTCCGAAAGCGGAGAAACAATTGAAGAAGTCTACGAACCATTCTTAATTCAGGAAGGTTTTATAATCCGAACCCCAAGAGGAAGAGAAGTTACTGAGAAAGCCTATAAACATTTAGGGAAAATCAAAACCAATATTCAGGGCGGATTGTTTTAGGGCGTTCCCGCTGAAAAAGCGGGCGGGCTTTCCGCTCCAATCTTTTTACTGTGGCTTGCGAAAGCAATCCACAATAAAAAGGATTTATGCTTCAATCCCTAACGCAACTACCGGATTTTTTAAATTACAAAACAATGTCAGGCAATAAGAAATACAATTATCCAAAACAACTTTCGATATTCAGGTTCTTATTAAAGGCAGAAAGCATCCGTAAAAATCCAATTCCGTTTCACAAAAAATACTTCGACAAATTTGGAGATACATTTTCCTTGAAAATTGGTAAAACGAAACATGTTATTCTCTCAAGAGACAATGAAGTCGCGGAATATATCCTGCAAAAAAATCAGAAGAATTATCAAAAATCAGAACTGCAGACCAAATTCATATCCAAGTATTTGGGTAAAGGTTTATTGACAGCTAATGGCGATTTTTGGTTAAAACAACGTCGGTTAATTCAACCCGCTTTTCATAAGCAAAAAATGAATCAGTTGGTTCAGAATATGAATCAGACAATCATTGCCGAACTACAAAATCTGCCTGAAGATAAATTGGTTGCACTATTTCCAATCATGAACCAATTGGCTTTTAATGTGGTAGCAAAATCGCTTTTCCATATTTTGATAGAAGAGGAAATGAGTCGACTGAAAATCATTATAAATGATGTCCAAAACTTTCTTATCAAGGAAATACGTTTGCCCTATAAGGCATTTTGGTTTAAGATAAGTGGTCAGATAAAAAAGCACCAAAAATTAGCATTAGAAACAGATACCATAATCCAGAAAATTGTGGAAGAACGTATCAATTCAAATGCAAAGCACAATGATTTACTCGACATGCTTCTTGAAACAAGATACGAGGACATAGGCGAAGCCATGCCAACCCAACAATTGATAGACGAAATAAAGATTCTCTTTATCGCAGGTCACGAAACTTCCGCAAATGCAATGACTTTTACGCTGCATCTTTTAGGGAATCATCCCGAAATTCAACAAAAAGTTTTTGAGGAATTAATCGCTATCCAATCCCAAACAAATGATGTTGTTGAACAGCTTCAGGAAATGACCTATACCAATGCCGTCATAAATGAATCGATGCGGTTGTATCCCCCGGCGTGGATTACGGACCGGGAAAATATCGAAGACGATACGCTTTTAGGATTTCACATAAAAGAGAAAACACTTATTGGAGTTTCATTCTATGAATTGCACAGAAATCCGAAATATTGGAAAAATCCTTCCGACTTCAATCCGGAAAGATTTCTTGGCGAACAAAAAAAAGAATCAAACAAGTATTTTTATCCTTTTGGAGTCGGTCCAAGAATGTGCATCGGCCTTGGTTTTGCGATGTATGAAATGAGCCTGACGCTTTCTTATATTATCAAAAAGTACAAAGTCACTTCATCTAAAAAAGACATTGATATAAATCCATTGATTACCTTAAAACCTGTTGGAGCAGTAGTAACTTTCTCAAAAAGATGACATCAGATTCTAACAAAGCGAACTATTCCCAACTCATAAAAGCCGAAGCCAAACGCTTGGGCTTTCTGTCGTGCGGAATTTCAAAAGCTGGTTTTCTGGAAGAAGAAGCTCCGCGATTGGAACATTGGTTAAACCAAAATCATCAAGGCGAAATGAAGTACATGGAAAATCATTTCGACAAGCGGCTGAATCCAACTTTGTTGGTTGATGATGCAAAAAGCGTGATTTCATTATTACTGAATTATTATCCTTCAGAATCACAGAATCCGAACAGCTACAAGATCTCAAAATATGCCTATGGACAGGATTATCATTTTGTCATTAAGGAAAAATTAAAGGAATTACTTCATACAATTCAAACCCAAATCGGCGAAGTTTCGGGAAGAGCCTTTGTCGATTCGGCACCCGTGTTAGACAAAGCATGGGCGGCAAAATCGGGTTTGGGCTGGATTGGGAAAAACAGCAATTTGCTAACGCAGCAAGTAGGCTCATTTTATTTTATTGCAGAATTGATTATCGACTTAGATTTGGAATATGATTATGCCACAACCGACCATTGCGGCACTTGCACAGCTTGTATTGATGCCTGTCCAACGGAAGCGATTGTCGCGCCATATGTTGTTGACGGAAGCAAATGCATTTCTTATTTTACCATCGAACTCAAAGAGAATATTCCACAGGAAATGAAAGGAAAAATGGACGATTGGATGTTTGGCTGCGACATTTGCCAGGATGTCTGCCCATGGAATCGTTTTTCGAAATCGCATAACGAACCGCTTTTTAATCCAAACCCCGAAATGCTTTCGATGACTAAAAAAGACTGGGAAGAAATAACCGAAGAGATTTTTAAAACCGTATTTAAAAACTCCGCTGTAAAAAGAACAAAGTTCGATGGATTACAGCGAAACATTCAGTTTCTAAAATAAATTCTTTACAAAAGAAACTCCTAAAAATTTCCTTTTTACATTCAGTCTTCTACCTTTGTAGTCATCAAAATAATGACCATGCACAAAGACAGCAAAAGAAGAGAGGCACTTTTATACCACGCAAAACCAACACCGGGGAAAATCAAAGTGGTGCCCACCAAAAAATATGCAACGCAACGAGATTTGTCACTGGCCTATTCTCCGGGTGTTGCCGAGCCTTGTTTGGAAATTGCCAAAGATGTAAATAATGTTTATAAATATACTTCCAAAGGAAATTTAGTAGCCGTAATCAGTAATGGAACAGCGGTGTTAGGACTTGGTGACATTGGTCCCGAAGCTTCAAAACCCGTGATGGAAGGAAAAGCGCTGCTCTTCAAAATCTTTGCAGACATTGATGTTTTTGATATTGAAGTGAGGACAAAAGATGTTGATGCTTTTATAGAAACGGTGAAAAACATTGCACCAACATTTGGAGGAATAAACCTGGAAGACATTAAGGCACCGGAATCTTTTGAAATCGAAAGGCGTTTGGTAGAAGAACTGAATATTCCGGTTATGCACGACGACCAGCACGGAACCGCTATTATCTCTGCAGCAGCTTTGTTGAATGCAGTTGAATTAGCTGAAAAGAAAATGGGAGAAGTGAAAATGGTTATATCAGGTGCAGGTTCTGCCGCAATTGCGTGTGCTAATTTATATGTTTCTTTTGGCGTAAAACCGGAAAACATTGTCATGTTTAACAGCAAAGGCGTGCTTAGAAAAGAGGATCCAAAAATTTCAGAGGAGCAAAGAAAATATGCAACCGATAAAGACTTTCCATCCTTACTTGAAGCGATGACAGGAATAGATGTTTTTGTTGGTTTATCTACTGGCGATATCGTAACGCCCGAAATGTTGTTGGTGATGGCGAAAAACCCAATTGTTTTCGCGATGGCAAATCCAAATCCGGAAATCAATTATGATTTGGCTATAAAAACCAGAAGAGACATTATCATGGCGACCGGTCGTTCTGACCATCCTAACCAGGTGAACAATGTACTTGGTTTTCCGTATATTTTCCGTGGTGCGTTAGATGTCCGAGCAACCAAAATTAATGAAGAAATGAAAAAAGCGGCGGTTATCGCTTTAGCAGAATTAGCCAAAGAATCGGTTCCGGAACAAGTAAATATTGCTTACGGAGAAACCAAATTAAATTTTGGTAAGGATTATATTATTCCGAAACCATTTGACCCAAGATTAATAGCAAGAATTCCATTAGCCGTAGCAAAAGCTGCTATAGAATCCGGAGTTTCGCTCCAGCCAATTACCGATTGGGAGAAATATGAAGAAGAATTATTGGAGCGTTTAGGTTCGGATAACAAAATGGTTCGGTTGCTGACCAATCGTGCGAAGACGGAACCTAAACGAGTGGTTTTTGCCGAAGCAGATCATTTAGATGTGTTGAAAGCAGCTCAAATAGCGTATGAAGAAGGCATTGCCCTTCCGATACTTTTAGGAAATAAAGATTTGATTCTTGAACTCAAGGAGGAATTAGGATTTGATGCCGAAGTACCTATCATCGACCCAAAAACTAAAGAAGAAGACAAACGAAGACTGAAATACGGCGAATTATACTGGAAATCCAGACAGCGCCGTGGCATTTCACTGCTTGATGCTCAAAAGTGGATGAGAGAACGCAACTATTTTGCCGCAATGATGGTCAATGAAGGTGATGCCGATGCCATGGTTTCAGGATATTCCCGAAGTTATCCTTCTACAGTAAAACCCTTGATGCAACTGATTGGTAAAGCGCCTGGCATTACGCTAATTGCTACCACAAATATGATGATGACAAATCGGGGTCCGATGTTCTTATCGGACACTGCAATTAATCCAAATCCAACAGCAGATGAATTGGCTAAAATAGCATTGATGACGGCGAAAACGGTTAGAATGTTTGGAATGCAGCCGGTAATTGCCATGGTTTCTTTTTCCAATTTTGGTTCTTCAGCCCATGAAAGCGCAAGCAAAGTGAGGGAAGCAGTTGCTTATCTTCATAAATATTATCCTGACTTAGTTGTAGACGGAGAAATTCAGTCTGATTTTGCTTTAAACGCTGAGATGCTAAAGGCTAAATTTCCTTTTTCAAAATTGGCAGGAAAGAAAGTGAACACCTTGATTTTCCCCAATTTAGAATCGGCAAACATTACCTATAAACTTTTGAAGGAATTAGATAAAGTTGATTCAATCGGACCAATAATGTTAGGAATGGAGAAAGCAGTGCATGTCTTCCAACTTGGCGCAAGCGTAGAGGAAATGGTAAATATGGTAGCCGTTGCCGTGGTTGATGCACAAGAAAAAGACAAAAGAAAAAAGATGTCTGCCAAATAGTTTTTGTATTATTGTAGAGATATTGCAAAGACATTCCTTCAATTGGAGAATTTTGCTATATTTGGAATTAGATTTTAGTAAAAAATGATTTCACACATTCAAGGAAAATTAATTGAAAAAACGCCTACTGAAGTCGTAATTGACTGCAATGGTGTGGGTTATCATATTAATATTTCGTTGCATACTTTTTCCTTACTCCCCAATGCCGATTTTATTAAGTTGTTTACATTTCTCCAAATTAAGGAAGACGCACATTCTTTGTTTGGTTTTGTGGAAAAATCAGAGCGGGAATTATTTAAATTGCTATTATCTGTATCCGGAATTGGAGCCAGCATTGCAAGAACAATGTTGTCATCATTAGATCCAAAACAAATAATTCATGCCATTGCAAGCGCAGACGTTATTACCATTCAATCCATAAAAGGAATTGGGAGTAAAACTGCCCAGCGTGTCATCCTGGATTTAAAGGAAAAAGTGTTAAAAATCTATGATTTAAGCGAAATTTCTATGTCCCAACACAATATTAGTAGAGAAGAATCGTTATCTGCTTTAGAGGTTTTAGGTTATGTTAGAAAGAACGCTGAAAAAGTGGTGGATAAAATAATCAAGGAAAATCCGGAAGCCGGAGTTGAAACAATAATAAAACAAGCGTTAAAAAATTTATAATTCTTGGAAACAATATACTTTACAAAATCATTATTGAACGTTAAAAAATTGATCTTCGGATTAGTTTTGATGTTAAGTGCAACAGTTTTTTCCCAGGTAAATCCAACTCAGATAGACAGTACGGGTTATTCTACAGGAAGACTTGATATAAAAAATCCAAACAGCATTGTCAATGCGTATACGTATGACGCGGCCACCAACAGGTATATTTATACCAGTACCATGGATGGCTTTAATATCAATTATCCAATTATTTTAACGCCAAAAGAATACGAAGAATTAGTGCTTCGCGAATCAATGCGGGAATATTTTAAGAAAAAATCGGATGCAATTGATGGGAAAAAAGACGGAAGCGAGGCTGCAAAAAAGGATTTGTTACCAAGATATTATGTAAACTCCAGTTTCTTTGAAACTATTTTTGGTTCCAATACGATTGACGTTAAGCCAACAGGTTCCGTTGAAATGGATTTGGGAGTTCGTTACACCAAACAGGATAATCCATCTTTTTCACCAAGAAACAGAGCGCAGACTTCTTTTGATTTTGACCAAAGAATAAGCATGAGTTTAAATGGAAAAGTAGGAACACGATTGAGCGTAAATGCCAATTATGATACCGAATCAACTTTTGCTTTCCAAAATCTTATCAAATTAGAATACGCACCAACCGAAGATGATATTATTCAAAAAATAGAAGTTGGAAACGTGAGTATGCCACTTTCAAATTCCCTGATTCGAGGTGCGCAAAGTTTGTTTGGGGTCAAAGCCCAATTGCAATTCGGAAAAACGACGATAACTGGAGTGTTCTCTGAACAAAAATCCCAAACCAAATCGGTTACAGCGCAAGGTGGCGGAACTATACAGGATTTTGAATTGTTTGCACTTGATTACGATGCTGACCGCCATTTTTTCTTATCCCAGTATTTCAGAAATAAATATGATGATGCATTAAGAGATTATCCGGTAATTAGAAGTAGAGTGCAGATTACAAGGATTGAGGTTTGGGTAACCAATAGGCAGAATCGCGTGAGCACTACCAACAATAACCTTAGAAATATTATTGCGCTACAGGATTTAGGGGAATCACATTATACGGATGTTCCTGATTCCAGATTGGTTGCTATAAATCCTCAGCCAGCAAATTTCTTTGTAACCGATCCGGAAGTACTGCCTGATAATGAAGGGATTTTACCGTCAGATAACCGTAATAATAAATATGATCCGGGATTGATAATTCCGGCTACTCCGCCTAATCCTAATTATCCAGGATTATTAAATACAAACATTAGAGACATCGTAACCTCAAGTGCGGGCTTTAATAATATCAATCCTGTTGATGAAGGAACGGATTATTCTAAGTTGGAAAACGCCAGAAAGTTGGCGCCCAACGAATATACACTTAATCCACAATTGGGTTACATCTCATTGCAACAGCGTTTAGCCAATGACGAAGTATTGGCCGTTGCCTATCAATATACTATTGGCGACAATGTTTATCAGGTAGGAGAATTTGGTACAGATGGTGTTGATTCCACCGTAATTACAGATGCCACAAGTTCTAATCCATCAGTTTCTACCCAGAGTTTGATTCTGAAAATGTTAAAGAGCAATTTAACCAATGTGGAGAAACCAATCTGGAACCTGATGATGAAAAATATTTATCAGATACAGGGAGGTTACCAATTACAACAGGAAGATTTCAGATTTAACATCTTATATACAGATCCATCACCTATTAACTATATTACTCCTGTTGCAGGAACGCCATTTCCTGCGAGTCCAACAACGCCACCGGGGAATGAGGTTTCGGAAACTCCGCTCTTAAAAGTTTTCAATGTCGATAAACTGAATTATAATAATGACCCGCAACTTGGCGGTGATGGTTTTTTCGATTTCTTGCCGGGAATAACAGTTGACCAACAAAATGGACGCCTTATTTTCACAACGGTCGAACCATTTGGCAAGCTTTTGTTTGAGAAGTTAAGATTAAGTCCTGCTGAGGATTATTACAATGAAAGCACCTATAATGCCAATCAGGCAAAATATGTTTTCAGAGAAATGTATATAAAAACCCAGGCGGCGGCATTGCAGGATGCTGAAAAAAATAAATTCCAATTAAAAGGAAGGTACAAATCTGCCGGCGGTGATGGAATTCCGATTGGTGCTTATAATGTTCCAAGAGGTTCAGTTGTGGTTACGGCTGGAGGAAGAGTATTGCAGGAAGGAATTGATTATAGCGTAAATTATCAGGCGGGAAGAGTTCAAATCCTGGATCCGTCGTTGCAGGCATCCAATACGCCAATCCAGGTTTCTGTAGAAAACAATTCTACTTTTGGGCAACAAACACGAAGGTTTATGGGATTTAATGTAGAACATAAATTCTCGGATAAATTATTACTGGGTGCTACGTTTATAAAAATGACCGAAAGACCGCTTACAACTAAATCGAATTATGGTCAAGAATCGGTTAACAATACTATTTTTGGCCTCAATGCCAATTATTCTACAGAAGTTCCTTTTTTAACCCGAATGGTTAACAAACTGCCTAATATAGATACCGATGTACCTTCTAATTTCTCTTTGCGCGGCGAGGTTGCCTTTTTGAAACCGGATGCTTCGAAATCAGATCAGTTTGAAGGGGAACCCACGGTATATGTAGATGATTTTGAAGGATCGCAAACCACTATTGATATGCGTTCGGCGCAGTCATGGAGTTTATCTTCTACACCTAAACGTCCGACAACAGCAGATTACAATGATTTTGGTTCAAGTGCAGTTGGTTTGGATTATGGATATAAAAGAGCCAAACTAAACTGGTACAGCATTGACCCAACGCTGTATGTGCAAACACCCGGAGATATTGGTCAGGACGGAATTTCAGCCAATAACACCAGAAGAGTTTTTATTCGGGAATTATTTGACACCGACCCACTTATTGGACAATCGACAGTTATTAACACGTTAGATTTAAGGTATTACCCACAAGAAAGAGGGCCATATAACTACAATCCGCAAGCGCTTTCGTCCGGATTTAGCGATACTGAAGCCAAAGATAACTTTGGTGGGATTATGCGTGCCATCAATTCTACCAATTTTGAACAAAGCAATGTAGAATATATCCAATTTTGGGTTTTAGATCCTTATTTTGATCCGTCAAACCCGACAGCTGTTGCAAACTCAGCAAACTCTGGACAAATTTATTTTAATCTTGGAGAAATATCAGAAGATGTTTTGAAGGATGAACGTAAGCAATACGAGAACGGACTCCCTGACAACAGCACTTCACAAGCGTTAACCAACCCAACAGTTTGGGGTAAAGTTCCGTCATCGCAGTCGCTTATCTATGCTTTTGATGTGGATGGTGCCAATAGAGCCGCGCAGGATGTTGGTTTTGATGGTGTAAATAATAGTGCTGAACAAAGCCTTCCCGGAATTGGGGGTTATGCCGCATTGGCGGATCCCGCAGCGGACGATTATCAATACTTTTTAAGCGCTTCAGGATCAACCATATTTGACCGTTACAGAAGCTACAACGGCGTGGAAGGAAACTCACCAGTGGATCTTGCAGGTAGTAACAGAGGCTCAACAACGATTCCGGATGTTGAGGATATAAATCGTGATAATACAATGAATACGGCAAACGCGTATTACGAGTATAAAATCGATATGAATTATGGAAATATTGATGGTAGTGGAATGACCGTAGGACAAAACTTTATTACAGATAAAGTTGTTACTAACGTTTCGGGCACACCTAATGGAATTGACACACAAGCGAGATGGTATCAGTTTAAAATTCCTGTAACACAACCAACTAATGTTATTGGAAGTATTTCTGATTTCCGTTCCATTCGTTTTATGAGAATGTTCATGACCGGATTTTCATCTCCAATTACTGTGCGTTTTGGCGCTTTGGATTTGGTTCGTGGCGAATGGAGACGTTATGATAATTCATTCCAAATAACTGATACTGATCCGACAGATGACAATACAAATTTCGATGTTTTGTCAGTTAATATTCAGGAGAACTCACAAAGGGTGCCGATTCATTATGTAACGCCTCCGGGAGTAATTTTGGAGCAAGTTAGCAACGGACAACAGGTTATCAATCAAAATGAGCAATCGCTTTCTTTGAGAGCATGTGAATTAGAAATAGGCGACTCAAGAGCGGTATTTAAAAATGTTGATGTTGACATGCGTCAATACAATAAACTAAAAATGTTCCTGCACGCTGAAGCATTACCGACAGATGTAACACCATTGCAGGATAACCAATTGAAGGGGTTTATCCGTTTCGGAAATGACTTTACCAATAACTTTTACCAGGTTGAAATCCCGCTTAAAGTAACTCCGACGGGAGCTACAGACCCGGATGTCATTTGGCCTGCTGAAAATGAGATTAATCTCAATATGTCCTTGCTAACCAAAATGAAAGTTAGGGCATTGAGTATTCCTTTAGGTTCATTATTGCGGGATGAAAATGGCATCTATTATCCTGATAATGATCCAGCCCTCGCTCCTGATGGGGACGGAGATCCAAACTTGAGTTTAGGAATAAAAGGAACTCCAAACTTTGGTTTGGTTCGAACTTTAATGGTAGGAATTAAAAACAATACAGGCACTGCCTTATCTCCTGCTGCTACACCTATTTGTGGCGAGGTTTGGTTTAACGAATTGCGTTTGGCCGATTTGAACAACAAAGGCGGAATGGCCGCCGTATTAAACATGGACACTAACTTGGCCGATTTTGCTACGCTTTCTGGCACAGGAAGAATGAGCACCATTGGTTTTGGCGCTTTAGAGCAAGGACCACAAGAAAGAAGTAGAGAAGATATGCAGCAGTATAATATTGTTTCCAATCTTAGTTTGGGGAAATTATTACCAAAGAAATGGGGAATTAATTTACCGTTTAACTATGCCGTAGGCGAAGAAACTATTACGCCGGAGTATGATCCGTTTAATCAGGATATTCGTTTGGAGCAATTGCTCAGTAACACGACTGATGCTGCCGAAAGAGAAAATATCAGAAGCAGGGCAATCGATTTCACAAAACGAAAGAGCATCAACTTTATTGGTGTTAAAAAGGATAGAGCTGCAGAACAAAAGCAACACATTTATGACCCTGAGAATTTAACACTTTCGTATTCGTATAATCAGGTTGAAAAACACAATTACGAAATTGAAAATTATATCGATCAGCAGGTAAATACGAGCGTTGATTACACATATTCTTTCAAAAACAAAGCAATTGAACCGTTTAAGAAAAATAAATTCTTTAAGAAAAGTTCGTATTGGAAAATGCTAAGTGATTTCAACTTCAACTATCTGCCGGCCAGCATTTCATTTAGCAGCAACATTATCAGACAGTACAACAAACAACAGTTTAGGCAAGTTGATGTTGCCGGAATCGCTTTAGACCCACTGTTCAGAAGAAACTATATGTTCAACTATCAATATGGATTTAATTATAATATCACAAAAGCCTTAAAACTAAATTTTACAGCATCGACACACAATATTGTCCGCACTTATCTGGATGAAAATAATGTTCCGGATAACAGCAATACGATTTGGACAGACTTTTGGAATATTGGAACTCCAAACCAGCACAACCAGCAAATTGTTCTTAATTATGAATTGCCAATTAACAAAATTCCGTTCCTGGCATTTATAAAATCTACCTATTCCTATACCGGTAATTATAGCTGGCAAAAATCATCATTAGCCTTGTCGTCGGTTGATGGGTATGATTTAGGAAACACTATTCAAAATGCGGCTTCCCATCGTTTGAACACAGCATTCAGCATGGAAACTTTTTATAAATTTATTGGACTGGGGAAAAAGCCTGCTCCATCTGTACAAAAGCCTGTGACCTTACCAAAACCAGGTGAAAAAATTATTGCAGTCAAGGCGCAACCGGCAAAAACTACAAGTGTTTTTTTAGATGGATTGAAAGGGGTTTTAACCAGTGTTAAAAACATTCAGGTTAACTACACTCAAAATGAAGGAACGGTTCTTCCCGGGTTTTTACCAGGACTCGGATTTTTTGGTTCTTCAAAACCATCATTATCTTTCGTTTTTGGAGGACAAGATGATGTTCGCTACGAAGCCGCCAAAAGAGGTTGGTTAACAAGCTATCCGGAGTTCAATCAAAATTACACAGAGGTTGTAACCAAAACATTAAACCTTACGGCTAATGTTGATTTGTTTCCAGACTTTAAAATTGATTTAAATGCGGATAGAACTTACGCTAATAATTTTTCAGAGCAATTTTATACTGACGATGCGGGCTATCATCCTCAATCGCCATACAATTTTGGCAACTTCTCCATTTCTGCAGTAATGCTGAAAACATCTTTTAAAGCAAGCGATGAGAACAGCTCTTCGTCTTTTCAGGATTTTAGGGAAAATAGAATTATAATTGCCAACAGATTGGCTACACAATATTATGGAAGCTCAGGCTATCCAACTTATGGAGATGCGGCTAATCCTGTTCCTGCGCCAACGGATCCTAGTTACAATTTTTATACTAATAACTTTGGTTTCCCAATTGGTTTTGGTAAAAACAACCAAGCGGTTTTAATTCCGTCTTTCTTAGCAGCTTATACAGGTTTATACACAACAGGGGCGGGTGATGTTGCTAAAGGGATTTCTTTAGGTGCTTTCAGGAATTTTCCAATTCCGAACTGGACAATCAAATATAGCGGATTGATGCGTTATAAATTCTTTAAGGAAAGGTTTAAACGATTCTCAATCCAACATGCTTACAGAGCTTCGTATACTATAAACTCTTTCCGTTCCAATCTTGATTATGACCCTAACCAAGCAAATCAGGATAATGGTGGTTATGGTAACTTCTTTAACAAAACAATCATTGCCAACATCAACTTAGTGGAGCAATTCAATCCGCTTATACGTATCGATTTTGAAATGAAAAATGCTTTCAAAATTTTAGCAGAAATTAAAAAAGACCGAAGCTTATCAATGAGTTTTGACAATAATTTATTGACAGAAGTTCAAGGGAAAGAATTCATTGTTGGGGTAGGATATCGTTTCAAAGATGTTATTTTCTCTTCCCAACTGGCGGACAATCCAACAGGAATTATCAAAAGTGACATCAATGTAAAAGTTGACTTCTCATATAGAAATAACAAAACCATCGTGCGTTATTTAGATTATGATAACAATCAGTTAGGCGGTGGACAAAATATTTGGTCGGCAAAATTAACTGCAGATTATTCGTTTAGCAAAAACCTGACGGCGATTTTCTTTTATGACCATTCATTCTCAAAACCTGTAATTTCTACATCATTCCCATTAACGAATATCCGGGCGGGTTTTACCATGCGATATAATTTTGGAAACTAACACGTATTTTTCAATAATTATTACAATATCAAATGGTATCTTTACGGTTTAAATTTTAATATCAAATGAATATACCAAGCAATTTAAAGTATACTAAAGACCACGAATGGGTTTTAATTGAAGGCGATGTGGCAACTGTTGGCATCACCGATTTTGCACAAAAAGAATTGGGCGACATTGTGTATGTTGAAGTAGAAACTTTAGACCAAACATTAGACAAAGACGAAGTTTTCGGAACCGTTGAAGCCGTGAAAACCGTTTCAGATTTGTTCTTGCCATTATCCGGAGAAATTATTGAATTTAATGACGAATTAGAATCTAATCCTGAAGATGTCAATGCCGATCCTTATGGAAAAGGCTGGATGGTGAAAATCAAAATTGTAAACCCTACAGAAGTAGAAGAATTACTTTCGAGTGATACTTACAGACAGCTCATCGGTGCTTAAAACACTATTAGGTTTAGCTATTGGCTGGACCGTTTTAATTGCTGTTTTGTGTCTGTTTAAGTTCACTAATATATCATCGTTTGGGATTTCAGAAGCTGATAAATATGTTCACTTTGCGCTTCATTTTGTGTTCACTATTCTTTGGGGATTGTATGCATGGAAGAAGCAAAATAAAATGAGGCTTAACAAAATAGCCATCATTGTTGTTATTTCACTTTGCTACGGAATTCTGATTGAGATTTTACAGGAAACATGTACAACAACACGGCATGCTGATATATTTGATGTGTTGGCAAATGCTAGTGGAGCAACAATTGCCTTAGTAGTACTTGTTTTAATTAAAAAGCGAAAACAAACAACTAGATAATAAAGATTGTCCCGTCTCGTTATCAAACGAGACGGGAATTTTTTTACTTTTATCCCATAATTACAAAATCATATCTTGAATCGTTATATTAGAGAAAATGAAAAAAACACTACCATTTTTAGCACTTCTTTTTTTAAGCCATGTGACTAATGCACAAGTTACCCAACGGGCAACAGAAAGATTTCCTGTTTTTCCATCTTGCGAAAACTTACAGTTTCAGGCATTAGAAAACTGCTTTTACGGTCAGGTGCAGGATTTTGTATACAATAATTTCAAAGTACCCGAAACACTCAAACAAAATAATTATAAAGGAACCGTAATCGTACTTTTTGAAGTGAATGATGCAGGAAACTTTAAAGTGCAGTATGTGGATGCCATTGAGGAAGCGTTAGTCGCTGAAAGTAAACGCGTTTTTTCACAAATGCCAAAGATAGCTCCGGCAACACATAATGGAAGTCCAACTTATGCCAAATACACTATTAAAATAGCGATTCCGTTACAAAGTGCAGCCGAATTGCAAGCGCAAAAAGAAGCGGATATTTTGGCTGAAAAAAACTCAGGCCTTTATAAACCCAACAACAAACAGCTTACGGAATTAGACAGCATCAAGTATAAAAAATTTGATAATCCACAGTTTCAAAGTCATATCAATATTCCGTTTTCACACAGCTATTATTCGCAGTTTGATGACGAAATGAATAAAGTTGGAGCCAACAACCATACTGGTTCAAAACCTTTTTCGTATGCGGATGTTTCCAAATATTATAACCTGAAGGATGAAAATCAAAAATTGTCAAGAGGGAAAACGGCTCGGTTAGGCAGAAAAATTTGGGACGAAAATTTAGTCGAAATTCAGGGTGAGGATTATTGGTTTACACTCAATCCTATTTTTGATATCCAAGTGGGGAAAAGCGATCCAAGTGTTGCTTCTTATACTTATATAAATACAAGGGGAATTCAATTCAATGGTGGTTTAGGAAAGGAATTAAATTTCACGACAACCATTTATGAAAGCCAGGGGCGATTTGCTGATTATTTCAATCGCTATGCGGAATCCATAAAACCCGCGGGTGGTGATCCCGCAATTATTCCGGGAATAGGAATTGCCAAGCCTTTCAAATCTGATGCTTATGATTTTCCTTTGGCGGAAGCCAATTTGTCGTATACGCCAAGTAAATTCATCAATTTGAATTTGGGTTACGGAAAGAACTTTATTGGCGATGGCTATCGTTCTCTATTATTGGGTGATGGCGCGAGTCCGTATCCGTATTTAAAACTGAATACTACTTTCTGGAAAATAAAATATACCAATCTTTACACGTGGCTCAAGGATGTTCGTCCCGAAGCTACCGTAGAAAGAACCTATGCAACCAAGTTTGCTGCCAGCCATTATTTAAGTTTGAATATTACCAACCGTTGGAATATTGGTTTATTTGAATCGGTAGTTTGGACCAATACAAACAATCGTGGTTTTGACATGAGTTTTGTGAACCCAATTATATTTTATCGTACAGTGGAGTTTGCTTCTTCGGCACGAACCGGTAATGCGTTATTGGGTTTAACAACTAAAGTTAAATGGAACAATCAGATCAATTTTTACGGACAGTTTTTGTTGGATGAATTTTCGTTGGCTGCAGTAAAAGCTGGAAACCAAAGCTGGAAAAATAAGTTTGGGTATCAATTAGGAGCCAAATATTATAATGCTTTCAATGTCAAAAATCTATTGTTGCAGGTTGAATACAATCATGTGCGCCCTTATGTATACTCGCATAGCGAAGTAATTACCAATTATGGACACAACAACCAAAGTTTAGGACATCAATGGGGCGGGAATTTCAAGGAATTTATTGCTATTGCCCGGTATCATAAAGGAAGGTATTTTGCGGATGCCAAAGTTACGGTTGGTGAACGCGGTTTGGATTTTAACAGCTCCACCGACACTTTTAATTATGGAAGCAACATCTATTTAAGTTATAACGATAACAGACCATTCGATACGGGTGTAAAAATTGGGCAGGGTAATAAAACCAGCATCTTCATTGCTGATGTTCAAGCGGGTTACCTTGTAAATTCTTCAACCAATATGAAACTGTTTGCGAGCTTTATCTACAGAGACTTTAACCCAGCAACTGAAACCGCAACGGCTATTAAAGAAAGCACCACGTGGTTTTCTGTGGGATTACGATGTGATATTTTTAACTGGTATTTTGATTACTAATTTGAAATTAAAAGGAGGAAGCCCGGTGTGGCTTCAGGTATTTTTCATTGTTTAGAAAACTAAACCTTCTCTCTAGCCCCGATAGAAGCTGGCTACCATGTAGCGCGGATAGCGGGAGGATTAGTGAAAGAAGGCAAAACATCTGCTCCTGAAACCATAAAAAATCGCCAAATATATCCTCCATATTTTTTTGTCAAATCGTTTTCTATAAAGTACCTTTGCGGCAGTTCCGAAGCTTCGGAATAAAACTACTGATGAACGCTACTGTTGCTCCATTTTCCATAAAACAAATTGCGATTGATTTCAAGGAAATCACGAAGGCCGGTTTAGCTGTCAGCGTGGTATTTTCTTCTATTGCGGGTTATTTGCTTGGTGTTGTTGATTTCCATGATTTAAAAGTTACAACTTTGTTGATGCTCGCCATTGGAGGTTACTGTATGGTTGGCGCTTCGAATGCATTCAATCAGGTAATCGAAAAAGACCCTGATGCCTTGATGGACAGAACCAAAAACCGTCCGGTTGCTTCGGGAAGAATGTCTCCAAACAAAGCCTTGTTTATTGCCAGTTTATTAACCATTGTCGGATTAATTTTATTGTACAATATCAATCAGAAGTCTGCTATGTTTGGTGCGATTTCTATTTTTCTGTACACAAGTGTTTATACGCCGTTAAAGCAATATACGCCGCTTTCGGTTTTTGTCGGAGCTTTTCCGGGTGCGATTCCGTTTATGTTGGGATGGGTTGCGGCTACGAATAATTTTGGCATTGAAGCCGGAACGCTTTTTCTGATACAATTCTTTTGGCAGTTTCCTCATTTTTGGGCCATTGGCTGGTTCCTGTATGAAGACTATGAAAAAGCAGGATTCTTTATGCTTCCAACAGGAAAAAAAGATACATCAACCGCTTTGCAGACGATATTGTATTGCATTTGGCTGTTAGTGGCTTCGATGCTGCCGTGTTTGGGTTATACGGGAAGATTATTTTTATCACCAGTAGCAGCGGGAATCGTATTTTTACTTGGTCTTTGGATGATTTTTTATGCCGTGAAATTATACCAGCAACGAACTTCAAAAGCAGCACGGACATTAATGCTGGTAAGTGTTTCTTATATATCTTTGCTGCAATTGGTTTATATTATTGATAAATTTTTAAGATAGTTACTTATGACAATGACTGTGCAAGAACACAAGGAAAGGAAAGCGAGATCATCAAAATTATTATTATTGTTTGCCATGGGAAGCATGACGATGATGTTTGCCGGAATAGTGAGTGCTTTTGTGGTAAGTAAATCGAGAGAAGACTGGATGAAGGATTTCCAGTTGCCAACAGCATTTTACTGTAGTACACTAGCGATTATTTTGTGCAGCGTTATGTTTCATTTGGCCAAAAAAGCCATTCAGAAAGACAATAGAGCAGCTACTACAAATTTTCTTTTACTGACCTTAGCATTGGGAATCACTTTTGTGTTTTTTCAATTCAAAGGGTTTGGACAATTGATGGATAGCGGGTATTTTTTTTCCGGTCCCGAGAGTAATATTGCCACCACGTTTATATACGTAATTGCGACGGTTCACCTGGCACATCTTGCGGGAGGATTAATTTGTCTTCTAATCATAATTTATAATCATTTTAAACAAAAATACAATTCAGGTCAAACACTTGGAATTGAGCTAGGTGCGATGTATTGGCACTTTCTTGATTTCTTGTGGATTTGTTTGTTTTTATTTTTATATTTCTTTAAATAAGAAAAAAAATCTAAATTTGGGAACTTTTTAACTTATAACTTTTATGGGATCTACAGGTACTACTGGAAATAATACTGAGAATACTTGGGGTGGCGGAAACGAGCCAATGGGAGCAAGTTACGGCAAATTGATGATGTGGTTTTTCATCATATCGGATGCTTTAACCTTCTCAGGTTTTCTTGCTGCGTATGGTTTTTCAAGATTTAAATTTATCAATAATTGGCCAATTGCCGACGAAGTGTTTACGCACTTTCCATTTATGCATGGTGTAGAAGCACCAATGTATTATGTGGCATTGATGACTTTTATATTGATATTTTCTTCTGTAACTATGGTTTTAGCGGTTGATGCGGGTCATCACATGCAAAAGATGAAAGTAGCGTTCTATATGCTATTGACTATTCTGGGTGGTTTAATCTTCGTGGGTTCACAAGCCTGGGAATGGAAGAACTTCATCAAAGGTGAATATGGCGCGGTTGAAACCAAAGGCGGAAGCATCATCCAATTTGTAAACAAAGAAGGCGAAAGAGTTAAACTGGAAAAATTCGCTGTTCATCTTCCGGGTCAAAGAGAAGAGTTAACAAGAAACAAAGGGAAATGGTTTATGAAGGACGAAGAATCCTTAACCACTTATTCTGTTGCCGAAGTGCAAGCTGGTTTCAAATCGCATCCTGAATTGTTAATCAGAACCGAAAAAATTTATAGAGACACCGAAGAAGATAGAAAAAATACTAAACTACAACCGGGATTAAATCACAACAAAAGAAGAGAAATCTTAACAAGAGTTGAATCTGAAATAATGGTGGCTAATGGTGCTATAGTTGTTGAAGGCGCAAACTTAAGGCACAACGAATACGGAAGTAAATTGTTTGCCGATTTCTTTTTCTTCATTACAGGTTTCCACGGTTTCCACGTATTCTCCGGAGTTATTATCAACTTCATCATTTTCTTAAATGTTGTTTTAGGAACCTACGAGAAAAGAAGAACCTATGAAATGGTAGAAAAAGTTGGACTTTATTGGCACTTTGTCGATTTAGTTTGGGTATTTGTATTTACATTCTTCTACTTAGTTTAATTTTTTAGAAAATTTATATTATGTCACACGACCACGCACACGAGCACGTATCAAATACAAAAAGAATATGGATGGTTTTTGCACTTTTGTCTGTTGTAACTACTGTCGAGGTGTATTTAGGAATTACAAGGCCGAGCTTTTTATTCATGCACAATTTCCTAAGCATGAATTTATTAAACTGGGTATTCATCTTATTAACGCTTTATAAAGCATACTACATTGTTTGGGCTTTCATGCACATGGAAGGCGAAAGAAGTAGTTTGCGCTGGTCAGTTGTTGCGACTGTCATTTTCCTTGTATTATATTTATTATTTATACTTCTTGTTGAAGCAGATTACATTTTCGAGGTTTTTAAAAATGCCACTATTAAGTGGAATTTTTAACGGTATATTAATTCAAAAAAAGTCCCGTCGAGTTAGATAACACGTCGGGATTTTTTTATTTTTGTACATCATTTTTCACAATCCAAATGAAAAAAAATATTGTCCTTTTTGTCTTGTTTGTTTTACCCATAGTTGCCTATCTTTTCTTTGCTTCTGGTGTGAATAGTTTTATTTCTTTGCCCACCATTACCAAAAACGTTCCTGAAGTCAACACCTGGAAAACCCTCGATAATAAACCGGTTGCCTTAACCAATAAGATTACGATACTTGGCTTTATAGGAACTGATGTTATGAAGCACAAAGGGAGTTTCTTTAATCTTTATGAAATCATTTATGATAAATATAAGGATTTCAAGGATTTTCAAGTGGTCATGGTATTACCCGATGGAACACAAAAACAGGTTGAGGATTTACTAAAATTAGACATAAAGCAATTGGGAACACACAAAGGATGGAAATTCGTTTTTGCTTCACCTAATGATATAGTTGCTTTTTACGACAAACTTCAATTGGTTGGTAAACTCGATACTACCTTAGCAACGCCAAATGTCTTTATCATTGACAAAAAAAGAAACCTGAGAGGCAGAAAAGGAGAAGATCAAAAGGGAACACCCGAATATAAAGAAGGATACAACACCATTTTTGTTTCTGAGCTTTATAATAAGATGATGGACGATATGAAAATCATCATTTATGAATACCGTGCCGCGCTTAAAAAGAACCATAACGCTACAAAAGAACTTTAGATTTTTATCATATGAAGAATAAATCTTATATCGGATTATCATTTGTAGTGTTGGTTTTTGGAATCATCTTCATTCCGAAAATTATCAACAGAATAAAAAGCGAAACAGTAGTACAGGGCGACAGACTTGACGCTGTTTCTAATCATAAAAACGGAGAAACAGGTTTAGTTAAAATTGGGCCGGCTCCCAAATTTGAATTGACCGACCAAAACGAAACAAAGGTTAACAACAATACCTATTTAGGCAAAGTATATCTGGTAGAATTTTTCTTCACAACCTGTCCTTCCATTTGTCCGGTTATGAATAGGAACATGGTGGATATTCAGAACGAGTTTTTTGGAAACCCTAATTTTGGGATTGCTTCTATATCTATTGATCCGGAGCATGATTCATCACAAGTATTAAAAGAGCATGCTAAAACACTTGGCGTAAAATCTTCCAATTGGCATTTATTAACAGGAGATAAAGAGTATATTTTTAATATCGCTAACAAAGGATTTAATCTTTATGCCGGGGAAAATAAAAATATCAAAGGCGGATTTGAGCATTCCGGACTTTTTGCTTTGATTGATAAAAAGGGAAATATTCGTTGCAGAAGAGATGATTTTAACAATCCAATCTTGTATTATGACGGATTAGACAAAAAAGGGGTAAAAGCCATTACAGAAGACATAAAAAAACTCTTAAATGAATAAATCAGACAACAAAACGCTGGAACAAAGATTTAGATTTCCCATAATTCTGATTTCAATACTAATACCGGTTGCCGTAGCTGTTTTGTTTACAGTGAAGCTAAAGGATTTTGGCATTGAAGTGGAGCCACTTTCTTTTTTACCACCAATTTATGCCTCCATAAATGGTCTTACCGCCTTACTTTTAGTTATGGGAGTAATGGCAATCAAAAACGGAAACCAAAAAGTGCACGAACGATTTATGACCACCGCTATTGCTTGTTCCGGGTTTTTTTTAATAATGTATGTGGCGTATCACATGACTGCAGATTCAACAGTTTATGGCGATATTGATGGCAACAAAATTTTAGATGCAACAGAAAAAACAAATGCTGGTATAGCACGCGAGGTGTATTTGTTCATTTTGCTTACCCATATAGCGTTGTCAATTATAATTATTCCTTTGGTATTGATTACGTATGTGAGAGCCTTAGCAGCCCGATTTGACAAGCATAAAAAAATAGCAAAAATTACTTTCCCGCTTTGGTTGTATGTAGCAATAACAGGAGTTATTGTCTATTTAATGATTTCACCTTATTATGCAAACTAAAGAAGAAAGAGCCAAGAGCCAAGAGCCAAGAACGTTTAGTTTGAAAAAGACTTTTTTCTTGCTTCTTGCTTCTTGCTTCTTTTCTCTTTCTGCTGCAGCCCAATGCGCCATGTGCCGCGCGGCTTTGGAAAGTGAAGGCAATAAAACGAAAGTAGAAGCCGTAAATGACGGTATTGTTTTCTTGATGGCTGTCCCTTATATAATTGTGGCAGTAATAGGTTTTGCGATTTACAGGATGTATTTTAAGAAGTCAGTTTCTAAAGAATAATTCTCCGAATTAATCCATTCCGTCAATTTTCACGTTCATTTTCCCAGTCGTTGTAATAAATGCAATAATAGCTTTATCGGTTACTTCTACTTTTTCAAAATCAAAATCATTCATGCTTCCGTTAACGAAAACACCTTTCATTGGTGAATAATTATTCAGATAAGGCAACAAACTTTTCTTGCCTTCTTCCAGATTTTCCTTTATAGAATAACGACAGTTTTCTTGAATTTTTTTCAAAATCACACCCTGTAATAGCCAATTGGCGGTTCTGGTTAATAGTCCTTTTGTGTTTAAAACATAATCCATTTGTTCAAAATAAATCTCTTTGGTTACCGCGTTATAATTTGGACTTCCCGAAAGATAAATGGTTCCGTTAATGCTTCCCGTCATATCTAGTCCAATAATAATCTTACTGTCTTTTTGCCAAAGCGATACATTCTGAACAACTATTTTTCTACTGCCGGCGGCAAATTCTTTTCCTTTAAAATTATTGGAAATGATTCTGGAAGCACTTTCATAAGTAGAAATGGCGGCAATGTTTGCGGTGAGCTTTTCTGGTATTTTAGCTACCGCTTTAAACTGAACAGCATCTCTGTCAAAACTGTTTTTTGGTTTTAAACCAACCATGGTTTGCATATTGCATTTCAATCCTAAATCCATATTGATTTGGCTTTTGCCCAAAACGGCATCGGTTACATAAACCTCTAAAGGAATCAATTTGAACCACGTTTGATATTGTTCGCTGGTTAAAAATGGCGTGCTCATTTTTTCTAAAACATCAAGTACATAGGGCTTGAAGTCACATGACTTTTCAATGGCATCATCAATCTTTTTTGCAATTTTTGATTTGAAAATAGAAAGCGTAGGATTGATGATATAAGTAATTGGAACATTTTTTCCGGCCACTATTATTGTCGGACTTTCAGACCATTCAAAATCATCAATTTTAGAGGTAGTCGACATTTTCCAATTCGACAATTTTACATCGCTAATCAGTGTAATGGTTCCATTCAGATTAATTTCCCGGGTATCGTTTAAACCCATGAAATCAGTTCCGTATTTAAATCGGGACCAAATTTTTAAGGGTAATGTGGTTTGTATTTTGCCGTTTTTCATGACAAGCCGAATGGGTGCCGTTTTTGTAATTTTCATTTCAGTTTTATCATCATCCAAATTGGAATCGTCATAAATCTGACCGTTCAGCGTTTTGTTTAACTGGTTTTCAATTTCTGTTAAGGAAATTTCCAAAGGCATATTGACAAACGATGTTTTGGTGTTGTAAACCATGGGTGTATCATCGGAAGGGAGCGGTTTTAAGGCTTCAATCTTTTGGGTAGTAGAACAACTATTGAAAAACTGCGAAAGGAACAGGACAAAAAGAGTTACTCTGAATGTTGCCATAAATACAAATATTTTTTGGCAAAAATAAAAGTAAAAAATGTAATAATCCTGTAACATTATCAAAAAAGTCAAGTCTAAGTTTGTATCTCTTTAAATAAAGAATAAAAAGACAAAATCATATATTTGCTTACTAAAAAATTGAAGCTTGCAAACCAGTTTTATTATGAAATGTAACTTACAAAAAATTGCTCTTCTTTTTATTTTGCTTTTAGGTTTTTTTGGTCATGCTCAGGTCAAAAACTGGACGCTTGAGGAATGTGTTGCGTATGCTTTGAAAAACAACATTTCCATCAAACAATCTGAACTGGATTTAAAAATTTCGGATGTCGAAAAACTCGAAGCTCTTGGAAACTTTCTTCCAAATGTTAGCGGTTCGGCAAGTTATGGAATCAATACTGGTGCAAACATTAATCCGGCAACAAATCAATTTGAAAACGAATCGTTCCGTTCTGCTTCGGCAAATATCAATACAAGTGTGAATTTGTTTAACGGGTTATTAAACTGGAAAAATCTGCAACGGGTAAAGCTCAACAAATTGGCAAACACTTACAGGGTGGACAAAATGAAAGACGATATTGCCCTTTCTGTTGCCAATTCTTATCTACAAATTTTATTTAACAAAGAGCAATTGAAGGTTTTAGTTAACCAAAATAAAATAACTAAAGAAAATCTATTCCGAACCAAGGAATTAATTCAAGCAGGAACACTTCCGGCTGGTGATATTTATGATTTGAATGCAACTTATGCGTCTCAGGAACAACAAATTATAGTAGCTGAAAACACTTTAATGATTTCTAAATTAGCTTTGGCGCAAACCCTTTTGTTAGAAGATTATGCTAATTTTGATGTTGCAGTATCAGAAATGGATATCCCGCCCACTACAATTCTGCTTCAGACTCCTGAGGCAATTATGCAAAAAGCCAAGGAAGTGGTCAATGATATAAAAATTGCAAGTTCCAATCTTGATATTGCCAAAAAAGATGTCCAACTTTCCCGAGCAGGTTATTTGCCAACACTTTCAGGTTTTGCAAGTTACAACACACGTTGGTCTCAAAGCATTCCTATTGGTTTTGTCGATCAGCTTTCTACCTTTGACGGGACGAATGTTGGTATACAATTGAATGTGCCCATCTTGAATGGATTTGCTACTCGTGGCAGAGTTCAACGAAGTAAAATCAGTCAGGAAAAAACCAAATTGCTTTTAGATCAATCGGAATTAGATTTGGAAAGAACTGTATTTCAAGCGTATTATGATTTGATGACAGCAAAAGCGGCTTATGAAGCGGCTCTTAAAACTTCTGAAGCACGCAAATTTGCCAACGATTTTTCAAAAGAACGCTATGATGTAGGGTTGTTGAATTCATTCGATTATAGTCAGACTTTATTAGCCTATGAAAATGCTCAATCTGAAGTTTTAAGAACAAAATACGATTACATTTTTAAAATTAAATTATTAGAATTTTATTTTGGAATCCCAATTATTCAAAAACAATAAACCATGTCAAAAAAGAAAATTTATATACTAGTTGGAGTTGTTATCGCACTAATTATAGTGCTTGTTACTTTAAAGTCAAAAGGAATTATTGGCGGTAATGATGATTCAAAAGAAGTTGAAACGGCAAAAGTTGATGAAATAACCATTGTAGAAACCGTATCCGCAACCGGCAAAATCCAACCAGAAATTGAAGTAAAAATATCTTCGGAAGTATCGGGAGAAATTATCGCTTTGCCTGTAAAAGAAGGGCAAGTAGTAAAAAAAGGCGATTTGTTGGTTAAGATAAATCCGGATTTATATACTTCAGGTTATAACAGAACTATTTCAAATTTGTCAGGTTCAAAAGCAGGATTAAGTCAGGCTGATGCAACATTCAAGGAAGCAAAAGCAAGTTATGACAGAAGCAAGACCTTGTTTGATAAAGGAATCATTTCGAAGTCAGATTGGGATAAAGCAGTGGCGACTTTTGATGGAGCAAAAGCCAACAAAGACTTGGCTTATTATAATGTGCAAAGCGCAAATGCAACAGTAAAAGAAGCAAAAGACAACCTTGGCAGAACAACTATTTATGCTCCGGCGGATGGGACTATTTCGTCACTTGGTGTGGAATTAGGGGAACGTGTTTTGGGACAACAACAAATGACCGGAACGGAGATTCTTCGTGTTGCCAACCTTAATAATATGGAAGTTGAAGTGAGTGTCAACGAAAATGATATTGTAAAAATCAGCATTGGCGACAGCACAAAAATCCAGGTTGATGCGTATTTAAAAAAGGAATTCAGAGGTATTGTTACCAGCATTTCTAATTCGGCGAGCGCAGCAACAACGGCTGATCAGGTAACGAATTTTAAAGTAAAAGTTAGAATTTTAAAAGAATCATATCAGGATTTATTGGAAGGAAAACTAGCAACCTATTCACCATTCAGACCTGGAATGACGGCAACTGTTGATATTATTACGAAAAGAAAAGAGAAAGTCATTGGCGTTCCAATTAGCGCTGTTGTTGTAAAATCAGATACGGCGGCAACCAAAAGGTATGAGGTAAAAGAGGAAGGTGAAGACAAAAAAGTTACCGCAAAAAGTGACAAGAAATTTGAATGTGTTTTTGTAAAAGATGGCAACAAAGCCAAAATCAGAATTGTGAAAACCGGAATTCAGGATGACACTAACATCGAGGTTACTTCCGGCTTAAAGAAAGGCGATGTAGTCATTGTGGGTCCATATACAACAGTTACAAAAGACTTAAATTCGGGTGATAAAGTTACTTTGAAAAAGAGTTCTGATGTAAAAGATAAAAAAGAAACTTCTATTACTGTATCTACTAATTAAATCCTGAATCTTTGATTTACATTCTGAATATAGAAACAGCAACCAGAAACTGCTCAGTTTCCTTAGCAAAAAATGGAGAAACTATTTTATGCAGGGAAATAGCCGAACAAGGTTATTCCCATGCCGAGAAACTTCATGTTTTTATCGAAGAAATTTTAAAGGAAACATCCATAACTGTCAGCGATTTAAAAGCCATCGCTGTTAGCAAAGGCCCGGGTTCTTATACCGGTTTGCGTATTGGAGTTTCTACTGCAAAAGGTTTGTGTTATGCGCTTGGAATTCCGTTAATAGCTGTTGATACGTTGCAGGTTTTAGCCAAGCAGGTTGGCGTCGAGAATGGTTTAATTGTTCCAATGCTTGATGCGCGACGAATGGAAGTATACAGCGCCGTTTTTGATAATAAGCACGTCCAAATAATGGAAGTACAAGCGGAAGTGCTTACTGAAAAAAGTTATGCTGAAATAACCGAGCCCATTTATTTTGTTGGCGATTGCCAGGAAAAGTGCAAAACGGTTTTAACTAAAGATAACTTTACTTTCCTTCCCGAAATAATTTTTCCTTCGGCAAATGAAATGAGTTCCCTGAGCTACGAAAAATTTATCAAAGATGAATTTGAAAATGTGGCTTATTTTGAACCTTTTTATCTGAAGGATTTTATGATGGCAAAATCAAAGTAAATTATTTCTTCGGAATTTCTTTTGCAAAAGATTGAATCACAATCCCTGCTTTATCAAAAGCTTCTTTGCATTCCTCTAAAACATCCGAACACATGTCGCTAAAATCGATGTTTTTAGACCATGGACGAATTGATAACTGAATTGCAGTATCTGTCAAGAGATTAACTACCACAGTTGGTGCCGGAGTTTTTAAGACTTTAGGATGCTTTTCTAAAACCTGTATCACAATGTCTTTGGCTGTTTTTATATTCGTTTCGTATGAAATATTAAATAGCAGGTTGGCTCTTCTGTTTTTCCCCAACGAAAAATTAGTTATAACACCGTTAGACAGAATTCCATTCGGAACAAAAATAGTCTGATTGTTTCCTGTAATTAATTTGGTTACAAAAATTTGAATTTCGCTTACCATTCCGGCTACGCCCTGTGCTTCTATAGAATCTCCAACTCTAAAAGGTTTGAATAAAATAATCAGCATTCCACCCGCAAAATTGGATAACGAACCCTGCAAAGATAATCCAACAGCCAAACCAAGAGCTCCGAGAATGGCAACAAACGACGAAGTTTCTATGCCTAATTTTGAAATGAAAGTAATAAAAAGTAAAAAGCGCAATGTCCAGAGTAAACTATCTGCTAAAAAGGTTGACAATGTTGGGTCTAATTCACGCTTAATCATAATCCTTCTTACCAACCGGTTGATTAGCCTAACAGCATACAATCCAATGAAAAGAATAATCAAAGCCATAATCAGCTTTGGTGAATAATCAATTGAAAGTTTAATAAATTGATCGATATATTCCGTAAAGGAATGAATATTGAGAAGTTCGCTTTTTTCCATTTTATGATAAAAAAATCCCGACGAATCGGGATAATTATGCAATGCAAAAATAATAATTTTAATTAGTCAGCATCTTCTTCAACACGATTTGTGACATTTTTAACAGCTTCTTCAGCATGTTCAGAAGCGTCATCGGTAAACGAACTCACTTTTTCCTTTACTGTTTCTTCCGCAGTAGAGATAATTTCACTTATTTTTTCTTTAGCCGAATCTACAATGTTATCAATAGTATCGCCGGCTTGCGGAACATATTCGGTTATTTTTTCTTTAGCGGTATCGGCTAATTCATTTACTTTGTCCATCATTGGCTCTGCCATTTCTTTTACTTTTTCAATAGCTTCTTGGGCAAAATTTTCAGTGGTATCTACCCCTTTTTCTTTTGCACTGCCAAACAAATTTTTTAAAAAGTCTCCTAATCCCATGGTTGTTGTTTTTAATTGGTTACTACTAACAATAGTACAAATTTTTTCTAATTTTTTGCTTTAATTTCTTTTATAATTTGTTCAAAATCCGTTGTTGGGAGGTCGCAAGCTTTGTTCTGACATAAATAAAATAAAGTTTCATTTTCCGCAAATCGATTTTTAAGAAACGGAAGATTTGTCACCGTTTCGCTTCCTGCAACGAGAATGTATGGTAAATAGTTCTTATTTATTTTTTCTAAATAGTGCAAAGCCTTGTTTCCACAAATTGCCAATTCTTTATTTTGTTCCGAATAATGCAAAAACACATTCAACCAATTTGAAAAAGCTGACGGATAATCAACCGTCTGAATTATATTTTGAACCATTTGGTAACAGACATTTTCGTAATGACTGTTCTCAAAATAAATACTCAATTTAAACAAAGCATCCGCCATAACCGAGTTAGAAGCCGGAATCACATTGTCTTCCACTTCAAAGTGTTTAGTAATTAGTGCCTCATCCTGATGCGAAGTAAAGGAGAAAAACTGCGCGGTGACATCATAAAAATTGTCAAAAGCATAATCAGTTAATTGTTTGGCGTTTTGCAGCCAGTTTTCATCAAAAGTTACTTCATATAAAGAAATAAACGCCTGAATTACATGCGCATAATCTTCAAGAAAACCGTTTATAGTTGCTTTTCCATCTTTGTAACTATGTTTCAGATTTCCTTCCGAATCCCAAATTTCCTTGACAATAAAGTTCGCGTTTTGCAAAGCAATTTCTAAATACTTTTTATTTCCAATCGCTTTATAGGCTTCAACAAAACCTTTGAGCATAATCGCATTCCATGAGGTTAGGCATTTATCGTCGAGTCTTGGTTTGTTTCGTTTTTCTCTTTCTGTGTAAAGGATTTGCTCCCAATTTTTTTTCTTTTGTACCAAAGTTTCCAATGAAATATCTTGCTGTTTTGCAATTGCCGATAATGATTGATTTTGTATTAAAACATAATTTTCGTGTTCCCAAAATCCATATTCATTCACATTAAAAACAACTGCAAACAACTCGAAATCATTATGAAGCAACTTTACTAATTCGGTTTTTGTCCAAACATAAAAAGCGCCTTCTTCGAGATGATTTTCTGTATTCAAACTATCTGCATCAAGTGCGGAATAAAAGCTTCCCTCGGTTGTCAACCATTCTTTTTCTACGAATTGCAATGTTTTTTCAATGATTTCTTTATAAAGTTGATTGCCGGTCAATTTATACGCATTGGCATACAGTGAAACCAATTGTCCGTTGTCATAAAGCATTTTTTCAAAATGAGGTACATGCCATTTCATATCGACGGAATAGCGCGAGAATCCGCCGTCAAGTGTATCAAACAATCCGCCGTAAGCCATTTTGGTCAAGGTTAGATTTACAAAATCCAATACATTTTGATTTTTTGTTTGATGGCCAAAACGCAGAAGAAATTCATAATTGGTTGGCATCATAAATTTGGGTGCACGAGCCATTCCGCCAAAATCCCAATCGAAACTTTTTTGCCATTTTGAAACCAAGGATTCCAGAATTTCAAAACTAAAACTTGCTTCTGCAACGTTTTTTGAAATAATACTCAGCGATTGAAGACCTTCGCTTAGTTTTTCGGCATAATCCAGAATGGTTTGTGGTTGTTGGGTATAAATTTCCTGAAGACGTTCTAATGAATTTATCCAGTCATTTTTTCTGAAATACGTTCCTCCCCAAATCGGTCTTCCGTCAGGCAGTGTAATTACATTCATTGGCCAGCCACCGTGACCAGTCATTATTTGAACGGCTTTCATATAAACAGCATCAATATCGGGACGTTCTTCACGGTCAATTTTTATACTGACAAAATTAGCGTTCATTGTTGAAGCTACTTCATGGTCTTCAAAACTTTCGTGCTCCATGACATGGCACCAATGACAGGCAGAATAACCAATGCTGACAATTATTAGTTTGTTTTCTTTTTTGGCTAAAGCCAAAGAATTAGGATTCCATGCTTTCCAATACACAGGATTGTTAGCGTGTTGCAGTAAGTATGGGCTGGTTTCGAGATGTAGTTCATTCATGGCAGATTTTTTTAGCCCCGATTGCAGTGGAAATCCTTTTTATCTTGTTTTGACAAAAACGAGATAAAAAGATTGGAACGAAAAGCGGGAATAGCTCCTATCCGTTTATTGCTTCGACGACAATATCTTTATCGTTGAGCATATCTTTCAGCATATTTTCTATACCGCTTTTTAACGTAAAGGTTGAAGAAGGACAGCCGTTACAGGCGCCCTGAAGCACTACCTTTACACGCTTTTCGGTTTCATCATACGAATCAAAAAGAATATTCCCGCCGTCAGCAGCGACCGCAGGTTTTACGTATTCCTCGAGAATATTGATGATTTGTTGTGACGTAGTGTCAAGATTTTCAAAGTTTTTATTTATCTGTTTTTCCTGTGTTTCAGTGTTTACAATTTGGCTTTCATCAATGACAGTTCCACCGTTTTCTATAAACTGTTTAATAAAAGTGCGTATTTCCAATGTGATTTCTTCCCACGAAATGCTGTCATATTTGGTTACAGAAACATAATTTTCGGCAATAAAAATTTCCTTTACATAGTGAAACTTGAATAGTTCCTGTGCCAAAGGTGATGGTTTTGCTTGGTCAATGTTTTTGAATTCTGCTGCTATTTTTGTCAACGCTTTATTGACCACAAATTTAAGTGAAGCGGGATTAGGCGTGGTTTCACCATAAACAGTTATTGGTTGTTTTTTGTTTAGATTTTCATTTGGCAGAACAATTACACCACCATTATTAACAAAGTTTTCAATTTGTTCGGCAACATCTTCCTGAACCTCTGACCATTCCACAATGCTAAATCGTTCGATAGCTACGAAATTTCCGGAGATGTAAACAGTTTTTACAAAAGGCAGATAAAACAGTTGTTGTGCTAAAGGTGAATTTTTAGCCTCATCAATGTTTTTAAACTCAAAGCTCTCGTTTTGAGTTATAAATTCCGGAAATTCAAATTTTAATATCGCTGAATTTTGAGTTTCTTTTATGCTGATTTTCATCGGAAAAGTGTATTTTTATGCAAATTTAATAAAGTTATTTTGTTAATGGTTATATTTGGACAATTAAACAATTAATTAACATATCGAGTGATTTTGATTCTTAAATCACTTCTGAAATATCATATTAATGAAAAATTTATTTTTATTTTTTACTTTTCTTTGGGGATTTAATTCCTTTTCTCAAGCAATATCAGTCAATAATACTACCTATACTGTTCCGCAACTTGTTCAGGATGTTTTATTTGCCTCGGGGAGCCCCACTTCTTCCTGTGTTGGCACCGTATCAAATATTACTTGGAGTACCGGTAGCGGCGCAAGTGATGGGAGTAGTTTTGGCTCATCAAATGGGATAGGTTTTTTCCAAAATACAAACCCTAATTTTCCTTTGTCTTCGGGAGTTGTTTTGAGTACAGGGGATGCTTTAGATGCCCCAGGACCAAACGATACAATACAGCAAGCTGGCAATTGGCCCGGTGATGCAGATTTATATAATTATATTAACGGATTAGGAATTGACCCTGGTTTGGTGGATTATAATAATGCGACTATTTTGGAATTTGATTTTACACCGTTGACTACAATGATGAGTTTTGATTTTCTCTTTGCTTCTGAAGAGTATGGAGACTATCAATGTGCTTACTCTGATGCATTTGCTTTTTTTCTGACGAATGTAACTACAGGATCAACGCCTACAAATTTGGCTTTGGTTCCTAGTACTACAACTCCAATATCAGTTGTAACTATCCGTGATGGTGCTTATTTCACAGGTTTTGGAACAAATTGTGGGTCAACAAACCCTACCTATTTTGGCAATTTTAATGACTCATCCCCAGCGGTTGCTGCTGCTGCCGCGACCAATTTTAATGGTGAAACAGTTTTAATGACAGCAACATCGGCAGTAATTCCGAATAATTTATATCACATTAAACTTGTTATTGCTGATAGGAATGATGATTTATATGACTCTGCTGTTTTTTTAGGAGGCGGAAGTTTTGATATTGGAACTGCTGATTTAGTTGGAACAGGTACTGAGTTTGGAGGAATTCGCGATTTTACTATCGCTGACAATACTGCGATTTGCAGTTCAAAAACGGTTATTATACAAGCGGGAAATGTTGCAATTCCGGGTGTAACTTACAGTTGGACGCAAGGTGTAACTCCAGTTGGCACCAATTCTAATCTTTATACTGTTACTCAGGCGGGAACTTATACAGTTACGCTTACATATCCTGGCGGATGTCAACAATCGGATTCTATGATTGTTGAATATATTCCTTCACTTGCACTTGGTACTCCAAGTGATTTAACACTATGTAGTGCTCCTTTTAATTTAACAAATAACAGTGCTACTGTTTTAAATGGATTGTCTAATCCTATTACATTTCATCATACGTTATCAGAGGCGCAACAATTAGCATCTCCCATTTTAACCCCTGCAAACTATAATGGTTCCGACGGAGAAATAATATATGTAGCAGTTGAAGATGACGCCACAGGTTGTATTTCTACTGTGCAATTTGCTTTACACATCGACTCTAGTTTGTGTGTAATGCCACCTATTCCCGTGACGCCACCAGATTTGGTTCAATATGAAACGACACCTGGTTCAGGAGTTTCTGTTTTTGATTTTACTCCGCAAACTACAATTATATATGGAGCAAATTCACCAGCGGATTACACCGTTACTTACTATCTTACTTTAGCTGATGCAACTGCTGGAACTAATCCAATAACGGTTATCAATAACTTCCCAAACACATCGGATCCGCAGATAATTTATGCTGTTTTATCTCAAAATAGTATTCCTAATAATGTTGCAATAGTGAGTTTTCAATTGATTGTTGTAGCATTGCCTTTCGTATCCATTTCTGCATCGCCAACTACGGTTTGTGCTGGCGGTTCAGCTACTATAACTTTTACAGGAACACCAAATGCAATAGTTGATTATACTGTGGATGGAAATCCAAGGCAAATTACTTTAAATGGTTCAGGAACTAATTTTGATATTACACTTCCATTAAACGTTAGCACTGTTTATAATTTAGTAAGTGCTACAACCACGACTGCCGCAGGAACAATAACCCAGCCTGAAGTAGGGATGGCAACAGTCACCGTAAACACAGCACCAACAATCAACAATCCAACTCCTTACGTAGTTTGTGATGACAGCTTAAACAATGATGGTCTTTATTGTTTCAATCTGGTGATTAAGAATCCGGAGATTTCGACAGATCCGAATGTTGTGAT
>NZ_JANXTI010000073.1 GCF_025352425.1 Flavobacterium sp.
ACGAAATGCAGCTTGCTGCACAGGAAACTATATTAAACGATAATAATGTTTTGCTGCTTTCGCCAACAGGTTCAGGGAAGACATTAGCTTTTTTATTACCGATATTCGAATTATTGGATGAATACCAGGCGGGAGTACAATGCCTGATTCTGGTTCCCTCAAGGGAATTGGGACTGCAGATTGAACAAGTCTGGAAGAAAATGGGAACCACTTATAAAGTGAATGTTTGCTATGGTGGTCATTCCATTGATACCGAAATAAAAAACTTATCGAATCCGGCGGCTGTTTTAATCGGAACTCCGGGACGGATTGCCGATCATATTGACCGTGGTACTTTTAAGGTTGACCGCATTCAGACTTTGGTTCTGGATGAGTTTGACAAATCATTGCAGTTGGGCTTTCATGAAGAAATGTCTTTTATCATCAGCAGATTATCAAAATTAAATAAACGCATTTTGGTTTCGGCAACCTCCGGAATTGAAATTCCGAAGTATACGAGAGTAATCAATCCAACCGTTTTAGATTTTATTCCATCGGAAGAAGAAAAGATGAATCTTTCCATGAAAATGGTAATTTCCAACGAAAAAGATAAGATTGGCTGTTTGTTTAAACTGATTTGTTCCTTGAAATCGCAATCGGCTTTAATTTTTTGTAACCACCGAGATGCGGCAGAACGTATTAGCGACGCCTTAAACGAAAAAGGAATTTACGCCACCTATTACCATGGCGGAATGGATCAGGACGAACGCGAACGCGCTTTAATCCAGTTCAGGAATGGCAGTATGCCTTATTTAGTTACAACCGATTTGGCAGCACGAGGTTTGGATATTCCCGAAATGAAACACGTAATTCATTATCATTTGCCTTCAAAGGATGATGAGTTCACGCATAGGAATGGGAGAACGGCTCGAATGATGGCTTCGGGAACGGCTTATATCATTACGCATGAAAGCGAAAAGAAACACGACTATATTGATTATGGCATGCCTGTTTTAAACGTGGATAAAGCGACCACTTTACCAAAACCACCCGAATTCCAAACCATCTACATCAGCGGTGGCAAGAAAAACAAACTTAATAAAATCGACATCGTTGGTTTCTTTTCCCAAAAAGGGAAACTAGAAAAAGGTGATTTGGGACTGATTGAAGTAAAGGATTTTATATCGTTTGCCGCGGTGAAATACAATAAGGTAAAAGACCTGCTTTCCAACATTCGCGACGAGAAAATGAAAGGGAAGAAGTTTAAGATTGAAGTGGCGCGCAAAGTGATTAAAAAGGAAGAGGACTCTAAGATGGAAAAATACTAAAGGAACTTATAAAGTTCAACCGCAAATTAGCGTCCTATTACCAACCTACAACGAGCTAAAACGTTTTACGGCCGTGACACCCGAAGTTGTACCGTTGTTACATTTTGTATCCACTGTCCATTCGTAAGTTCGTCTTCGTTTCAACACCACATTTTGCGATGTAGTGATGACGTTGTTATAATTTATCCAACTTATCGCTCCTACTTCCCTAAACCGCACCGTGTATGATTGTGCATTTGAATTACCTGTCCAGCGGAGTGTAGCGGAATTGCTGGTAATATTCGTTTCCGTAAGGCCGGTAGCTACCGTACAAATGTAGGTGGTAGGCGGTGGTGTAGTAATAGTGCTGGTAGCAAAACTAGTTGCAACCGAATTCTGTGAGCAATTTGTTTTTACTAACCAGTTGTAGCTCGTACCCACAGTCAAGCCACTTAATCCAAGCGAATTAGTAGTTGTGTTTAAACTTGTCCATGTAGTTGCGGCAGGGGTTTTATATTGAACCGTGTAACCCGTGGCGCCGGTAACAGCCGCCCAGTTCAGTGTTGCCGCTGTTTGTGTAATATTCGTTGTTGTTAATGAGGTTGGCACCGTACATCCAGCCGCAGCTGCAGTTGTAAAGTTAGCATTGGCAGCAAAGCTGGAGCAATCTGATCTTACTGACCACACATAATTATTTGCCGCAGTAAGTCCGGAAATAGTTGTACTTGTTGAAGTAGTAGTACCTGCGGATATCCAACTGGCAGCAGTATCCAATTTATATTGAATTGAGTAATTAACCGCCCCGGGTGTAGCAATCCAGTTTAATGTAGCCGATGTTTGCATAATGTTGGAGGCAGATAATGACGTAGGAGCAGGGGTATAAATGCCGCCGGTGATGCAGGTTGCGTTCATTACTTTATCGCGGATAAGATTACCGGGATAAAAACCGAAACCATTATTAAAATTTATGCCTATACTTGTAAGATGGCAGTAGCTCATTATGGTGCCACCATTTACCGGCGTTGGACCTGCAGCACAAGTGCCTTCGACAGCATAACAGTTATCAAGAGGTCCGGTGGACCAGGAACAGGATTGCGTATGTGGAGAACCAAGGTTGTGGCCGAGTTCGTGGGTCACGCATTCCACGGTCCAGCTGTAAGCCGGAGCGTTATTGTATGTACCATAAATCATACTTACACCAAAAGCATACGGCTTATTGCAAAGCGTATTTACATAGGCTATTCCTCCACCCAGATTACGTGTTGTAAGAAAATGAGCCAGATTGCCATTATAATTTGAACCACGTGTCGTACGGAAAGAATTCAGTACGTCGCTTGTTGTAGTTAGTGAAGCATAAGGGTCTGGGCTGGTCCACACAAACATTTCTGAGATTTGTATGGCAATATTTTCATTTGCATACAAAGTAGCGACCTGATTAAAAAAAGCGATTACATAATTGGTAAGGGTTGAAATATTGCTGCCTTTACTTTGATAAAAAGCATAATCGCATTCCAGGTAAACATTTACGGCTTTACAGGCGATACCTGCAACAGGGGCGGTGGGCGCAGTAACCTGATAAGTAACATCAGGGGTTCCACAAAGTATTCCTTCTGGTATGGGTTGATCCTTTTGGTTGTAAACAATAAACTGAAGCCCTTCTTTGGTAATGGTAAAATTTCCTTCGGAGGTGGAGAAAAACCCCGTTACCTCATCAGCCGACAAACTTAGGGAGGCAATATATTGTGGATTATTATCTACAATTCCCCGGTATTGAACGCTTTGGTTATGCGCAGCTTTCCCATTATTAGTGAGCACGTCAAAACCAATGGCGGTAACGGCTACACGAGATAAATTTAGCACATAAGTTTTATCACCAAAAGGCACCACTAAATTTAAAAGTGTCGGTTGCGTATTCAAGATTGAATTGAGTTGATTGCTGTTGGCGTTGAGATTATATTTTTTTGTACGTACAAAGTCTGATGTACCTCTTGAAAAAACAGCTGCCTGTTGTGGTGTTTTGCCCTGAGCGGAACGTTGGTACCATTCACCAACATAATTGGGTTTTGTTTGTCCTAATACTATTGATGGAAAAACTAAAACCACGAGAATTAGAAGAAGGTTTTTCATACGGTAAGGTTTATTATGTTGTCTTCGTTTATGTTATACTCTACAAAGCTAAAAAGAGAATTTACAAGTAAAGTTATATAATTCTACAAGACAATTATATTATTTATACTTATAATTATTTGTTAAACACCGTTTTGTGAAAGATCAGACGGGATATATGAAACACTTTTGTGTCAATTATTGGATAGGGGAAAGGTTGTAAGGATAAGTTGTAATAAATTGAATGCGCCGCTTCGCTCGGTTCAAAGGTTTTTTTGTAATGCGCATAAGAAGTAAGTAAGTAATTGATAATTATTCTAATTAGTGAAAACAGGAAGTGTTTCTACACGAGTACAATTGCTTTGTATGTGCAAATGATAATCTTCGTAGTTCTATACGTATTATTCTTTATAACTTTTCAATATATTTGTAAACGTCTGTATCGGAGAATGCATGATACAAAACCATATTAGAAGTAAACCCACAAAAAAAGAAGTGAATATCCATAAAAGTTACCCAAGTAAATCCGGAAGCAAATAGCATGATGAACACCAACGTAATTGCTAATTTTTCAAAACTCAGACCATCCTTATTTTTTTTACCTCTGATTTTATTAATTTCAATAGCCTTATTTCTTTACAGCCAGCACGCATTAACGGTTGAAAACTATGTGCTGATCCAAAAGAAGTACTTCTATTTCATCAATTCCGGATTATCACAGTTTCCAAATACAATATACAATCTAACCCAGATTGGTGATGCGTTGATTTTTTTATCATTCTTAAGTATTTTAGTGCTGTATGCTCCTAAAATTTGGGAGTCATTACTGTCAGCCTTATTGGTTTGTGCCCTGTTTTCACGTGGACTTAAAGACCTCTTTCACGTGCCAAGACCTGCTGAAGCTTATGATAATAACAGTTTTGTTATCATAGGGAAAGCTTTGCCGGGTTTCAGTAGTTTACCTTCAGGGCATTCCATTACCGTTTTTACGATAATTACCATTTTGTTGTTTGCCTTTATGCCTAAAAAACTGAATTATAAAATTTTATGGTGTTTTTTCATTATTACCATTGGATTACTTTTTGTTTTTACAAGAGTAGGTGTAGGAGCACACCATCCGTTGGATGTCATTACAGGCGGAATTATTGGATATAGCTGCGGGCTTACCGGTATTTTTATCAGCCGAAAATATAAAATCTGGAATTGGATTAATAATAAAAAATACTACCCAATTTTTATTGCATTGTTTTTGGGTGGCTGCATTGTTTTGATAAATAAAATATGTAATGAAAATCTAATCATATTTTATTTGGCATTAATTAGCCTGATTGTTTCACTATATAAGATTATATATGTTTACGTTAAAAAATAATTTAAAACTTACTCATTTTGTTTTACTAATGAGTCTGCTTAATTTTTTATTCTTTCATCTACCTTTTTTCACCTTTGTCTTTAATAACGTTGAGTATAAAAGCATACACGGCATGTTTCTTATTATTAGTTTAATGATACTAATGTTGGTTTTAAATGCCTTTGTCTTTTACCTGATTTTCTCTCTTTCGCGGTGTTTGGGTAAATTTTTATTGGTCTTATTCTTTATTGTTAACGCCCTTGCGGTGTACTTTGTCAATACTTATAGTGTCATAATAGACGAAAGCATGATTGGTAATGTACTCAATACCAAATATGAAGAGGCCAGCAGTTTTTTTTCCTTTAAGTTAATTGGATACATTGTCTTGTTTGGCATTATTCCGGCCATTTATATCATTAAGGCTAAAATAATAAAAGTACCATTGAAAAGGTTTTTAATCACCACTTCGCTTACGCTTTTGTTTATTCTGGCTTTAGTATTTGCAAATGCAACCAATGTGTTGTGGATTGATAAAAATTCAAAAACATTAGGAGGGCTTGCCATGCCCTGGTCTTATTCGGTAAACCTTTCTCTTTTTTATGTCCATAAAGCCAAAAAGAATGAAAAAGAAATCCTGTTGCCCAATGCTAACATAAAGGATGACAAGAAATCAGTTGTAGTATTAGTCATAGGAGAATCGGCAAGAAGCGAGAATTTTTCTTTATATGGATACAAGAAAGACACAAATCCACTGCTTTCCAAAATACCTAATGTATATCATTTTAATGCGAATTCCATTGCTACTTATACCACCGCAGGTGTAAAAGGTATACTGGAGCATAAGAACACCGATGATTTATATGAAATTTTACCAAATTACCTGAACAGGAATAATGTAGATGTTGCCTGGAGAAGTACGAATTGGGGTGAACCGCCCGTGCATATAAAGGATTATCAAAACAAGGAAGCTTTAAAGGCCAACTGCAAAGGCGAAGCATGTGATTACGATGAAATACTATTGCAAGGGCTGAAAGAGCGAATCACAAACAGTAAGAAAAATAAAATATTGATAATATTGCACACCAGTGCAAGCCACGGGCCTACCTATAGTACGAAATACCCACCTCAATTTGAGGTTTTTAAACCTGTATGCAATAGTGTGGAATTAGCAAAATGTTCCCAGACAGAACTGATTAATGCCTATGACAATACCATTGTTTATACAGATTACATCTTATCAAAAGTAATAGAAGATTTAAAGGAATTAAAAGAGTATAACAGTGCTATGATTTTTGTTTCAGACCATGGTGAATCGTTAGGGGAAAACAACCTGTACATGCATGGACTGCCTTTGAGCATTGCTCCTAAGCAGCAATATGAGATTCCGTTTATTGTCTGGATGTCTGATAACTCAAAACAACTCAAGCCAAATAAAATGCTATCCCAGAACCATGTGTTCCATAGTGTTTTAAATTTTTTAGGAATACAGAGCCCTATTTATAATGAGGAAATGAATATTTTTAAAAACTAATGCTTAACCACCACACTCTCCGGTACCAAAACCGTATAATCACCACCATTCCTAATTACATCACGAACGATGCTGGAAGAAATATAAGAAGTTTTGGAAGCGGTTAAAAGAAAGATCGTTTCAATTTTGGATAATCTTCTGTTGGTATGGGCAATGGCTTTTTCAAATTCAAAGTCGGCTGGGTTACGCAAGCCACGAAGGATGAACTCCGCGTCCAGTTTTCGGCACAAATCAATCGTCAGGCCTTCATAGGTTATTACTTTTACTTTCGGCTCGTCCTTAAAGGATTCTTCAATAAACCTTTTTCGGTCTTCGAGCGAAAACATGTATTTTTTATCAGCATTGATACCAATGGCAACAATCACTTCATCAAAAAGCGAAATGCCTCTTTTGATAATATCGTAATGACCGTTAGTTATTGGGTCAAATGAACCTGGGAAGACTGCTTTTCTTTTCATGTGTTGTCTGTTATCTGTTATCTGTTAAAAGCTGTCCAACCGACAACTCAGAACCGATAACTTTTTATTTTTTCCAAATAGGTTTCCTTTGTAAAGCTAACTTTATTTCGTTATCTAACAAATCGCTGAACGGAATATTTGCGTGTGCCGCCTGCTGCGGAAAAATACTTTGAGGCGACAATCCCGGATTGGTATTGATTTCGATAAAATGTGGAATGCCATTCATAATAATAAAATCAGTTCTCGAAAAGCCCGTCATTCCTAAACTTTCATATACTTTTTTGGCAGTATCAACAACCAAATCCTCCAGTTCTTTTGAGATTCGGGCCGGAGTAATTTCCTCTGATTTGCCTAAATATTTGGCTTCATAATCAAAGAAGGCGTTTTGCGAAAGGATTTCGGTAATGCCCAACACTTTGGTCTCCCCGTTATAATTCAAAACCCCAACAGAAACTTCGGTGCCATTTAAATAGGATTCAATCAGAATGTCATTGTCTTCCGCGAAAGCGAAATCAAGCGCTTTTGGTAAATCATCCAACGTGCTCACCATAGAAACTCCAAGGCTGCTTCCTGATTGGTTGGGTTTTACAAAGAAGGGCAGGCCTAATTCGGCTTCGACTGCCTTACCGTCAATGGTTTCTCCTTTGGTGATATAAATGGATTTTGCTTTTGGAATATTGAATTTTGACAAAACAGAAAGCGTATCTCTTTTGTTAAACGTCAAAGCCGACTGGTAGTAATTGCAACCCGAATAAGGCAAATCAATAAGTTCCCAATACGCTTGCAGATGGCCATCTTCGCCCGGCGTTCCGTGAACGGTGTTTACCGCAACATCAAATTTTATAGTCTGATTGTCTTTGCTAAAAGTAAAATCCGCTTTGTTGATAGGATATTTTATTGAATCGATTGTGCAATACCACTCGTCTTTAAGCACATGGACTTCAAACGCCCGGTATTTTGTTTTGTCAAGATGATTTAGGATTAATTGACCACTTCGTAATGATATCACAGACTCATCTGAATATCCACCCATTACTACAGCTACGTTCATTTAGGTAAGTTTTAGTTCATACAAAATTATCAATTTTTTTAACATCTTGTTAGTAGCATGTAGTTTATTGGCTAATAAGATTTTTAGGAGCACAACGTTTGTCTTCATAAGGATGTAATGTCCCGCTGTCTGTTCTATCTTTTATCCTGAACTTGTTTCAGGATCCTGAAACAAGTTCAGGATAAAAGGATGCCACGTCCATCGGGGCTATTGAGACGAAATGTATTTTATTTCCAGCAACCGACAACTTACAACCCGCAACTTTTTTTATATCTTTGTGCAAATTAAATTTCCCCTATGAGTTTACGTGCGTATTTAACAAGCCGGGTTTTCTTTGTCCAGATTCTCGCTGCCATAGCAATTGTTACCGTTTTAGCTTATTTGTTTTTTCATTGGATTACCTTCACCACACATCACGGACAGGAAATTACTGTTCCCGATTTGAGTAAGCTTTCCGCGGAGCAGGCTGAAGAAAAATTAGCTGCCATCGATTTGGATTATATAATTCTGGACACAGTTGATTTCAAACCTGATTTTCCGAAGCTTACTATTGTAGAGCAGGAACCAAAAGCGGGCGCGAAAGTAAAGGAAGGAAGAAAGATTTACATCAAAATAAACGCTTCAAAATATACCATGGTTACCTTGCCGGATTTGATTGAGAAAACCTATCGCCAGGCGGTGCCAACACTGGAAGCTGTAGGCTTGTTGGAAGGTACAATTACCTATAAACCTTATTTAGGTAAAGACATGGTTCTTGAATTGCGCCTCGACGGAAAGAAATTAAAAGCAGGAGACAAAGTCCTGAAATCATCCAGAATAGATTTGGTACTCGGAGACGGAAAAGTTACTTATGAAGAAACGGTTGACACTACTACGGTAGATACTACCGAAATTATTATTCCGACAAATGAGCCTTGATAATGATACGCCAGAATTAGAAGAAGAGGAATTATTTGAACACCATCGACATGTTGCTGACAAAGGGCAATCATTATTGCGTGTGGATAAGTTTCTGATGCAGTTGATTGCCAACGCCACGCGAAATAAAATTCAAAAAGCTGCAGAAGATGGTAACATTTGGGTGAATGACATTCCGGTAAAATCTAATTACAGGGTAAAACCTTTTGATGTCGTTCGGGTAATGCTCTCGCATCCACCGTTTGAAAACTTGGTACTTCCCGAAAATATTCCGCTTGATATTGTTTATGAAGACGATTCATTATTGGTAATCAATAAACCACCGGGTTTGGTTGTTCATCCCGGACACGGAAATTATACAGGAACCTTAGTCAATGCATTGGCATTTCATTTTGAAAATCTGCCAAAGAACTCAAGCGACAGGCCAGGATTGGTTCACCGAATAGATAAAAACACTTCCGGACTTTTGGTCGTTGCCAAAACAGAACAGGCGATGACGCATTTGGCAAAACAATTTGAGGATAAAACCTCGGAGCGCGAATATATTGCGTTGGTTTGGGGAAATGTAAAAGAGGAAGAGGGAACAATAGAAGGCAACATTGCCCGACACGTTAAGGACAGAATGCAAATGGCTGTTTTTCATGAAGGCGATATTGGAAAACACGCCGTTACTCATTATAAGGTTTTAGAACGTTTTGGTTATGTTACTTTGGTTTCCTGCAAACTGGAAACAGGAAGGACGCATCAAATTCGGGTGCACATGAAATACATTGGACATACCTTATTCAATGACGAACGGTATGGTGGCGATTTGATTTTGAAAGGGACTACTTTTACCAAATACAAACAGTTTATAGACAATTGTTTCAAGACGTTACCACGGCAGGCGTTACATGCGAAGACCTTAGGATTTATACATCCGGTAACAAAAGTGTTTTTGCAGTTTAACACCGAATTGCCACAGGACATGAAAGATTGTATTGATAAATGGCGCAATTATGCCAAATCAAATGCCAACGAAGAAGCCCCGACTCCGTAGGAAGAACTGCATTGAGCAAAGCGGAATAAATAAAAAAAGCCCAGATTTAGGGGCTTTTTATTGATATAATTTGATTATTTACAAACAGGAGGATCAACTGTAAATGTATAATCCTTGATGCTGACTTTTTTAATCGCAGGATCTTTTACATAATCTGGTCTGTATGAAGCACCATTTCCTAAGTCAACAGCCAACCCAGCTACTCCGAAAGTAATTATACTTAAAATGAAATTTCCTGTTCTGAATGCATTGCGAAAAGTTTGTGTTTTTGTTTCACAACCTGGTTCTTTTAATTCAACAGTTAAATTTCTGTTTCTTGGGAATAGTGCAGTTGCCTGCCCGTTACCCAATTTATTTCCATTTACATAGATTTCGGCATTTGGATGGTCTTTTGCGATAATGGTTCCATTATACTTGCTTCCTCCAAACATTACACCACAACTATTCAATAAAACTGTCATCGATAGTAATAAGGCAACAATAGAGATTCTTTTTTTCATGATATTAATTTAGTTTTGTTTTTATTGGGCTAAACTAATGGTTTTTTTTGTAAGAAAAAAATAGTTTCATAAACAAAGCCCCTTTATGGAGCTTTGTTTTTAGTTATTATGAATGTTTATTATTCAACCGGCTTTTCGGCAACGAATAAATAATAAATCCCAACCAATATAAACGGAATGCTCAGCCATTGTCCGGTTGAAAGCAATCCGAAGGTTTCTTCAATTCCACCCTGGCTTTTTTTTACATATTCTACAATAAATCGAACCGACCAAAGCAGGATAAGGAAATAACCAAAGAGTAAACCTTGTTTTTCAGCGGTTTTTGTTTTCCAATACAGGAAAAACAGAATTAAAAACACAAAGACATACGCAAAAGCTTCATACAATTGCGCTGGATGTCTTGCAGGAACTTTTTCTAACAGCGCTGCATATTTAGGGTCGTTTACGAGTGCGTGATAGGCATCGTTTACATTTGTAATTTTAGTAGCATTTACAACATCTCTCGAAGAATAGTAATCTCTCACAAATCGGACTCCAAAAGGTGAATTGGTTATTTTACCAACAATTTCAGAGTTAAAAAAATTTCCAATTCTAACAAAGACAGCACCACTGGCTACCGGAATTACAACTCGGTCTAAAACCCAAAGCATTGGTTTTTTAATTACTCTTGAGCTATAAAAATACATTGTAATGATTATGGCAACAGCTGCACCATGACTTGCCAGACCTTGAAAGCCTGTAAATTCAAACTTTGGACTAAATCTAAATGGGAGTAAAATTTCCAATAAATTATTTCGGTAATATTCCCAATCATAGAAAAAAACGTGACCCAGACGGGCGCCGAGTAAAGTGGCAATAACTGTCCAGATAAATAATGTATCTAATTTTTCAAGTGGCTCTTTTTCTCTTTCAAAAATATGTTTCATTATGTACCACCCAAGTCCGAAAGCAATGACGAACATTAAGCTGTAGAAACGGATAGTGAAAAAGCCGATATTTATTCCTTCCGACGGATTCCAGATCATAATTAATTTGGTAAGTTAGGTTGTAAAAATAGTGATTTGTTCTAAAAAAGTAGGATGATTGAGGAATTTAATGGGTACATTTTTTTTCCGGCACAGGATCGTAGCCATTTTTTCCCCAGGGATGGCATCTTAAAATCCGATGAACCCCTAAATACGTTCCCTTAAACAGACCGTGAATCTTCAGCGCTTCAATGAAATAACTCGAGCATGTAGGCTGAAACCGGCAGCTGGTTGGTAATAGCGGCGACAGCACTGCTTTATAAATGTAAATCAGTACCAATAATGGCGCTATAGCAATTTTTTTAAACATGTTTTTTTGTTAAACCGTAAAAGTAGTGCCGTCTTTTCCGTCTTTCAACTGGATTCCAAGTTCTAGCAATTGGTCGCGGATTTGATCAGACAATGCAAAGTTTTTATTGGCTCTGGCTTCATTTCGCATACCAATCAGCATTTCAACCACACCGTCTAACTTTTCAGAATTATCAGCAGCAGATTTCTCGTCCTTAATGCCAATGACATCAAACGTGAAGGTATTTAAAGTTTCCGAAAGTACTTTTAAATCGACAGCAGTAAGCGTTTCTTTTCCGTCATTTATCAGATTGACAAATTTTATTCCTTCAAATAAATTGGCAATCAAAATTGGCGTATTGAAATCATCATTCATTGCCTCATAGCAACTTTGTTTCCAACCCGCAATATCAAGAGTAGAAGCATTACTTGGTTGCAATTCTTTCAGCATATCAATACCTTCCATCAATCGGTTAAAGCCTTTTTCGGCCGCTACAATTCCATCGTTGGTAAAGTCAAGAATACTTCTGTAGTGTGCCTGCATCATAAAGAAACGCGCCACATTGGCAGAAAAAGCTTTACTCAAAAAAGGACTTCCGCCTGAATAAATTTCACCGGGGAGCAGGTTGTTGCCAGTTGATTTCGACATTTTTTTACCGTTCAGATTGAGCATGTTGGCATGCATCCAGTAATTCACCGGACTTTGACCTGTGCAGGCTTCATTCTGTGCAATTTCACATTCGTGATGCGGAAATTTTAAATCCATTCCACCACCGTGAATATCAAAAGTTTCCCCAAGATATTTGGTGCTCATTGCAGTACATTCTAAATGCCAACCGGGGAAACCAACGCCCCAGGGCGAAGGCCAGCGCATGATATGTTCCGGCTCGGCTTTTTTCCAAAGTGCAAAATCCTGTGGGTTTTTCTTATCGCTCTGACCGTCGGTATCACGGGTATTGGCAAGCATTTCGTCAATGTTTCGGCCACTTAATTTTCCGTAATGATTGTTCTCGTTAAACTTCACAACATCAAAATAAACAGAGCCATTTTTTTCGTAGGCAAATCCTTTTTCGATAATTTGATTTACGATTTCAATCTGCTCAATAATATGTCCCGTTGCTGTAGGTTCAATGCTCGGCGGAAGAAAATTAAACTGGTTCAATACTTCATGAAAATCAACAGTATATCGCTGTACAATCTCCATTGGTTCGAGTTGCTCCACACGTGCTTTTTTTGCAATTTTATCTTCACCATCATCCACATCGTCAACAATATGGCCAACATCGGTAATATTTCGCACATAACGGACTTTATATTCTAAATGCAAAAAGTACCTGAAAATCATATCAAACGACATGAAAGTCCGAACGTTTCCAAGATGCACATTGCTATACACTGTTGGTCCGCAAACATACATGCCAATATTTCCTGCATGAACAGGTTTGAAAACTTCTTTTTCTCCCGAAAGGGAATTGTATATCTTTAGTTGATGGTCTTTGTATAATTGCATTTAGTTAGGAGCTATTTCCGGCTTTTCGTTTCAATCTTTTTACTTGTTCTCGATACTTGCTTCGCAAACTCGAACTGACGTAAAAAGGATTTCCACTGCAATCCGGGCTATTAAAATTGTGTGTCTAATTTGATATAATCCAGAAATTCCCTTCTGGTTTGTTCGTCGTTGAATTTTCCCCCATATTCTGATGTCACAGTGCTGCTTTCAATATCGCGAATACCGCGGGAGTTTACGCACAGGTGTTTGGCATCAATAACACAAGCCACATCTTCGGTTCCTAAAACCTGCTGTAATTCCTGAACAATCTGCATCGTTAAACGTTCCTGAACCTGAGGTCGTTTTGCATAATAATCTACAATTCTATTCATTTTAGAAAGACCGACAACGGTTCCGTTTGAAATGTAGGCAACGTGCGCTTTGCCAATTATTGGCAACAAATGATGCTCACAAGTGGAGTAGAGAGTTATATTTTTTTCGACCAACATTTCACCATATTTGTAGTTATTGGCAAAAGTTGACGCTTTCGGTTTTTTATTTGGATTTAAGCCACCAAAAATTTCTTTGACAAACATTTTCGCAACTCGGTTGGGAGTTCCTTTGATACTATCATCTGTCAAATCCATCCCGAGAGTATATAGAATATTTTCGACATCTTTTTTTATTTGTTCAATTTTTTGTTCATCGGATAAAGTAAACGCATCATTTCTTACAGGATTTTGGGCACTTGTTGCAATATGGTTTTCGCCTAGCTCGTCACTAAATTGATCACTATTTATCATTAAATTCTTTTATTATTCGGGTTTTTATTTTAAAAAACAAAGATAAATAATTATAATTAATCTGTTGGGAATAGTTTTACTAATTAATTTTTAACATTTTAAGATAATTATTTCTTAAAAAAGCTTAAATTTCGCTGCTAAAAAAATTGTTCCCAAAATGAAAAACAAATTTACGCTACTTTTTTTAATTTTTTTATTCGCAAATTCGCTGTTTTCACAAAATTTAATAGTCAATGGCGGCTTTGAACTTGGAGGATCAGGAATAGGTTTTGTTACGAATGGAGCTGGATATACACTTCTAAATTCCCCATATTCAGGAACAACTACGACAGGAAACTTTGCCTTTGCCACCAATCCAAATATAATAAATTCTGCTAATTTTATTCAGGCATCTGACCATACTACGGGGAATGGGAAAATGTTGATTATCGACGGCAATATGACCGCTGGTAATCCCCGATTTTGGAAAGCAGGTAATACAGGTGCCGGAATTACAACCCTCACGATAGGAACTACTTACAGATTTAGTTACTGGATTCAATCGGCTTCGAACTTGGTCACGGGCCCGACATCACAAGCAGATATTCGCATACAAGTAACGGGCGCAAGCGGATTAACGTTGGTCGCTGGAACGACATTGGCTCCTTTGCCCGCTTTAGGTTGGAGGCATGTAGTATATTCTTTTACAGCAACCGCCACCACCGCAACGATTGAATTATGGAATAACAACACAACCGACGTTGGTAACGACTTTGCTGTAGACGACTTTATGCTTACCGATGATTTAATGGTAACATATAATGTTACCAATGCCCTGTGTGCCAGCGCCAATGATGGTTCGATAACAGTAAATGGTATTGGAGGGACGTTACCCTATACGAATTATAATATTACAGGTCCGGTAACCCAAAATAGTCCTACCGGTATTTTTCCGGGAGTACCTCCCGGGATTTATACTGTGTCGGTTACAGATAGTTCTCTACCAACGGCGACAACCGTCTCCATGGGTAACGTTGTTGTTGGACCTTTTTTGACAATAACCAGTACGAGTGCCGCAGTTTGTATAGGAAGTTCGACTACACTTTCCGTTACCGGAAGTTCAAACCCTTACACCTGGACGGCAGCTCCGGCAGATCCCAGTTTGACAACACCTAACAGTCCCAATCCAACAGTTACTCCAACAGTTACGACAGTTTACACGGTCTCGTCTACAATTGGCGCATGTACAGTAACTAAATCGATTACTATTACCGTAAATCCTTTACCTGTGGCTAATATTACGGGAAATATAACAATATGTCCGGGGAATACGGCTACATTTCTTATTACAGGAACCCCAAACTCCACTGTAACGTTAGTAAATAATTTAGGAAATTCATACAGCCCTTTTGTTCCAGCTTCGGGTACCCTTAACTGGAATACACCAATTTTAAATGCAACGACTGTTTATACACTTGTAAGTGTTAAAAGTTTTGCCACATTTTGTCAAAGAGATTACACAGGGGTAATTGTGACCATTACAGTTGTTCCTAATGGCTGTGCTACAGTTGCAACGCAAGCTGCACCTGGAACTTCACCGCTTGATTTGACACTTTGTACAACAGGCGAGTGTAGAACACTACAGGCCAATGTTTCGCCTGTTCCTTCGACTTCCACTTATGCCGTTACATCAATCCCTTTCTGCCCACAGGCAGCTTTCGAAAACCCATCATGGATTAATATTGGTCCGGGATCCGCTTTTGGTGATGACGATTGGTCTTGTCCATTTACATTTCCGGCAGGTATGAACTTTTGTTTTTATGGTCAAAATTATCAACAATTAAATGTAGGGACCAATCAGGTAATCCACTTTCCATATCCAACAGCGGCAGATGTATTTAATTGTGGCGATTATTGTCCTTGGCCCTATAATACAACTATACCTAATGCCGGTTTCCCTATAAAAAATGCAATATTCGGCGTTTATCAGGATACTGATTTTTCTGTGGTGCCACCGGCGGGAACTCAAATAAGTGTTAATTATCAGGTTATTGGAACCTATCCTTGCCGGAAATTTGTTGCTAATTTTACTAATTGTCCTCAATTTTCGTGTGGGAACACTATAGGTTTATCGACTAGTCAAATTGTTTTGTATGAAGTTTCAAATATAATTGAAGTGTATGTACAAAGAAGGGTAGCATGTACCGGCTGGAACGGTGGAAGAGGTACAATAGGGGTAATCGATGGTACAGGATTACAAGCTGTTGCCGCACCTGGTAGAAACGCAGCCGCATTTAGTACAGATCCAACACCATCAAATACTACTAATACTGATAACGTTTCAGAAGCATGGAGATTTACTCCAACGGGTCCACCTGTGTCTCAAACGATAAATTGGTACGTGGGACCTGTTTCACCCGCAAACTTTATTGGTACCGGACCAACCATTCAGGTTTGTCCTGCTGCAACCACTACTTACACACTAGAAACTGTTTTTAATGTATGTGGTGTACTACAAACGGCTAGCAATACTGTAACATTAAATGTAAATCCGGATTTAACAAATGCACCGCTTAATATTACTCAATGCACAAATACTTTTGATTTAACATCAAATGCCAGTGTTATTTTAGGAAGTTTAAACCCATCAGATTACGATATAACTTATCACTTAAGTGCTGCGAATGCCGCTACTGTTTCTAATCCCATTGCGAATCCAAGTGCTTTTGTAAGTGCGGGACAAACCATATACGTAGCAATTTATCTGAATAGCTATGGGTGTACTGTTGTAAAACCTTTTAATTTAATAATTTCCTGCGGAGCAATATCTCCTGTTCCTGATTTGACTCTTTGTGAGAGTTCATTAGGTAGCGGAACCGCGGTCTTTAATTTAACCCCGCAAACAGCCATTGCATTGGGTAGTCAAAACGCCACCGATTATACATTCACTTATTATTTATCACAGGCAGCGGCAAATGCCGGGACACCTGGTACTGAAATAAATCCTATCAATAGTTTTGTTGGAACAAATCAAACCCTTTATATCCGAATGCAGAGTAACGTTGTTCCTACTACATATTATACCACAGATTTTGATCTCATTGTCAGTCCAATGTCCAATGCAGGAGGAGACGGAAGCATCAATATATGTGATGGAGATACCACACCTATTAATTTATTCACTTTAATAACCGGAGAACAAACCGGTGGAACATGGGTAAGAACAACAGGAACCGGAGGAACTTTCAATGCAGCTGCAGGTACATTTACACCATCTGCAGGGACATCAACATCAACATTTACTTATACACTAACCGGAGTAGTTCCTTGTGCTAATGATAGTAGCCTGGCTACAGTAAATATCATCGCAGGACCTAATGCCGGGACTGATGGAGGAATTGTTATCTGTGCTACCAGTAGTACACCTATAGATTTATTTAGTTTAATAACAGGAGAGCAAACTGGTGGGACGTGGGTAAGAACAACAGGAACGGGAGGAATTTTCAATGCTGGAGCAGGAACATTTGCACCTACAGCAGGGGCAACAACTTCAACATTTACCTATACAGTACCAGGTATTGCACCTTGTGGCGCTGATAGCAGTCTTGTAACAGTAACTATTGGTGCACAGCCAAATGCAGGTGTTGACGGAGGTACAGTTGTTTGCGAAACGAGCACGACACCTATAGATTTATTTAGTTTGATTACTGGAGAACAACCAGGAGGAGTTTGGACACGAATCACAGGAACTGGTGGAACTTTTAATGCCCCTGCGGGCACCTATACTCCGGCAATTGGCGCGACAAGTTCAACCTTTACCTATACAATAGTAGGTATTGCTCCATGTATAACAGATTCGAGTCTAGCTTCTGTAAGCATTGTTGCGCAACCTACTGCTGGAGTTGACGGTGGTACAGTTGTTTGCGAAACGAGTACAGCATCTATAGATTTATTCAGTTTAATAACCGGAGAACAAACTGGTGGGACTTGGGTAAGATCGACAGGAACAGGAGGAGTTTTCAATGCAGCTACTGCTACTTATACTCCTGCAGTTGGAGCCACGACTTCTACTTTTACATATACCGTAGCAGCAGTTGTTCCGTGTAGTAATGATAGCAGTGTTGCTACAATAACTATAAATCCACAACCTAATGCAGGAACTGATGGCGGTACAGTTGTTTGTGAAACGAGTGTTACAGCTATCAATTTATTTAGTTTAATCACTGGAGAACAATCTGGTGGAGTCTGGACACAAACCACAGGATCAGGTGGAACTTTTAATGCCGCTGCAGGAACATATACTCCGGCAGTTGGAGCAACTTCTTCCACTTTTACATACACCTTGACAGGAATAGCACCTTGTATCAATGATACTAGTTTAGCTACTGTTACTATAAACCCACAACCTACTGCTGGTGGTGACGGCGGTACTGCTGTTTGCGAAAATAGCATTGTTGCTGTTGATTTATTCAGTTTAATTACTGGAGAACAAACAGGTGGGACTTGGGTAAGAACCACGGGGTTAGGAGGAATTTTTAATGCTGTTTCCGGAACTTACACTCCGGCTATTGGTGCAACTACTTCAACCTTTACATATACAGTAACCGGAATTGCTCCATGTATTAATGATAGTAGTGTTGCTACAATAACTGTAAATCCACAACCTACTTCAGGAAATGATGGAGGTACAGTTGTTTGTGAAACGAGTGTTGCAGTAATCAATTTATTCAGTTTAATTACGGGTGAACAAACGGGTGGGGTTTGGACACGAACCTCAGGATCAGGAGGAACTTTCAATGCCGCTTCAGGAACATTTACACCCGCGGTTGGAGCTACTACTTCAATATTTACTTATACAGTAATTGGAATCGCTCCTTGTATTAACGATACGAGTTTAGCGACTATTACTATAAATCCACAACCTAATGCTGGTGTTGACGGAGGAACGGTTGTTTGCGAAACCAGTATAGCAGCAGTAGATTTATTCAGTTTAATATCCGGAGAACAAACTGGTGGAACTTGGGTAAGAACAACAGGAACCGGAGGAACTTTCAATTCAGGTGCCGGAACCTATACGCCTGCAGTTGGAGCAACCAATTCGACTTTTACCTATACTTTAATCGGAGTAGCACCATGCACCAATGATAGCAGTTTGGCTACCATTACAATTAATCTACAACCTACAGCAGGTACTGATGGTGGAACTACTATTTGTGGAAATGATTCTATACCAATTAATTTGTATACTTTAATTACAGGTGAGCAAACTGGAGGAACATGGACAAGAACAACAGGAACGGGTGGTACATTAAATTCCGCTACAGGAATCTTTACCCCGGCGCTTGGAGTTACCACTTCAACTTTTACCTATACTGTAATTGGAACTGCCCCATGTATCAACGATAGTAGCATTGCCACTATAATTATTAACCCATTACCAACTGCAACAATTTCCGGTACTACAGCAGTATGTTTGAATGCAGCATCACCACAAATTATATTTACCGGTGCAAACGGTACAGCCCCGTATACTTTCACATATTCAATTAATACCGTTGCGCAACCGCCGATTTCAACCACTAGTGGAAATAGTGTTTCGGTGAATGTTCCAACAACACCACAGGGTGCATATACGTATGCTTTAGTAAGTGTTCAGGATGGAGCATCTCCGGCTTGCTCACAAACTCAGACTGGTTCTGCGGTAGTCACCGTAAACACAGCACCAACAATCAACAATCCAACTCCTTACGTAGTTTGTGATGACAGCTTAAACAATGATGGTCTTTATTGTTTCAATCTGGTGATTAAGAATCCGGAGATTTCGACAGATCCGAATGTTGTGAT
>NZ_JANXTI010000086.1 GCF_025352425.1 Flavobacterium sp.
TTTTCTTTTCTAATTTTTCTGTACTTGATTCCATTTCATCAATATACAGTTCAGCTTCAGCAACTGATTTAAATTTTGTTTGAGTAAGATTATTTTTAATCAATTTAAGAGAAACATCTTTATTTTTTAAGCTGTCAAAAGGAATATTGTGGGAAATTACAAAATCTTGTATTTTTTCATTGAAAGCTCTAATTTTTTCCTCGCTCTTTAAATATTCATCAGTTAAAATCATTTTTTTATACTCATTGCATGCATATGTAAATTCTTCCTTTGACAATCCTGATTTTCTTGTCTCATTATTCGGTAAAGGTGAGGTCTGACTGTTTGCGTTCAGATAGAAAAATAAACAAAATAAGAAAATTTTAAATCTCATAATAAGTGAATTCGGTTTTCTCTAAAACTTATGTATAATAAAAATGGTTGGTCTGTTATGCAGGTCAACCTTTATTTTTTTCCAGTCTGCTACACGAAATGTTTTGATATATTCTGTTGGCAAAGTGATATCTGTGGCAATGCAAAGATGAGTATTGGGTTGTAATGACACCAATAAATCCTCCAATAATTTATTATTTCGATAAGGCGTTTCAATAAAAATCTGAGATTGGTTTTTAGTGCTTGATAGATTTTCAAAGTTTTTTAAAGCTGATTTTTTTTCGCTTTTATCAATAGGAAGATACCCATTGAACGCAAAACTCTGACCGTTCATTCCTGAACCCATCATGGCCAATAGTATTGAAGAAGGACCGACTAAAGGCACAACCTGTATTCCATTTTCGTGCGCTATTTTTACAATTACAGCACCTGGATCAGCAACTCCGGGACAACCGGCTTCGCTCATTAACCCCACATTTAATCCGTTAAGACATGGGGCAATCATGGGATTATATTCTGATACTTCGGTTCGTTTATTTAGGGAAGAGATTCGTAAATTGTTCTGAACTTTTTCAGGATGAATGGATTTGATGAATTTCCGAGCTGTTTTTTCATTTTCAACAATGTAATCGTCGATAAAATCTATGGCTCTTTTTACAGTTTGAGGGAGTACATCATGAGGATTCATTTCTCCCAAAGTAGTAGGGATTAAATAGAGTTTGCCCTTTAAAATTACAGGCTTCATTGATGTTTTTCAATTAATTTTTTGGCTAAAATGTCGCAGGTTTCATCAAGCATTTCATAAATCATATCAAAACCATTTTGCAAACCGTAATAGGGATCAGGAACATCAACATTATCACCGGGAAATAGATCATCCAGAATTAGTTGTACTTTCTTTTTATGTTCTTCTTTTTTAGCTAATTCCATTACATCATCGTAGTTGGTATTATCCATGACATAGATGTAATCAAATTCTTCAAAATCTTTTGGCGTAAATTGTCTTGCTTTTTGATAGGTAATGTCAAGACCATTTTTTTGTGCAGTCAAGACAGAACGCTGGTCGGGGTGCTTCCCTATGTGGTAACTTCCGGTTCCGGCCGAATCTACAAAGAATTTGTCTTTGGGAAGTTTGGCCGCTAAAAGCCCTTCTGCCAATGGAGATCGGCAAATATTTCCTAAACAAACCATTAAAATTTTAACGGGCATATTGTATGATTCTAAACCGCAAACTTACTCAAAAAGGAATTATAGCGATAATTTTTTATGTATATCTTCTACAAATTTTTTGAACTGTTTATCTGTTGAAACCAAGTTGTCAACAGTTTTGCATGCGTGAAGAACGGTAGCGTGATCTCTGTCGCCAATTTGGGAACCAATATTCGCTAATGAAGACTTCGTGAATTTCTTAGCAAAGAACATGGCTAATTGTCGGGCCTGAACAACGTGACGTTTTCTGGTTTTAGATTGTAGTGTGTCAAGATCTAATTGGAAATAATCAGAAACTACTTTTTGAATATATTCGATTGAGATTTCTCGTTTTACATTTTTAACAAATTTCTCAACTACATTTTTAGCCAAATCCAAAGTCACTTCTTTTTTGTTGAAAGAAGATTGAGCAATCAACGAAATGATAGCACCTTCTAATTCCCGTACATTTGACTTGATATTTCTAGCCACATATTCTATAATTTCATCCGGCATCTCAACGCCATCACGGTATAAAATATTTTTTAAGATAGAAATCCTGGTTTCATAATCAGGTTGATGTAATTCTGCAGATAAACCCCATTTGAAACGGGACAACAATCGCTGTTCAATATCCTGCATGTCAACGGGAGCTTTATCCGAAGTAAGGATTACTTGTTTGCCATTTTGATGTAAGTAATTGAAAATATGGAAGAAAACATCTTGTGTTCCGGTTTTTCCCGAAAGGAATTGCACATCGTCAATAATCAACACATCAATCAACTGATAGAAATGAATAAAATCGTTTCTGTTATTTTTCTTAACCGAGTCAATATATTGCTGAGTAAAAACTTCTGCGGAAATATAAAGGACCGTTTTTTCAGGATATTTATCTTTGATTTCGACACCAATCGCATGAGCCAAATGTGTTTTTCCTAATCCAACACCACCAAAAATCAATAACGGATTAAATGATGTTCCTCCAGGTTTGTTGGCAACAGCCATACCCGCTGAACGTGCTAATCTGTTGGAATCGCCTTCAAGGAAGTTATCAAAACTATAATTTGGATTAAGTTGCGACTCAATTTTGAGGTTTCTGATTCCGGGAATTACAAAAGGGTTTTTTAATTCAGGATTTAGGTTTTTAAACGGTGCATCAACATCTTGAGATTTTATTGGGCTACGGTGTGCGCTTGGCAATTGTTCAGTAAATGGCTGTTTATTTCCATAAGTGTTCTCCATTTTAATTTTATAGAGTAACTTTGCGTTTTTACCAAGTTCTTTAGTTAATGCAACTTTTAATAATTTTACATAATGTTCTTCAAGCCATTCGTAAAAGAATTTACTCGGAACCTGAATGTAAAGAGCATTATCCGTTAGTTCCACTGACTTAATCGGTTCGAACCAAGTTTTGAAAGCTTGCTCCTGAATATTGTCTTTTATAAACAGTAGACAATTTTCCCACACCGATTGCGCAGTTTTGCTCATATTTATTTTAAATTAAAGTAATTAGTTTTTAACATGAAAAAACATCGAATATTTTCATGCTTTTCGGGGTAACAAATATGTGAATAAAATTTGTTAAAAAAAATTAAAATGGCATTGATTTTTTGAAAATTTTGTTGTAACAAAAAAATCAATTTTAGATTAAAAGCGAAAAAATCGGATGAAAGAACATCAAATTCAAGTTAGAGTGCGTTACTCTGAAACGGACCAAATGAGCGTCGTTTATCATGGGAATTATGTTCCATATTTTGAAATGGGACGCGTGGAATGGCTTAGAAACAAAGGGATTTCGTATAAATCACTGGAGGAAAACGGAATTGCGCTTCCTATAGTATCAATGACTATAAATTACAAAAAACCAGCACGTTATGATGACTTACTTACAGTGATAACAAGGTTCAAAGGACAATCTTCAGTAAAGGTCGAATTTGATTGCGAAATTCGCAACGAAAATAATGAGTTGTTAACAACAGCGCATTTTTTGTTGGTGTTTGTGGATATAAATTTGGGAAAAGCCATTGCGCCACCTCAATATCTTTTAGACATTATGAATAGTTAGATTGGTTGAATTTTAACTTCGAATAAATTGGAAAAAATGTTGGAAATCATTTCGGCATTTTTTTTTCGGGTTACAACTTCAATTTGACAACTTTTTTCCATTTGTTGCGAAATGATTTCTAGTTTTTTTTCTTTAATTATCCGCATTACCTTATTCATGTTTTTATAATCGAAGGAAATCTGGAAATGAATATTTATTGTCTTTTCAACAATCTCAGATTCGTCTAAAGCCATCTGCGACGCAGTTCTATAAGCGGAAATTAGTCCTCCGACACCTAATTTTACACCACCAAAAAAGCGAACTACCACTACCAAAACATTGGTTAAACCAAAAGACTGAATTTGTCCATAAATTGGCATTCCAGCAGAATTACTTGGTTCGCCATCGTCATTGGCACGAAAATAAATAGTTTCAGTTCCTATTTGAAAGGCATAGCAAAAATGAACCGCACCGGAGTGTTGCTTGCGTAATTTTACTAAATGGGATTTGATTTCTGTCTCAGTGGTAACAGGAAATGCATAGCCAAAAAACTTGCTGTTTTTTTCTTTAAAAATAATTTCTGATGACGGGGAAGCAATGGTTTTAAAAGTATCTTTAATTTCCAAAACTATAATGGCAAATGCTTTTGGTCAAACAAATCGATAATATCTTCTTCTCCAACTTTTAAATTCCAGACATGTAATCCCAGCGATTCTGCAGCATCAGTATTGGTTTTCTTATCATCAATAAACAAAGTTCTTTTTGGTGATAAATCATGTTTTCGGATTATGGCATTAAAAATTTCAGCATCCGGTTTTCTCATTCCCATTTCATAAGAGTAATACACTTTTTCAAAGCAACGATAAAAATCGGTGTAAAACGACATCCCTACTTTATGCTCAAAACGACTGATGTGAATGGAATCGGTATTGGTTAATAAAAACAAGCGATATCTGGACGAAAGCATTTGTAAAAACTCCAATCTTTCTAACGGAAAATCGCCAATCAGGGAGTTCCAGGCTTTGATTATTTCTTGGATACTTGCATTTGGAATATACTTTAACCCGTTGGGTGTAATTAAATTGTTTGATTTTTAATATTGTTTATTGGTCTGTCAAATATGAATTTATTGATATACTGAACCAATGTTAATGCTGTTATTTTTGCTAAAATTCTTGTTTTAAAACCTTCAAAAGTT
>NZ_JANXTI010000024.1 GCF_025352425.1 Flavobacterium sp.
TCTAAAACTCTTAAATAATTTTTAACTATATTTGACATGAATATTGGTTTGTTTTGCGACTTCAAGATACTGAATTTCAGTATCTTGACCAATATTTAATCAATTTATTTTTACTTTAAATAATTACACCCAACGGGTTTAATCATTATGAAAAAACTAGCTATCTGTGTACTTTTCTTATTAACATTTTGTATTTCATTTGCGCAAGAAATAAAGACTACAATTGTAGTAGATTCTGCTCAGGCAAAAATCGAATCGAGCAAAGTTGCAAATGACGAAAAAAAATCACAACTCAAATCGGACATTCACGATCAAAAAGAAATCGTTAAAGATCAAAAAAGAATTGATGACAGAGTAACTGATGAGCGAAGAGAATTAGCAAAAACCCAAAAAAGACTTAAAAAAGAACAAAAGCAAGTTCAAAAGGAAAACAGAATAATTGCAAATAATAATGATAAACTGAACGATGCCAGGAAAACTGAAATAAAACTAAATCAAAAATTAATAAATGCAAACAAAGATTTAATTAAACTTCAGGAGAAATTTGAAAATGAAAAAAATAAAGGAAAATTGACTGCAGTTGAAAGTAGTGAATTTGAAGTTAAGATTACAAAAAAACAACTTGAAGTTAAGAAAATAGAGGAAGACATTTCAAATTTAAAAAAGTAATGAATATTGTTTAATTAAATAAAATAGTTTCTCAGTATAGTACTGCTATTCAATCCCGAGCTAAAAAATTGGGATTTTTTTATATAAAAAAAGTAAATAATCGACCAACGGTAAGGGCAATATTTTATATTTGTCGACTAACTTTTTACAATGGAATTAAAACTCACGCGGCCTATTTGTTTTTTTGATTTGGAAACTACAGGTATTGAGGTTGCCAAAGACAGGATAGTAGAAATCTCAGTATTTAAAGTATTTCCCAACGGAAACAAAGAAAGCAAAACCTGGCTGGTGAATCCAACTATTCCAATTCCTTCATTTGCTACCGCTGTGCATGGAATTACGAATGAAAAAATAGCCAACGAACCAACGTTTAAGGAACTTGCGGGGCAAATCTATGCAATGATTAAGGATTCCGATTTGGCTGGATTTAATTCAGACCGGTTTGATATTCCACTTTTAGCAGAAGAATTACTACGTGCCGAAGTTGATTTTGATATGAAAAACAGAGTTTCTGTTGATATACAAACCATCTTTCACAAAAAAGAAGAAAGAACATTGAGCGCTGCTTATAAGTTTTATTGCAATCAAAGTCTGGAAAATGCTCATAGTGCGGAAGCGGATACAATGGCGACTTACGAAATTTTAAAAGCACAACTTGACAGATACAAAGATTTGGAAAACGATATGAAAACACTTTCTGAATTTACAACCCGAAAAAAATCAGTTGATTTTGCCGGATTCATTGCGTTTAATCCGGAAGGGCAAGAAATCTTCACTTTCGGAAAACATAAAGGCGCCTTGGTTGATGAGGTTTTAGATAAAGAACCAGGTTATTTTGGTTGGATACAAAACGCTGACTTTCCTTTGTATACCAAGAAAGTTTTGACAGCAATTAAGTTAAGGAAATTAAATACAAAATAGTTTCGGTTGTCAGTTTTCGGTACTATTATAAATTACAAAACAGATAACAGGTAACAGGTAACAGAAATCAGAAAATGAAAATAATCTGCATCGGAAGAAATTATGTCAATCACATTGCGGAACTCGGTAACGAGCGTCCGGATGAACCAGTTATTTTCATGAAACCCGACACCGCTATTTTGCCTAAGAAAACGCCTTTTACCATTCCCGAATTCAGTAACGACGTTCATCACGAAGTGGAAATTTTGGTAAAAATATCAAAAGTCGGAAAGTATATCGACACCAAGTTTGCCCATAAATACTATGATGAAATAGGCTTGGGAATCGATTTTACGGCAAGAGATGTTCAGAACAAGTTGAAAGAAAAAGGTTTACCGTGGGAAAAAGCAAAAGCTTTTGATGGTTCAGCGATGATAAGTGACTTTCATCCAAAAAATCAATTTAATTCAACAGAAAATATTACTTTTGAATTGCAGAATAATGGCATAACTGTTCAGAAAGGCAATACAAGTCATATGCTGTGGAAAATAGACGAAATAATTTCACACATTTCGCATTTTTTTACGCTTAAAAAAGGCGATATTATTTTTACCGGGACACCCGAAGGCGTTGCCAAAGTGTCACCAAACGATATTCTTGAAGGATTTATAGAAAACAAAAAAGTACTAAGATTACATATAAAATAATGGCAATAAATTATAACCTAGCAAAAGTTTACGCGCTTTCAGACAATGATCCTGAATTCGTAATGCAAATCATAACCCTGTTTGTTACAGAAGTTCCTGAAGACTTAAAACAAATCGATTTAGGCATCAAAACAAAAGACCACAAATTGGCTTACAGCTATGCCCACAAAATCAAACCAAGCTTGGATTTAATGGGAATGACTGTGGCATTTGAAGAAATCCTGCAAGTAGAAGCGTGGACAAAGGCGGAAGGCAAACGCAAAGAAATCGTTGATACTTTTGCAAGTATCGAAAGTCAAGTAGAAAAAGCAGTAAAAGAAATCAAAAAAGATTTCGAATTGTAGATAAGGAGCGATTGGTTCGGGAGTTATCAGTAATGGCAGTTCCCGCTTTTCATTCTATCTCGCTTCCAGCGAGGATGCCATTACAATCGGGGCTAACAGGTTTCAACATTCTTTCTGTAAACAAAAAAAAACTTCATGAAGGCGACTATTGTTACTATCGGTGACGAAATCCTGATCGGACAAATTGTCGATACCAATTCGGGTTATATTGCAAAAGCATTGGACAAAATTGGTGTTCAGACTACCGAAATGCTTTCCATATCGGATGATAAGCAGCACATTCTAAAAACATTTTCGGCACTTCAAAACCAAGTCGATTTTGTTATCATCACAGGCGGTCTCGGACCAACAAAAGATGATATTACCAAACATGCTTTTTGTGAATATTTTGACGATGCTTTAGTTGTTAATCAAGCTGTTTTAGCTCATGTTACTGAAATGATTGAAGGGTTTTATAAACGTCCAATTACACAATTGAACAAAGACCAGGCTCTTGTTCCGTCTAAATGTGAAGTGCTCTTCAACAAAATGGGAACAGCACCGGGAATGTGGATGAAGAAGGAAAACACGGTTTATATTTCGTTGCCCGGAGTTCCATATGAAATGAAATACATAATCGAAAACGAAATCATTCCAAAGATTGTCACCGAATACAAACGCCCTTACATTATCCATAAAACCATACTTACTTATGGCCAGGGCGAAAGCCTAATAGCGGAGCGATTGGAAAGCTGGGAAAATAATTTACCACAATTTATCAAATTGGCTTATCTGCCAAATCCAGGAAGAGTACGTTTACGGTTAACGGCTCGTGGCGAAAATAAAGAAGTTTTAGAAAAAACCATTGGGGAAAATGTACAGTCATTAACGAAAATCATAGGAGATATTATCGTTGGTTTTGATGAAGATGAAACCATAGAAGTTATTATTGGAAGATTGCTTCGTCAACAAGGCAAAACAATAGCAACTGCTGAAAGTTGTACAGGCGGAAAAATTGCCCAAATGCTCACATCAGCTTCCGGTGCTTCTGATTATTTTCGCGGAAGCGTGGTAAGTTATGCAACGGAAACTAAAATTTCTGTGCTTGATGTTAATCCTAAAACTATTGAAAAGTTTTCTGTTGTAAGTGCAGAAGTTGCGGAGGAAATGGCATTAGGAATTCAAAAATTAATGAAAACAGATTACGCCATTGCTACAACAGGAAACGCCGGACCAACGAAAGGTGACGCTGATGCAGAAGTTGGAACTGTTTTTATTGCATTGGCAACACCTACAAGCTTTTTTGTTGAAGAATTTAATTTTGGACAACCACGTGAAAAAGTGATAGATAGAACGGCAAATAAAGCATTGGAAATAATGCAGAAAGAAATTTTAAAAAATCTGCAATAATAATTTTGCTTCTACCATATATTTTTCATAAGTTTGCACCCTCGAATTGAATAACGATAAAAGATAAGCATAATGTCAAGAGTTTGTGACCTTACAGGTAAAAGAGCGATGGTAGGAAATAATGTTTCTCACGCTATGAACAAAACTAAGAGAAAATTTTCTGTAAACTTAGTTAAAAAACGTTTCTATCTTGCTGAAGAAGACAGATGGATTACTCTAAGAGTAGCTGCGTCTACAATTAAAACAATCAACAAAAATGGATTGGCTGCTGTTTTGAAAAAAGCAAAAGTTGAAGGATTTATTAAATAATTCCATACCAGTAAAAATAAAGTAAGATGGCAAAGAAAGGTAATAGAATACAAGTAATTTTAGAATGTACTGAACATAAAGGAACTGGTCTTCCAGGAACGTCCCGTTACATTACAAACAAAAACAAAAAAAATACTCCGGACAGATTAGAGATTAAAAAATTTAATCCAATCTTAAAGAAAATGACTGTTCACAAAGAGATTAAATAATTTTCAAATACTATTTGAATCATGGCAAAGAAAACCGTAGCAACCCTGCAAACAGCTTCTAAAAGATTATCAAAAGCTATCAAAATGGTAAAATCTCCAAAAACTGGAGCTTACACATTCGTTGAAAGCATTATGTCACCAGAAGAAGTGGATAGTTTCTTAAAAAAGAAATAATTCAAAACAACTCTATATCTAAGCTACTTTCGTTCGGGAGTAGCTTTTTTATTTTTATATTTGTCCAAAATTTTCCCTAAACAATGAGTTTTTTCAAAAGAATATTTTCCTCCGAAAAAAAAGAAACGCTAGACAAAGGTCTTGAACAAACTAAAACCACTTTTTTTTCAAAACTAACTAAAGCTGTAGCTGGAAAATCAAAAGTTGATGATGAAGTTCTGGACAACCTTGAGGAAGTGTTGGTTTCTTCAGATGTCGGTGTTACTACTACCCTAAAAATCATAAAGCGAATTGAAGAACGTGTTTCCAATGATAAGTACATGGGAACAGATGAACTGAATCTAATTCTTCGCGAAGAAATTGCCGGACTTTTATCGGAAACCAAATCGGGAGAAGAAACAGAGTTTACCATTCCCGCCAATAAAAAACCATATGTTATCATGGTTGTTGGTGTTAATGGTGTTGGAAAAACGACTACAATTGGAAAGTTGGCGTACCAATTAAAAAAATCAGGTTATAAAGTTGTTCTTGGCGCTGCCGATACGTTTCGTGCTGCAGCGATTGACCAATTGCAGATTTGGGCTGATAGAGTAGGTGTACCAATTGTAAAACAACAAATGGGAAGTGATCCTGCTTCGGTTGCTTTTGATACATTACAAAGCGCGGTTACCCAAAATGCCGATGTTGTCATTATAGATACTGCCGGTCGTTTGCACAACAAAGTAAATTTGATGAATGAACTAACCAAAGTAAAACGCGTAATGCAAAAAGTGCTTGATGACGCCCCACATGATGTGTTATTGGTTTTGGATGGCTCTACGGGACAAAATGCTTTTGAACAAGCGACTCAATTTACTGCAGCGACTGAAGTTTCGTGCCTTGCGGTTACTAAACTAGACGGAACAGCCAAAGGCGGCGTTGTTATAGGAATTTCAGACCAGTTTCAAATACCGGTAAAATATATTGGAGTAGGTGAAGGTATTGAAGACTTGCAGGTTTTTAATAAATTTGAATTTGTAGATTCGTTTTTTAAATAAAATATTATGGAGAAAGTTGTATCTTTTTTTAAGGAATCATCCTTTTTAAAACTAGTAGCTATTAGCATTGGAATTGCTGTGCTGACTGTATTTATTGAAAAGCCATTGCCAAGTATTTTCCTTGGCTTGCGATTGTTTTCTTTTTTATTATTCGTTTACGCCGTAATCAGATATATCAGCAGAAAATAATTACTGATATAAAGCACTAATTTTTGTCCAAAGCGTTTCGTCAAAATCCGACAATGCTAGGTTTTGGCTGTCAGCGGCATCTCCCATCCTGATAACTACCATTTTTTTACTCGGAATAACATAAATTTTCTGGTCATTTTTCCCCAACGCCATAAACATATCGATTGGCGCTGTTGGAATAATACTTCCATTGAGTTCTAACTGACTTTGTGGTAAATGATAACTCGCTTTGCCATTCAGCCACCATAAATAACCATATGAAAGATTAATATTTTGTGATGTGGTTGTAGCCTGATTTAAATAAGTTTCGTTAACTATTTGTGTCCCATTCCATTTTCCTTTGTTCAATGCCATCAATCCAAAACGCGCCATGCTTCTTGTTGTACTCCAATACACAACATTATTCCCGGATTGAATCCAAGTTCCGGTCATACCTAATTTATCTCGCAAACCCGTATTATAATAAGAAGTCCAAGTTTGTCCCGAAGCAGCGGCAATAACATCCTGCAATTTGACATATACATTGCTGTAAGCCCAACGTGTTCCGGCATCAGCTTTATAGTTTAGGGTTGACGGCGTAACATCATCGCTGTAAACACCATTTACATAATCATCAATTCCGGAAGTCATTGTTAGTAAATGCCTGTTGGTTATCAGATTTTCCTTTGCCAAAGTTTCATTTGTCCATCCCGTTCCAATATAATCTGAAACTTTATCGTTGATGCTCAAAAAACCATCCTGTTGCGCAATTCCGGACATGGTTCCCGTTAATGTTTTTCCCGCACTTGCCCAATACCAAGGCGTCGTGGCACTGTGTCCATTGAAATAATTTTCCATGACAATTCTTCCATTAACTAAAATGATAAATGATTTAGAATGTTTTAGTTCCAAATAATCTAATAAAGGTTGCACAGCGCTTTGTTTCCAATTTAAATCCGCTATAGATTTGGTTACCCAAGTTGTGCTTCCATCATTTGGCGGAAAATACATTTGTTCTTCAACAACAGGATTTGAAGACGAATCAGAACTGCAATTAGAAAGGAAGAGTAAAAAGAAATAAAGGAGGTATATTTTTTTCATTTTGAAGAAATTTGTCTTTGGACTTTAAAGATATAAAATAGTTTAATGTTCATAATATTAAGACCATTTTTTATGACTTTGTAAATTTAAAATTAAATTTGTCATTCATCAATTTGATTTTAACCATGAAAAAAATAAGTATATTTTTTTTTGCTTTGCTACTGATTTCGTGTCATTCTAATGTGCAGCAGGAAGACATTGCTAAGCTCAATGGCTATTGGGAAATCAAACAGGTTAAATTCTCAACCGGTAAAACCAAGGATTATAAAGTAAATGAAACTATTGATTATTTTGAGTTAAAGGACAATCACGGTTTTCGTCAAAAAGTAATGCCACAGTTCGATGGAAAATTCCAAACCAATGGCATAAAAGAAAACATTAAATTGGTAGAAAATGACAATACTTTCTTCATTGAATACAATGCAAAATTTGGCAAATGGAAAGAAGAAATCATAAGCATTGAAGACTCAACTTTGGTCTTAAAAAACAAAGATAATTTAGAATACACCTATAAAAAATTTAAACCATTCTCATTCAAATAATGGCAAGACGATTAAGTAATGAAGGCACTATTGGCGATGTTTTAAAAGAGTTTATTGAAAAAAATAAACTCCAGGCAGGCATGGACAAAATTGACGTTCAGGAAGCCTGGAAACTGCTTATGGGAAATGGTGTCAACAGTTATACTAAAGAAGTGGTTTTAAAAGGAACCACACTTTATGTTTCATTGACTTCAGCAGTGTTGCGTGAGGAATTGAGTTATGGTAAACAGAAAATTATCAAAATGATAAACGAAGAAATCGGTAAGGAAGTTATAAAAGATGTAATCTTACGTTAGATATTGATTTCTAAATCTTTAATATAGTTTTCATACTCGTAGAAGAAAAGCTCAAACTGTGCCATCGTCTCATTAAAGAAGGCAAAAATATCCGCCCAATTATTTTTATTATTCAGGCTGACACCTAATTTTTCTATCCAGATTCTACTAATAATTTTGCCATTTTCGAGATAAAAATTCCGCTCCAAAATTGCTTCCGGAAGATACTCTTCGAGCAGAATGGTTTTTAAGGATTCTATTTTTTCAAAATAAATTTTTCGCTTTTCGGCTTCTTTGGGTTCAATATCCAATAGCACCTGAGCCTTTTTATTGTCGATGTAAAACTTAAAAGTTACATCTTTAATTTTTGTATCATACAGCAACCACTTTCTGGGATATACAGTTGCAAATGCCGTCCAGAATTCTTTTTTTATGAGTGCGGCTTCTTGTTTGCTGTACATTTTAATTGGGTAAAATTTGTATAATTTGATTTTTGAGGTAACTTTATATTCCTAAACTAATCAAGATGCGTTTCGACGAGTTCTTAAAATATGCGCCAAAAGTACTAAATGTTGAGCTTCCAGCTATGAATGCTCATAAAAAAATGGTTCCACCAAACAGGGAAGAACTTCTCAAAAATATTGATTTCAGCAAAGTCAACCCCAAAAAAGCCGCCGTAATGATGCTTTTTTACCCAAAAAAAATGCAAACCCATTTGGCTTTGATACTCAGAGCTTCCTATAACGGCGTGCACTCGTCCCAGATTGCCTTTCCGGGTGGAAAAGTTGAAATGGAAGATTCTGACTTACAACAGACAGCATTACGGGAAACCCATGAGGAAATCGGTGTGCACCCCAATATAATTAACGTAATTCGAGCCTTTACCGAAGTCTATATTCCACCAAGTAATTATATGGTTTATCCTTTTTTTGGCTACAGCCATGATGAATTATCTTTTGAATTGCAGGAAGATGAAGTGGCTGGCATTGTGGAGTTGCCGCTAAAAGACTTTTTGGATGATGCTATTATTGTAACCAATACCATGAAGACATCCTATGCAGGTAGCATTGAAGTACCAGGGTTCCAAATAGAAGAACATTTCATTTGGGGAGCAACTGCCATGATGCTGAGTGAATTAAAAGAAACACTGAAATTGGTTTTATAAATTATTACTTTTTGTATAGATTTGCCTCCCGATTCCGAAGCTTCGGGAACGTGCCTAATAAAAATTGAATTATGGGTTTATTTAAGAGAAATCCTTTTGGCCATATACTTTTTATCAAAAAATGGTTAATCCGAATTTTTGGTGCCATTACCCACAGAAGATACAGAGGTTTTAACGAATTAAAAATTGACGGTTCCGAAATTATAAAAACCTTACCCGATAAAAACGTACTCTTTATTTCAAATCACCAGACCTATTTTGCTGATGTTGTAGCTATGTTCCATGTTTTTAATGCCAGTCTTTCGGGAAGACAGGATACCATTAAAAACGTATGCTATTTGTGGCAACCGAAGATGAATATTTATTATGTTGCCGCTAGTGAAACTATGAAATCCGGTTTATTACCGCGTATTCTGTCGTATGTTGGTTCTATTTCTGTAGAAAGAACATGGCGTGCGGGTGGAAAAGACGTAAACGAAAAACGCGAAGTGAATCCAAATGACACTGAAAATATCAGAATTGCACTCGAAGATGGTTGGGTAATTACGTTTCCGCAAGGCACAACCAAATCCTTTAAACCGGTACGAAAAGGAACGGCACACATTATCAAACAATATAAACCCGTTGTGGTTCCGATTGTGATTGATGGTTTTCGTCGTTCGTTTGACAAAAAAGGTTTGCGAATGAAAAAGAAAAATATCCTGCAATCCTTCATCATCAAAGAACCACTGGTGATAGATTATGAAAACGAAACCATTGAGCAGATTGTAGAAAAAATAGAATATGCCATTGAGCAACATCCTTCATTTCTCAAAGTAATTCCTGTCGAAGAAATTGAAGAACAGGAACGAATGAACAAGCTTAGGGAATGGCATGTAGATAAAAACGAGGTAACATAAGTTTGGATTTTTTAATTTGTGATATTCCAAAAAGCTAAAAAAATGTTGCCGTAACTTACTACAAATTTTATTATATTTGCTTTCAATTAAATTTAAATAACATGAAAAAAATCCTAATTTTTTCTTTGGTTTCATTACTATTTATAAGCTGTAGCAGCAATAGTGAAAGCGGCGGTGAAGTAATTGTAGCGCCTGTTTTTACTGCACAGACAAAATCGGTTGCTAGTATTGGCCACGAATCAGCTAATGTTTTTGGGGTTATTAGTCCATCGTTTGTTTCAACAACTACTGCTTATGGAATATGTTATGGTTTGAATCCAGATCCAACGATTAATGGATCATTTATAGCAGGAGCAAACATTATTCCTGCCACAGGAGGTTTTTCATGCCAATTAACATCGCTTGCGCACAATACAAACTATTACGTGAGAGCCTTTGGAACAACTTCAAGTGGAACAACTTATGGTGATCAGCTAGTTTTTTCTACATTAAATCAACTTTATGTTAATGGAGGAACTGTTATTGATATAGATGGAAATAATTATACAACTGTTGTAATTAATGGAAAACAATGGATGCAGGAAAATCTGAACGTAAGTAAATATAGAAATGGAGATGTTATCCCCGAAGTTACTAATATGACTGATTGGGATGCTTTGACAACCGGAGCATGGTGTTACTATGAGAATGATACTGCAAATGGTCCTGTTTATGGCAAATTATATAATTGGTATGCTATTAATGACCCAAGAGGATTAGCGCCAACAGGTTGGCACATACCAACCGATGTAGAATGGTCATCATTAACTACTTTCTTAGGCGGAACAAGTGCTGCAGGAATTAAAATGAGAGACATTGGAGATTTATGGTCAACTTCAGCTGTGTTAGCAACAAATCAAGCTGGATTTAGTGCGCTTCCTGGCGGATATGGTTATTTAACACACACATACGCACCGCCAGATCAACCATTTGATAGTATAGGTGATGTTGCCTTTTGGTGGAGTGCTACTTCGTTAAATACAAATACAGCTTATAGTTTGAATGTTAATCTTAACAACTCTGTGACCAGAAGTTCTATCCTAAAGAAATCAGCTCTTTCGGTTCGTTGTGTTAGGTATTAAATGCTTACGAAATATCAAAAAGAGAAATCCCGACTTAGTTTCGGGATTTTTTATTACAAAAGATGTAAAACCCGTCACGTTCTATTTCCGTAGATGGAAGTATGAAAAAATCAAGATTATTCCCTTTTCTTTTATTACTTTTTGCTTTCTCCCTTTCTGCCCAGAAAATTGATAACACAGCTTCATTCCGCGACTTAAAATCACCGCGTTATTTTCGATTCAATTATGACAATGATTATTTTGCTTCCGAAGACAAGGATTATACCCAAGGCTATAATTTTGAGCTGGCATCGCCGGGAATACGACACAATCCTATTAACAACTTATTACTGAAACCATTTCACAGCGAAATTCAATATGGAATTTCGATTGAGCATATTGGATTTACACCCAATAATATTAAAAGTCCGGATATTCAATTTGGCGACAGGCCATTTGCCGCTTCAATTATGCTAAAAAGTTTTGCCGTAGCAACGGACACGCTGCATAATTCCCGATTGGTATCGGTATTGAATATTGGACTTATTGGTCCGGGTGCATTTGGTAAGGAGATGCAGGTTGCGATTCATAGAGCTACCGGAAATACTATTCCGGAAGGATGGCAAAATCAAATTAAAAATGATATTGTACTCAATTATGAACTAAGTTATGAAAAACAGGTGGTGCGCTACAGGAATTTATTTTCGTTGCAAACCAATTCTACTTTGCGTCTTGGCACTTTGTTTACGAATGCATCACTAGGTTTCAACACTACATTCGGATTCATAAATTCACCTTTTAAATTATTGAAAGCTAAAAAAAGAGTTGCGTTATATGGTTATGCACAGCCGTTATTAAATGTTATTGGTTATGATGCGACATTGCAGGGAGGATTATTTAATCATAAAAGCCCATATACCATTGCAGATAGTGATGTTGAACGATTTACCGCTCAACTCAATTATGGTCTTGTATTGCAAACCCGAACGCTTTATTTTGAATATTCGCGCGTAACTATTACGAAGGAGTTTGCCACTGGAGCCAACAGTAAATGGGGTGGAATTAAAATGGGGTTTCTTTTTTAGAAATATAAAAAGTCCCTTTCGGGACTTTCATTTACAAATCTATTTTCTTTAATTCTTTGTAATTAGTATTCAGTTTTCGGAGTAAGATACCGTATAATAATCTGTAAAACAACCAAAACAAACCAACAAAAACAGCAATAGTCAAAAGCATTATGCCAACTGTAAAACATAAAGTATGATAATTGGTTTCATTTGCTATTTTGTCTTTTAGCATTTCCATTTTTGGATTATAGGCAAAAGCAATAATAAAACCGGCAATAAGACTTACGACAATCATCGCCAAGTTATACCAAACATAATATTTCACTGTTTTTCGGGTTCTTAAGATATCCTTCATCAATTGTTTGGTTGAGACTGTGGTTGAAATCTTGATATAGTTTTTATAAAAACTGTAGATAAAAAACAGAATCACAGCATAGTTAATAAAATTCAAGGCTTTGAAATACACTATCATATTTTCAGCATGAAGTTTTTTCATATATTCATCAGTGTTGTAAATAACACTTATCGCTGTCCAAAATAAAACCTCAATGATGCTAATTATCAGAATCCATTTTACAATAGATGATGAGTTCTTATGCAGCATTTTATAAATTTCACCTTCAGAAACTTGTTCGAATGAATGGCTGTCTTTTTGCCACGCTTTTTTTAATAAATCCAACTCTTCCATAATCCTTAGGGATTTAATATTTTTTTTAATTTTCCTTTAATTCGGTTCATTTTTACTCGGGCATTTACTTCGCTAATACCGAGTGTTTCGGATATTTCAGTATAATTTTTGTCTTCCAAATACAGAAACACAAGTGCTTTTTCAATATCATTCAGTTGCTGTACCGCCTGATACATCAACTTGATTTGTTCTTCTTCTTCAAAGTTGTATTCTTCTTGTGATAAGAAATGTTTTTGACCTTCATAGCTAGTGGTAGCAACAGATCGGGTGCTTTTTCTATAGAGCGTAATGGCGGTGTTAAGTGCCACACGATAAGCCCAGGTTGAGAATTTAGATTCACCTCTAAATTTCGGGAATGCTTTCCATAGCTGAATGGTAATTTCCTGAAACAAATCTTTATGTGCATCTTCATCATTGGTATACAACCTACATATCTTATGGATAATGTTTTGATTGTCCTTTAACTGTTTTACAAATAAGGGTTCTAAGTTGTCACTCATAGTTTCGTTAGTACAAAAAGCGCGGGTTTTGTTACATTGACAAAACTACATATTTTAAAATGCAAATTCAAACTTCTAATTTCCTTATCTTTGCATGCAAAATCGACAAGCATACACGATGAATATAGGGCATTATAATACACTCAAAATTGATAGGGAAACTAAAGTTGGACTTTTTTTAACCGATGGAAAAGACGATGTCTTGCTGCCTGTTAAATATGTTCCGAAGGATTATGCTATTGGTGATGAGTTGATTGTTTTTGTCTATCTCGACCATGAAGAAAGACCCGTGGCCACAACCTTGGAACCTTATATACTGATGGATGAATTCGGATTGCTTCGTGTGAATTATGTTAATAATATTGGCGCTTTTTTAGATTGGGGTTTGGAGAAAGACATTCTTGTTCCTTTTAAAGAACAGGCGAGGCCTATGGAAAAAGGAAAGCGATATTTAGTCTTTGCTTACATTGATGAAAAGACAAACCGAATCGTAGCTTCAAGCAAAACCAATCAGTTTTTGAACAATGAAAATTTGACGGTTACTGTCGGCGACGAAGTCGATTTAATCATTTCACATATTACAGACGTTGGCATTAATGTAATCATCAACGATATCCATAAAGGGTTATTATACAAAGACCAAGTATACGATGATATCCGAACCGGAGATAGAATGAGTGGTTATATAAAAGCTATTCGCCCTGATAATAAAATAGATGTTTCATTGCAAAAATTAGGATATCAAAATATTGAACCCAACGCGGAGAAAATTCTGGACGAATTAAGGGCGAGCAGGGGATTTTTACGATTGAACGACAACAGTCATCCGGAAGATATAAAAACGGTATTAAAGATGAGTAAAAAAACCTTCAAGAAAGCCGTTGGTTCACTCTACAAAGACAAACTTATCGAGATTAAAGACGACGGAATTTATTTGGTCAAGGAATAGCTATTGCCCAAGAAGTTCCTGAAGTTCCTGTTCGGTTGGAACCGGAGTTTCAATTTCTGTTTTCTTTTTATAAAAAAGACTGCTTACCATACTCAAAGTAGAATATGGCCTATTTGAATATTTATTTCCTAAACACACAACAGTAACAGTATCTTTTTTCACAGGTACAAATGAGGTATTGTTGCCATGCCACCAACCGTTGTGATAAATCATTTTTTCTTTATTTGGCGGTAAAAAACGCATACGCATTCCCAAACCATAATCTTTGATTGGATTTGAAACATTGCCCGCACTGTAACCAAAATAGGCTTCCTGCAAAAGTTCAGGTTTGATAAAATTAGGCGAATAGGTTCCCAAATCAAACTTTACTAAATCTCTTGGTGTAGAATAAATATTTTTATCGCCATACAAAGCATCGAACTGATCCCAAGGAAAAATGGTGCTTCCCCTATAAGATTTGGAAGCGGTTTCCCGATCCGTTTCATAATTGAAAACATACGTATTCGTCATGCCCAACGGTTTGAAAACCAACTGGTCCATGGCCTGACGATAGTTTAATCCGGTTGCTTTTTCGATGATTAAAGCTAAGATTACATAATTCGTATTACAATAATCAAAATGAGTATCATTTGGAGTTTTTAACCTGAATTTATTTTGAGCAAGCAAATCCAAAACATCCTGGTTGGAAAGTAGCTTCTTTTTGTTCCATCTTTTTTTCATCAATCCGGGAAAGTTTGCATAATGCTGCAAACCACTTCTATGATTGAGTAACGTTCTTATCGTAGTTTCCTTATAAGGAAATTTGGGAAGCCAATCGGTTACTTTTTGATCCAGCATAATATTGTCTTGCTGCACCAATCTCAATATCGCGGTACAAGTCAAAACCTTACTGACTGAAGCGAGGTGAATAGGAGTAGAGGCAGTAATTTTTTCACCAGTTCGGACATTCGCATATCCTTTATAATCTTCGTAAAGCACACGACCATTTTTTACGACAATAAATCCGCCGCTGTAAAAAGGTGAATTGATATTTTTATTGTAAAATGAATCGATATAATGTCGTTTTTCGGCAATGTATGCTTCACTAACCTTTCCCATTTTTATAGGAAACGGAGAATTTACATGCAGGCTGTCTTCGAAATCCCACGGAGATGAACCGACAATATTCCGATCCGTTTTCGGAATGGAAAAGTACAATAACGTTGATAAAAGGAAAGTAATTTGGGCAATCTTCATAATTGCAATAATACCGATATTTGGTCAAAATAAAAACCTTAGTTTCTTAAAGTTTTAATTAGTTATCAAAAAATATAAACCTGACAGGTTTTTTAATACCGATCAGGTTCAAGGGCAAAAAAGAGAAAAATACTAACCTTAATTTTCTAAAGCGCCACTTTAATCGGAAGTGTATATAGCGTTCTCATTTTATCTCCGTCTTTATAACCTGGTGACCATTTTATTCTTAGTGATTTCAATACGCGAATAGCTTCTCTTTCCATATTTTTATCGGAGCTTCTAAGTACTTTAATAGAACTCATTGAGCCATCTTTTTCTATGACAAAAGACATAATCACACTAATGGCATCCATGCTTTCACCAACATCGGGTTTTTCAAAATTATTCCCTACATATTCGTAGAATTTTTTTATCCCACCAGGATATTCGGGAAGGCGATCTAATTCGCTTGGTGATACGGGGCCTTTTTCAATAATTGGAAGCGCAACGGTTACGGCCGGACCTTCATTACCCTTACTTGGTATGTCAGATCCAACTCCTGGAGTTGTATTCTGATTCGTTGTAAAATTGTCGTTTGTTGGAACGTCCACTGCAAGTGGAGTAGCCGCTACAACCAAATGGGAAAGGTTAGGTGTGGGCTCAGCGGGACTTGGATGACTTGGTTGTGAATGTTTTGGTTTTGGTTCAGGCAATTGGCCTAAATTAACAGGTGTAATTGGATCATCAATTGGAATTAATGGAACGTCGGTTGACATTTTGTCAATAGAAGTTAAAAGGATGCCAATACTCAACAGAGAAAAAAGAAAAAGAATGCCCCCGAAAAAGGCAAATAATGTAATTCTGGGATTTTCCTGGCGTAACTGATACGCGCCATAAGCTTTGTTTTTGTCTTCGAAAACTAGATCTATCCAGTTTTTTTCATAAATACTAACGTTTGACATGGTTAAATGGTTTTAAGTTAAGTACCTATGTTACATAAGCGGAGGTTTATATTGTATAACGAAGAAAAGTATTAAATAGTATGTAATTACTGAATTATTTTCATAAAAACATAAAAATATTGCTGTATTACTATTGCAGAATTTTTGAAACAGGGTAGGTTGCAGCCGCCACCTGATATTAAAAGTGGGCAGGTTGATGTAGATTATTTTTTGCTTTCGATGATTTCCGCCAGGAGTTTTTTGGCTCGAAGCAATTTTATTTTAACATTGCTCAAAGGCTCATTGAGCTGTTCGGCAATTTCCTGGTAACTCATTTCCTGAAAATACCTAAGTTGAATAACTTCCTGATAATGCGGTTTCAATTCCTTGATGAACTGTAATAAACGGGACAGGTTTTGTTCGGTTATCAAGGCATCTTCTATTGAAGGTGACGTATCCGCCACATTATACGCCTGCTGGTCTTCTTCATCTGTAATCTGGACAAAAACGTTCGATTTCTTTTTGCGAAGCATGTCAATATGTACATTTTTGGCAATGGCAATCAACCAGGTATTAAATTGAAATTCGGGGTTGTAGGTTGCGATTTTATCAAATGCTTTCGAAAAAGTCTCAATAGCGATATCTTCAGCATCAGTTTCGTTTTCCGTACGCTTAAGCATAAAGCCGTACACTTCATTCCAGTA
>NZ_JANXTI010000027.1 GCF_025352425.1 Flavobacterium sp.
AGGGATTATACCGTAAGGGTAACCAGTAGCAGTTCACTGGCATGTCAAACCACCTCGGCGGGTTTCCCGGTGATACAATCAGGTCAGGCATCGGTACCGGCAGGAACCACAGGATATACCGTAACCAGCGCCTTTTCGGCATCACAGATTATTACGGTTATCATCGAAGGTTATGGCGCTCCTGATTACCAGTACAGTTTAGACGATGGACCAAGACAGGTGAGCAATGTGTTTGAAGATGTTAGTTTAGGTACCCACATTATTCATGTATGGGATACCAAAGGTGGAGTTGCTTACAGTTGTGAGGAGCTTATCATACAAGAGGTTGAAATCATTGATTATCCACATTACTTCACTCCGAATGGAGACGGAATGAATGACACATGGAATATTGTTGGATTAGGTGGACAACATAACGCAAAAATTTATATATTTGACCGCTATGGTAAACTATTAAAACAAATCAGTTCGACAGGCCAGGGTTGGGATGGAACGTATAACGGACATCTTTTACCATCAGATGATTACTGGTTCAATGTTGATTTTTTAGAAGGAGCCGCAGTCAAGAAATTTAAAGCCCATTTCTCATTAAAAAGATAGTTAAAATGAATTTTAGGAAGATTTATTTATTAGCACTACTATTAGTTGCACAATTTTCTCATTCACAAGAAGGTTTGCCGGTTTATTCAGATTATTTGTCTGATAACTACTATTTGCTTCATCCTTCAATGGCAGGAGCTGCAAACTGCGCAAAACTAAGACTGACAGGAAGACAACAGTGGTTTGGACAAAAAGATGCTCCCGCATTGCAAACATTGAGTTTTAATGGTGCTTTAGGAGAGAAATCTGGTGGGGGAATTATTGTCTTTAATGATAAAAATGGGTATCATTCACAAACGGGTATGAAATTGACATATGCTCACCATATAAGGTTTTCACGTGATGATGTGGATTTAAACCAACTCTCATTTGGTATGAGTGCGGGCTTTATTCAAAGCAATTTGGATGAAAGTACATTTTATGACAATAATCCCGGATTTGATCCCGTAGTGTTTGGTTCAATTCAAAAGTCAACCTATTTTAATATTGATATTGGAGCTTCCTATAATTTTCTTGATTTCTATGTTCACGCAACAGTTAAAAACGCTTTGGCTAGTGACAGAAAATTATATACAGATAGGGAACCGGTAAATTTGAGAAGATTTATTTTAAATGCGGGATACACTTTTGGCGATGCTGAACAAATTCTTTGGGAACCCTCTTTTATGTTTCAACTTGTTACCTTAACACAAGAGAAAACAGTTGATTTTAATATAAAATTATACAAAGACTTAGATTTTGGAAGATTGTGGGGTGGAATCTCATACCGAAGGAGTCTTGATGGGGCACAATATGTCCAAGGTAATGGTGTTGCCGACCAAAAGTTGCAATATGTAACACCAATAGTAGGAGTTAATTTTAAAAATTATGTGTTTTCATATACTTACTCACATATATTAGGTAATGTTAAATTTGACTCCGCAGGATTTCACCAAGTAACTTTGGGGGTTAATTTATTCTGTAAACCCGAAAAATATCACTGTAATTGTCCCGCCATTAATTAATTTAAATGACTGTCCCGATTTATCGGGACAATTTTTTTAACCATGGTAATAAAAGCTGTTAACGGTAAAAACCCACAAATTCCAGAAGATTGTTTCGTTGCAGAAAACGCAACAATTGTTGGTGACGTTGTATTGGGAAAATCTTGTAGTGTTTGGTTTAATGCGGTTATTCGTGGCGATGTTCATTATATCAAAATAGGTGATAAGGTTAACATTCAGGACGGAGCAATTATTCACTGCACGTATCAAAAATATCCAACCGAAATTGGAAATAATGTTTCCATTGGTCATAATGCTATTGTTCATGGGTGCAAAATCCATGATAATGTTTTAATAGGAATGGGCGCCATTGTTATGGATAATTGCGTTGTAGAAAGCAATTCTATTATTGCTGCCGGAGCAGTGGTTACTCAAAATACTGTAGTTGAATCGGGGACGATATATGCGGGAGTACCTGCCAAAAAAATAAAGGATATTGACCAATCTGATTTTGCCGGAGAAATTGGGCGCATTTCGAATAATTATGTGATGTATTCCGAGTGGTTTAAAAACGAGGATTAAAGAAACTCTTTAGTTTGTGTTTAGCCCCAATGATTTAATATTAAGAGGAGCACAGAGTGGCTGTCAGGTATTTTTTTAAATGACCTGGACAAAGAAAACGTGAATAGTAACCCCGATAGTAGCAAGCTACCGTGTAGCGCGGATAGCGGGAACTAATATCCTGAAGAAAGCAAAGTTCTGTTCTTAGAAACCCCAAAAGTTTGGCTCTAAAAATCCTTTCTAATCACATCGTATTTATTATTTAAAATCGTTTTCAATACTTTCGGGTCCGAATTAGAATAGAAAATAGATTCTGTGTTATTCTTTCCAACATTTAATCCACTTCTTTCCGATAAAACACTTTTTGTTTGCCGTGCCACAGCTTCACCGGAATCAATTATTTTAATTTCTTTTGGAAGTATTTTTTTTATCTGCGGAATCAAATAAGGATAATGACTGCAACCTAATACCAGATAATCTATATTGGCGGCAATCATTGGCGCTAAATACTTATGAAGAAGCAAATTCATTTCTTTGGAATTCATCTCGCCATTTTCAATTAACGGAACCAGTCCATGGCCAATTTGTTCAATGATTTTAGTATCATGGAATTTTTCAGCAGTTTGATGGAACAATTCACTATTTAATGTTCCTTGTGTGGCAAGGATTCCGATTACATGTTTTTGGGAATTTATGGCTGCCGGTTTTATCGCTGGCTCAATACCAATGAACGGGACATCGTATTTTGCGCGTAATTCTTTAATTGCATTCGTCGTTGCCGTATTACAGGCAACCACAATTATTTTGGCATTTAGATTCAAAAGAAACTCTGTATTTTTAATACTTAGCTGAAGAATTTCTTCTTTTGATTTTTGACCATAAGGTGCATTTTTGCTATCAGCAAGATAAATGGTATCCTCATTTGGCAGTAAATCATGAATTGCTGCCCAAATGGATGTTCCTCCAATTCCCGAATCAAAAAGGCCTATGGGATTATTGTTTTCCATAGAAACAAAAGTAAAAAAAACTGCTCAGTCCCGAAGCTTCAGGAGAGCAGTTTTTGATAGTATTCTTGATTTATTTTAAAATCCTAAATCTTTTTTAACATCAGCTGTTAAATCCGGACCATCAGCCAAAAGTAAATCAGCAACGTTTAAAACGTATTGGTATCCTTTTGCTTTACCAATTTTTGCAATTGAAGCTTTGATTCTATCCATTAAAGGCTTTACCATATCAGCTTCTTTCTTTTGTAATTCTTTTTGAGCATTGTCTCTGTAATCAGTAATACGTTTTACCAAGTCTTGAACTTCAGTTTGACGTGTTGCATTAACAGCGTCTCCAACGGTAGCAGATTCTTGATCGTATTTTTTGATTTTGTTTTGATATTCCTCAGCCATTGTTTTGTATTCAGCATCATAAGTTCCGCTCAATTTTTCTAATTGTTTTTGAGCATCAAGCATCGCGGGCATTTTAGAAATTAATTCATTTACATCTACATGTGCAGTTTTAGCCTGTGCATTAATGGTATAACTAGTTCCTAAACACAACACAGTAGCTAGTAGTAATGATTTCAATCGTTTCATTTTAAAAAGTATTAATTATTGTTATTTAATTTATTTATTCTGTTTTTGGTTTATTTTTTGCGTCTTCTTTTGCTTTTTTTGCAGCTTCTCTATCTTCTAATATTTTTTTCTTTTTGTCTTCTAAAGCTTTTTTTCTGTCTTCTATCAGTTTTGCTCTTGCAGCAGCTTTAGCTGCCTTGGGATCTACTGTTGTTGAATCAGTTTCAGTTGAAGGTGTTGTTTTATCATCACCGGTTTTCTCCTTAGCAGGAACCGTGCCAGTTTTTTTGGCGTTCTTAGCATCTAACAATTCAGCTCTCTTGGCTGCTTGTTCAGCTTTCTTAGTTTCGGCAGCAGCTTTTCTATCAGCTACTAGTTGTTCTCTTGCTTTCTTTTTATCTTCAAGGGCTTTTTTACGAGCTTCCAAAGTAGGATTGGCGTCACTAGCGGCGTCTTCTAAAGCGTCTTTAGCTTCTTGCGCTTTAACTTGTTTTGTGCTCATTTGTTCTCTTTTCTCAGATCTGTTGATAACTCTGATAACCTGGTCACTTATGTCATATCTCTTAGCAGAGAAAAGCATGGTTAAATCGGAAGCTTTATCAAAAACAAAGTCATATTTTTTAGCTTCGGCAATATCCTGAACGGCAGTAAAAACCTGATCCTGAATTGGTTTTACCAAAACTGCTTTTTGCGTAATTAAATCTCCATTTGGACCGAATTTTTTTTGTTGAAAGTCTAAAAGTTCATTTTCCTGAAATTTTATCTCTTCCTCGCGTTCGTCAATTAATTCTTTGGTCAACAAGGCTCTTTCTGTTTTTAAAGCGTCTTTTATTTTTGCGATTTCAATCTTTTTGGTTTCAATATCTTGTTTCCACTTTTGCGCTTTTTGCTCTAATTGACTTTTGGCCTCACTATAGTCAGGAACATTTTGCAAAATATATTCCATGTCTATGTAGCCAATTTTCACACCCCTAGATTGCGCATTTGACTGAAATGTAACGGATAAAACCAGAATCGATATTAAAATATATTTTTTCATTCTTTCATTTGATTTAGAAATATTATACCAAATATAATTAAAATTGTTGACCAATTATAAAATGTGTTTCCCAACCATTAGGTTTTGTTGAACCCGAAGAAACACCATCAAAACTAGGAATGCCATCAAAGCCATGAGCAAAATCTATTCCTAATAGTCCAAAGGCAGGCATAAATACTCGCAATCCAAATCCGGCGGAACGCTGCAGCACAAATGGATTGTAATCTTTGAACGTGTTAAAAGATGATCCTGCTTCAACAAAAGTCAGTGCGTAAATTGATGCAGCGGCTTTCAATGTTAATGGGTATCTTAGCTCCAACGAGAATTTATTGTAAACTGTTGCGCCATCCTGTGACGATAATGATTGGTTTGGATAACCTCTTAATTGAATAACCTCTCTTCCGTCTAATGAAAAGTTTGCTAATCCGTCACCGCCAAGGAAAAACCGCTCGAATGGTACTAAACCCCGACCACTGTCGTAAGCGCCCAAATAACCAAATTCGCCGAGCGCTCTTAATACTAATGCTTTTGATTGCGTTCCCGCCAACCTAGTATACCAATCAGCTTTAAACTTTATTTTATAATATTCTAACCAGTTAAATTTTTGCTGATCAACCTTTGCTGTATTAACATCTGCGTCAGCAAAATTGGCATCATCAACTCTAACAAGTCCCGTAACGTTGTTGATAGTTGTTGTTCTTACTAAATCGCCGTTGTTAATATAGACGCCGTCTATACCAAAATTTTCGTTGGTATTATCAGAAGCCGTATAGGTTTGTTTGTATTCCTTTTGATTTTTCAGATCGCCATAATTTATTCCATTAAATAATGAATAAGGCAAGGTAAATTTTGCCGAAACGCTAAATTCAGAACCAGAAGTTGGGTAAATTGGATTTACACCTTTGTTATTTCTACTCAAACCAAGGGTGTAAGCTAAATTTCTTGATGAACCGTCTCCGAAGGTGAACAATCCGGTGTTATAGTTGTGCAAATCGTAATATTGAAAACTCACGGAGCTAGAAAACACAAAAAAATCATCCGGAATAGTCAATCTTTTTGCAATACCAACAGACAATGATGTGATGTTAAAACTCTTATCCTTATCTACATTAGTTGATCTCCCGGAGTAAAGGAATTGTTTGCTGTGGGACAACGAACTCGAAAACTGAATTGGTTTTTTCCCTCCAAGCCATGGCTCTGAAAATGACAAACTATAGGTTTGAAAAAAAGAACTTGCCTGTAAACGCAAGGCAACTTTTTGACCATCACCCATTGGAAGTGGCTTGTAAGCTTCCTTTTTAAACATGTTTCTTGCAGAGAAATTGTTAAAGGATAAACCCAGGGTTCCAATAAATCCGCCACCGCCATAACCACCTTGAAGCTCAATTTGGCTTGACCCTTTTTCAACAACATTGTATTCAATATCTACTGTTCCTGCTGCTGGGTCAACATTTTTGAATTTTGGGTCAATAGCTTCCGGATCAAAGAAACCTAATTGTCCAATTTCCCTAATAGTTCTTACTAGATCTTCTTTGCTGTATTTTTGACCTGGCTGAGTTCGTAATTCTCTGTAAATTACCCTATCATGGGTTTTATCATTCCCTACAACTGTAATATTATTAAAATAAGCAACCGGACCTTCGGTAACCCTAATCTCAAAATCTATAGTGTCGTTTGCTGTTTTTACTTCAACAGCATTAATATTTGAAAATAAATAACCATTGTTTTGATATAAATTGGTTAAATCATCTCCATCGGGTTTGGATTTATCTGCAATTCTTTTTTCAAGCAAAACTCCATTATACGTATCGCCTTTTTTTATGCCCAAGACCCTTCCTAATGTTTGATCTGAATAAACAGAATTTCCAAGGAATTTAATGTTGCCAAAATGATACTTTCTGCCTTCTTCAACTTTTATATTGATTGCTAACTTAGTTTTTTTGGCATTTAAAAATACAGAGTCAGTTATTATTCGGGCATCTCTATAACCTTTTTCTTTATACTTATCAGTGATGGAATTTAAGTCTTCCTTGTATTTATCCTTTATATATTTTGATGCTTTTAAAATACGAATCGGATTGATTTGCTTCGTATTTTTCATAGCTTTTCTCAATTTGGCATCCGTAAATTTCTCATTGCCTTCAAAGGTTATTCTCGATATTTTCAATTTATCGCCTTTGTCAATATTTACAAGCATCTTAACATTGTTACCTTCAATTGTATCGGGTGTCGTTTTTATAAAAACTTTGGTATTAAAGTAACCGTCTTTTTTATATTTGTTTTCGATATAATTTTTGGTTGTAGTAATCAGGTTTTCATTTACAATTTTGCCTTTGGTCAATGAATTGTCTTTAATAAGCGCTTCGACTTTCGATTTTTTTACACCTTGAATCTTTACATCGCTAAGTTTTGGAAGTTCCACTATATCAAGGTCTAACCAGATACTATCCGCTTCAACTTTATTTACATAAAAATCAATATCACTAAAAAGACCAAGTTTCCCCAGCTTTTTTATAGCATTGCTTAATTCTTCTCCGGGAACGGTAATTTGCTGGCCTTTTTCTAAACCGGCAAATGTGACAACGGTTTGTTCGTTGTAACTAATTTTACCGTTAACTTTTACATTTGCTAAAATATATTTTTTGCCTTGGTTGAAGGGAATTCTTTCTTGGGCTTGTAATTGAAAAATAGTTCCGAATAATAAAATAAATAGGAATATTTTTGAAGAGTTAATCTGCACTGAAATTTTATTTAATTTGTTCACTTGTTTTTCCGAATCTTCTTTCTCTTTTTTGATAACTAATGATGGCTGCATATAAATCGTCTTCTTTAAAATCGGGCCATAAAACTTCTGTAAAATAAAATTCCGCATACGCTATTTGCCATAACAAAAAATTACTAATTCGGTGCTCGCCACTGGTTCTAATCACTAAATCTACATCGGGTAAATTTCGCGTGTAAAGATGCTCATTTATAATTGATTCATCAATAGTGTCTATAGAAATTATATTATTTTTAACTTTCTCACTAATAATTTTGACAACATTTAACAATTCTTCCCGCGAACCATAGCTCAATGCCAGTGTCAGCGTCATTCTTGTGTTGTTTTTTGTTTTTTCGATAACTGATAAAAGCTCATTTTTGGCTTTTGTCGGAAGCAATTCGATGTTGCCAATACTGTTTAATCGAATATTGTTTTTTTCTAAAGTTGCCAGTTCTTTTTTTAAGGAATTGACCAATAACTTCATCAATGTATCAACTTCTAACTTTGGCCTATTCCAATTTTCGGTAGAAAAAGCATATAATGTTAAATTTTCGATTCCAATTTCGGCACATGTTTCAACCGTAATCCTAACAGATTTTGTTCCTTTTTCGTGTCCAAATGCCCTTAGCAAACCCTTCTGTTTCGCCCAACGGCCATTTCCATCCATAATTATGGCCAGATGTTTTGGTAAGTTGTCTTTATTAATGGTTTCTAATAAGCTCATTTTTTATTCTTTGCAATAACATGGTTTTTCTCCAAAGGTGTACGTAATAGTAAAACCGCTGAATACATACCAATCCTTGCTATTTAAATTACCAAATTTCAATGGTTCTAAATTTTTATTTTTTGGCAAACTTCCATCTAAATTATCAGTAAAAGTATATCGTGCCCCAACTTCAAATCCAAGAATTATGTTTTCAAACACATTACTTTTAACGCCAACAATCATAGGTATGGCAAATGTACTTGAGGTATAATCCTTGTGTGTTTCGCCATTAACAACATACAATTCGTCGTAAGCAAAATAGGTAATGCCTGAATACACGTAGGGAGTTACCTTCTTTGTTAGCTCGTCATGGAGATTAAAATCAAAAAAATTAAATTCTAATCCTGCTGAAATTTCTTTTATCTCATTTTTAAAGTTATAACCCCTTTCTACTCTTCCGCGTACTTCAGAATCTAAATCATTTCCTGTAATAGTTGACTGTGTATAGGAAAACCGATAGGAGTGTCTAGGGCTTTTATTCCATTTGTACAAAATTCCGAATGCCAATTTATTTGGAGAAACATAGTTGGTTTTCCCCACATCCCCAATATAATTACTTCCGCCCAGGAAAACACCAATTTCATGAATTTGTGCTGTCAAAACATTCTGAAAAATCAAACAAAAAAATAATACTAAAATCCTTTTCATCAAATTGAAAATAGCGTGCAAATATAGTAATTCTCCTTACGCATCTAACATGAATTTTATATTTCTGTTAAATAAAATAAAGGGATGATTATTATTGTCTTGCAATGGTTCTATTCTAAAACGAGAATTTTAGAATTGTAGTATAAAGAGAGAGATGTTTTTTCTAGTTTCTCTTATCTTGTCCCCAAAGTAATTTGGTTCGAAGTGTTTTCAGAAAAGTTTCTTCAGGAATTTCAACCATTTTAATTGTGAATGGTGTTTTCTTAATTATCAATTCAGAATTATTACTGATAGAGGTAATTCTGGAGTCGAGCGAGACCAAATATTCCTCTTCTCTTCCCGAAACTTTGAGTTTTATTTCGGTATCATCCGGAATTACTAGCGGTCTTGCGTTTAAATTATGCGGGGCGATTGGTGTTATAACCAAACCTTTAACATCAGGTGTCAGAATCGGTCCGCCACAACTTAGGGAATAGCCAGTAGAACCAGTAGGTGTTGAAATAATCAGGCCGTCTGCCCAATATGAATTTAAATATTCTCCGTTTAAAAAGGTTTCAATTGTAATCATCGAAGTGGTTGCTTTTCGACTAACTGCAATTTCGTTCATGGCAAAATTTATGTCAATATCAGGACATTGCATACTTAACATTGTTCTTTCTGAAATAGTATATTTTCTTTCTAAAACAATTTGAAGAAAAACTTCAATTTTTTCTTTTTGAACTTTGGCCAAAAAACCAAGTCGTCCGGCATTCACACCAAGGATTGGAATTCCAGAATCACGAACAAATGTAGCGGCTTTTAAGATAGTTCCATCGCCACCAATACTAATCAGAATATCAAAACTGCTGTCTAAATCTTTATGGGAAGCGAAAGTGTTATATTTTTTACCAACGATTTCTTCTTTGTATAATATTTCCAGAAACTTTTCCTCAATAACTAACTCTACATTGTTTTTATTAAAAAAAACAAAAATATCTTTGATGATTGGCCGTGTATCGTTTTGATAATATTGTCCGAAGATGGCAACTTTCATGTAGGATTATATTTTAGGTTCAGATTTTTAAATTTTTATACTTCTAACTTTGTTCTTCCAACTTCTGACTTGAGTTACATATTTAAATATTTATCCAAATATTCAGAACGTTCTTTTAAGGTGTTCAAATAGTTGTCTTCGTGATGTTCAGATACAATTTCATAATTATACCTACGAAACGACTGGATAATTTCATTCATTGCGCCAAGTGTAGTTTTCACAGTTACCTGCACTTTTTCGGCATCAGCCTGTGAAACAAAAACACCCAGCAGTTTTCCATTATTGCTTTCTACAATTTGTGTAATCTGGCTCATCGAATAATCCGCTGTTGGTTTTTCAACCACAATAATACCTCCAGTTTCCTTAAGGAAAGGCGTTTCGTTTAAAAATTTAATGACATCCGTAATTTCGTAATAGCCAACATATTTGTTAGTTTCCTCCAAGATGGGAACGATATTCGAATTATTCCGGGCAAAAATCTCCAGTACATCCAACCAAGTCATAGATTCTCTAACAAAAAAGCCCTCAAACGCATATCGATACTCCATAATAGGCTTTTGAGTTTCAAAAGTTTCCGCATCAACCGCCGAAATCGAACCTATATAAACGTCACTATCCATAACCGGAAAATGAGAATACGTGTTTTCAGCAAAGAAATCCTGAATCTGCGCTACCGATTCCGTACTCGAAAACGGTTTAAAATCGTTATTGATATACTCCGAAAGTTGTCTCATCTTTTCTTTTCTTTTAGCGACTGCAAAATAATCAAAATTTGGGACATGATGACTTAGTTTTACTTTGTATTTTTGTAGTCATATTTTTATCACACCTTTTTTTCATGACAAAATTAAGCGTAAACATCAATAAAATAGCGACTTTGCGAAATGCCCGTGGCGGAAATGCTCCTGATTTATTGCAGGTTGCAAAAGATATTCAAAGATTTGGTGCACAAGGGATAACGATACATCCACGACCGGATGAAAGACATATTCGCTATCAGGATGCTCGTGATTTAAAACCCATTGTCTACACCGAATTTAACATTGAAGGCAATCCGCAGCATAATTTTATCGATTTGGTTTTGGAATGTAAACCCGAACAAGTTACTTTAGTTCCCGATGCAATTGGTGCAATAACATCTTCTGCTGGTTGGGATACTGTTAAAAATCATTCGTATTTAAAGGAAGTAATTCAGGAGTTTCAACGCAACGGAATCAGGACATCTATTTTTGTGGACCCAATTTCAGAGATGATTGAAGGCGCCAAAAAAACAGGAACCGACCGCATCGAGTTATACACTGAAGCTTTCGCGCATCAATACGGTTTAGGAAATAAAAGTGGTATAGAACCTTATGTAAAATCAGCAATTATAGCCAATGAGTTAAGTTTGGGCATTAATGCGGGGCATGATTTGAGTTTGGATAATATTAAATTCTTCAAAGAGAATATTCCGGGTTTGTTGGAAGTATCGATTGGCCACGCCTTGATTTCAGAAGCGTTATATCTTGGTTTGGACAATGTTGTTAATATGTATTTGCAAAAATTAAAATGATTTTACACTCCAGAATTGAAGGCGAAGGCAAGCCACTCTTAATTATTCACGGCTTTCTCGGAATGTCTGACAATTGGAAATCGTTGGGCTCACTTTATGCTGCCGCAGGTTTTCAGGTCCATATGCTCGATTTAAGAAATCACGGGAAAAGTTTTCATTCCGATGAGTTCAATTATAACGTAATGTCTAATGATATTCTTGAGTATTGTCAACATTATAATTTATCAAAAGTTTCTATTATAGGCCATTCGATGGGCGGGAAAGTTGCAATGCTTTTTGCAACTACTTATCCCGAAAAGGTAGAGAAACTAATCGTTGCCGATATTGGCCCGAAATATTACGCACCGCATCACGATGAGATTTTAGCGGGATTGAACGCCGTTGATTTCTCTATAAAACCTGATAGAGCAAAGGTTGAAGAAATACTATATCCATTTATTACCGATTTTGGAACACGCCAGTTTTTGATGAAGAATTTATATTGGGTTGAACCCCAACAATTGGCTTTCCGATTTAATTTACCGGTCTTTAATGCCAAAATCGAAACAATTGGTGAAACTTTGCCAAAGGAAAATCATTTCGACAAGCCAACACTGTTTATCCGTGGCGGAAACTCCGGCTACATTTTAGACACTGATTTGCCCGAAATAAAAAAACATTTTGCTATTTTTGAAATAGCTACAATTCCAAATGTTGGTCATTGGCTTCACGCCGAAAACCCCAAATTGTTTTTTGAGGAAACGGCAAAGTTCCTGACAAATTAAAAATTTTAAAATAAATACACACTTATGAAATTACTAATTAGAATACTTATCACGGCCGTTTTAGTATTAATCATAGCCAAAGTTATGAAAGGCGTAATCATTGACGAATTTACGACTGCGCTAACTGTTGCCATCGTTTTAGGGTTACTCAACTTTTTTGTAAAACCTCTTTTGGTCTTGCTTACTTTACCGGTAACAATTTTTACTTTAGGATTGTTTTTATTGGTAATAAATGCAGTTATGATATTGCTTTGTGATTATTTTATAGATGGTTTCAGGATTAGTTCATTTTGGACAGCCATGTTGTTCAGCATAATTTTATCACTTTCGCAGTCATTGGTTTATCAAATCACAGGCGATGCCAAAAAATAGCTTATAAATCAATAAAGTAAAAACTTGGTTGGGTTGCAGAAATGTTTTAATTTTGCAACCCAATTTTAGTATGTATAAAAATGAATATTACAAGAAATAACATAGACGCATTGAATGCAGTTGTTACGGTAGAAGTAGCAAAAAATGATTATGCTGAAAAAGTAAATAAAATATTAGCTGATTACCGTAAAAATGCTTCAATTTCTGGTTTCAGAAAAGGAACTGTTCCAATGAGTTTAATACAAAAGCAGTATGGAAAAGCAGTATTATTGGAAGAGGTAAACAAATTGTTACAGGACAACCTGAACAAATATTTAGTCCAGGAAAAATTAGACATACTTGGAAATCCATTGCCAAAGGTAACCGAAGATTTCAACTGGGATGTCGAAGATTATAAATTCGAATTTGAATTAGGTTTGGCTCCTGAATTCAACGTTGATTTAGCAGGTAAAAATGATTTAGTGCAATACAAAATCGTTGCCGATGACAAAATGTTGAACGACCAGATAGCGCGTATCCAAAAACAATACGGAAAATTAATCGCTAAAGATACCGTTGAAGAAAACGATGACGTTTCCGGATTTTTTACTAACGAAGAAAAAGGAATCAACAATAGAACGACTGTGTCATTGAATGTTTTCGCTGATAAGAAAACGGCAAAAAGTTTCATTGGTAAAAAAGTTGGTGATGCTGTAGTTCTAAAAACTAAAGGTTTATTTGATGATGACCACAAACTAATGGACATATTGGCAATTAGCCATGACGATGTTCATGGTTTAGATGTCGAGGTAACTTTTACCATTGATGAAGTCGTAGGTCACGAACCCGCAAACTTAGACCAGGAATTATTCGATAAATTATTTGGACCAAAAATAATTACTTCTGTAGCCGAATTGAAAGCCAAAATCAAAGAAGATGCTGAACAACAGTTCAAACAACAGGCAGATCAAAAATTCCTTAACGATGTTACCGAGTCTTTAATTGCAACTACTAAATTCGATTTGCCATCTTCATTTTTGAAAAAATGGATACAATCCGCTGGTGAAAATCCACTTTCGGTAGAAGAAGCAGAAACAGAATACACAAAATCGGAAAACGGTTTGCGTTACCAATTAATTGAAGGCAAAATCATGGCAGAAAATAATATGCAAATTACCTTCGAAGACTTGAAAGCGTATACTTCTGAAGTTATCAAAAAACAAATGGCACAGTTTGGACAAACCAACCCAACTGATGAAGAGGTACAAGGAATTGTAGCACGCGTGATGTCAAACCAGGAGGAGGTTAAACGGTTGTCAGAGCAGGTAATGAATGAAAAAATGCTAAACTTGTTCAAAGACAACGTAAAAGCCAAAACAAAAGAAGTAAGCTACGATGAATTCATCAAAGCAATGTATGGTGAATTAAAACACTAATAATATATTTCACTATATTTGGGCGTCAGAGTGATTTGGCGCTTTTTTTATTTGAAGCTAATCCGGCTATACATTGCAATCTGTCATTGCGAGGAACGAAGCAATCTAAAAAAGGACTATTCGTTTCGCAATAACAGGATTTCCACTGCAAACACGTAGTGTTCATCGAACTCCTATGAAAATAGGCGCTAGGTGAGATAATCCGGGATAGGGTTTCGGCTCACCGACACAATGTCACTTTAAATAACAAGGCACGAACTTTGACTAAAACACAATTCATAACTTATAACTCATAATTCATAACTAATAATGGACTACGGAAAAGACCCAAAAGCTACGCTCGAACTGGCGAAGCAATTCAAAAAATTTGCTACCAAAAAACATGGCGTAAACAGTTTATATTACGATAAAATCGTAGGTAGCATGACGCCATATATCATCGAAGAAAGACAGCTTAATGTGTCCCAACTTGACGTTTTTTCCCGTTTGATGATGGATAGAATTATCTTCATGGGAACCGGAGTTGATGATTATATGGCCAACATTATCCAAGCCCAATTGTTGTTTTTAGAAAGTGTTGATGCTTCAAAAGATATCCAAATCTACATCAACTCACCGGGAGGAAGTGTGTATGCAGGCTTAGGAATTTACGACACCATGCAATACATCAAACCAGACGTGGCTACAATTTGTACCGGAATGGCAGCCTCAATGGGTGCAGTGTTATTGTGCGCAGGTGCAGCGGGAAAACGTTCCGCTTTACCACATTCAAGAGTTATGATTCACCAGCCTTCGGGTGGCGCACAAGGTGTTGCAACCGATATGGAAATCAACTTAAGAGAGATGTTGAAACTAAAAGAGGAATTATACCAAATTATAGCACAGCATTCCGGGCAGTCTTATGATAAAGTACACAAGGATTCTGAACGCGATTATTGGATGATTGCCGATGAAGCCAAAGAATACGGAATGATTGATGAAGTTTTAAGAAGATAATTCAGAACGCAGAATTCAGAACGCAGTCAGTCTGCCTTCTTAAATCTGCCTTCTGCTAACTGAGAAAGATGGCAAAACAAGTTTTAGAATGTTCTTTTTGTGGAAGAAAAAAACCGGAAACCAATTTACTGATTGCCGGCATAAATGCGCACGTTTGCGACCGATGTATTGAGCAGGCTCACGGAATAGTTTTAGAAGAATTAAAATCAGGGGGAACCGCTGCTTTAAAGTCGGCGACTGATTTAATTTTGAAAAAACCAAAAGAAATCCGTGGCTTTTTGGATCAATACGTTATTGGACAAGACCAAACTAAGAAAGTAATGTCGGTTGCAGTATACAATCACTACAAAAGGTTGATGCAGCTGGAGCACGCAGAAGATGTTGAAATCGAGAAAAGCAATATCATCATGGTTGGCCAGACCGGAACCGGTAAAACATTAGTGGCAAAAACCATTGCGCGAATGCTCGAAGTTCCTTTAGCAATTGTTGATGCAACAGTTTTAACAGAAGCAGGTTATGTTGGAGAAGATGTAGAAAGCATCTTAACCCGATTATTACAGGCTGCCGATTATGATTTGGCGAAAGCCGAAAGAGGAATCGTTTTCATTGACGAAATTGACAAAATTGCCCGCAAGAGCGATAATCCTTCAATAACCCGGGATGTTTCGGGTGAAGGAGTGCAACAGGCGTTGCTGAAATTATTGGAGGGCACCGTTGTAAACGTTCCGCCAAAAGGCGGAAGAAAACATCCTGACCAAAAGTTTATTGAAGTCAACACCAAAGATATTTTGTTTATTGCCGGAGGTGCTTTTGATGGAATCGAAAGGATCATTTCCAAACGATTGAACCGAACGGCTGTTGGTTACAGCACTTCCAGGAATGTTGACAACATCGACAAAGATAATTTGCTTCAATATATTATTCCGAAAGATATCAAGGATTTTGGATTGATTCCCGAAATCATTGGCCGACTTCCGGTACTAACGCATATGGATCCTTTGGATAGAGAAACGCTTCGCGCAATTCTAACCGAACCAAAAAACGCGTTAATCAAGCAATATGAAAAACTTTTTGCTATGGATGATGTAAAATTCACCATTGATAACAACGCCTTGGATTATATTGTTGACAAAGCTTTGGAATATAAATTAGGAGCAAGAGGTTTGCGCTCGCTTTGTGAAGCAATCCTGACGGACGCAATGTATGAATTGCCGAGTTCGGATGAAAAGGAACTGCACATCGATGTTGATTATACGCGGGATGCCTTGACGAAAAATTTGTTAAAACGATTGGAAATCGCTTCTTAGCAACACGCTCAACATTTGAGAAAAGCTTCAAATAATTTTGAAACGTTCATTACTATCATAAAAAATCCCCGTTTGTAGCGGGGATTTTAATTACTAATTATAACCAATTTATTTTAGGAAACCACCACCCGAGCTGGTTTTCTCGACGTCAATATTAGTATCTTCTTTTTTCAGGCTTAAGTTACCGAAGTTGTAAACCAACGAAAGTCGGAAGGTTCTCGAATCTTGTTTTTGATAAAACTTGGTCTCAAGATTTGTAGACGAAACAGTAGCATTCACTTCATTTGTATTAAAAACATCAAAACAATGTAACCCTATTTTTAAATTTTTATTCATAAAATCTTTGCTGAATGAAATGTCAAACTCCTGAATTGGTTTGGTAATATTATAGATTTCCCAAGTTCCTTTTGGCAAAATAAAATAAGACATTGAGTTTTTAATTTCCCAAGGCAGAATGAATTGAGCTTCCGCAGAATAATTCAAGATGGGTTTGTTTTTAAACGAAAAATCGTAACCTTCTGTCTGCACCTTAATGTAATTGAAATTGAAAAAGATATAATTCATTTTCTCCATATTATTCATTCTCTTTTGAAATTCTTCTTTTCCTTTAAGGAAATAGTCCAAAGGCAATGGAATCGAAGCAAACAAACTCATGGTTTTTACTTTATCAAATTGCTGGAAAGTCGACGTGCTTACCAATTCTCCCGGTTCAGCATTGAATATGAAAAAGTTTTTGTCTTTGGCAATGGTATAGTTTCCACCCAAACTCAAAAACTGAAAGGCAGTCATTTTCAGTTCAAAATTGTCAAAAAAGGTTGGCTTTAAAAACGGATTTCCTTCTGAAGTATTGTATTGATCAAAGTTGGAAAAATTATTTGGGTCTAAAGTATTGTAATCAGCCTGTTGTATCTTTTTAGAATAGGAAGCCGAAAAATTTACGTTTTCATTCATTTGATAAAGTGCACTTACATTTGGAAAAAAGTTAGTGTTCTTGAAATTAATTTTGGTTTCAGCACTGTTTTGCACAGCCGCTCTGTCAACTTTAAAATCTTCAAAACGAAGACCGGCTGTGAAGTTGAACTTCTTGATTTTCTGTCTTGCTTCGACATAAAACGCCAGATTATTTTCGGTGTAATCAAAATCGGTAACCGAATTGGAATTCGAATTCAGGTTGTAAGTTCCTTTATCGGTTACTTTTATTGTATTGTATTTACCACCGGTGTTCAACGAAAAGTTAATTTTATTAAAAGGAATCGCAAAATCATATTTCAAATAATAATTAGTCAGTTTAAAGTTGACGTCACCATTATAATAAGTCGCGTCACCATTGCTTTGACCATGAGATGTAGTTGTTGGGTTTTTGTCAAAGAAGTTGGCAAAAGTGGTAACATCAAGCGTTCTTCCGATGGTATCCAACTTGGTTTTGTATTGTAGACTCAGTTCGTGATTGTTGTTTTTGTTTTCGGAATAGCCATAATTGGAATAATCAATTCCGGTTCCTGTCGTTGTGGCTTCGTTGGTAATTCTGTCATTCGCGCTATTTAAATTATAGTTGAACAATAAATTTGATTTTTCGTTCAATTTATAATTCGTTCCCGTTCTGAAATAGAAATTTCTATTGGTAAACTTGGACAAATTTCTTTGATGCAGCTGTTCCGTTGGCGTAAAAGAAGTGAAGGTTTGATCTGTTATATTTAAACTTTCACTGTCGATATAATTGTAGCCAATCATAGTTTGCCAGCTCAAATCTTTTGTTTTGCCGTTCAACAAAATCTGCGGACTTGGCTTTTGATATTTATTAAAATTATAATTGATATTAAAACTGGCGTTGATACCTTTTTTTCTTTTAGTGCTTGTGATTATGTTAATGATAGACCCACTGGCACTAGCATCAAAAGAAGCTCCTGGATTATAAATTAATTCGATTTTTTCAATGGCGTTGGCGGGCAATGTTGCCAGATAATTTTGTAAATCGGTGCCGCTGAGAGTAGTCGGCGTACCATCAATATAAATACTTACACCTTTACTGTTCAGCGTGATGCTTCCGGCTGGCGATGTAATAACACCCGGGATTTTTTTAACCGCTTCCAAACTACTGCCGCTATTAAGCATGGCATTGTCCCTCACGTTAATCGTGGTTTTGTCTGATTCTACTTTTATGTATTGTTTTTTGTTGCCATACACAGTAACTTCCGAAAGTTCGTTGGTTTTTTCTGCGGTTTTGGTCTTTGGGGTTTCCTGACTTTTCGTGGGTGCTTCCTGCGCGAAGATAAAACTCGTCGCAAGTAAGCATAAAGTAATGCTTAGTGATTTCATTTGTGATTGATTGATTGATGATTTTCTCCGCTGTGCTCCGAACCATTCGGTTTCGCCTCAGGTGATGATTGCCCAATAAGACATTTTCAACCCTCAATTGTTACAATACAAATGATTTTATTTTATTTTTTTATAATTTACAATGACTACACCGCTAATAATCAGAATAGTTGCGGTAATTATTCGCGCTGTAATTATTTCGCCCAGAATCAACCAGCCTAAAAATAAAGCTACTACAACATTAACATAAGACAGTACGGTAACTTTTGTTGAAGGCATTTGGGAAATCAAATAACTAAACGCAACATAACCTACAACCGAACCAAAGATTGCCAGATAGATCATGGCGCAAATACTTCGAGAGCTCCAGTTTTCTGTGGAAATATTGGGCGTGATATAAAACTGAATGGAAGTAAGGACAACACCGGCAATCATCATTTGAACACAGATATTCATCATCATGGTGAGTGATTTATCACTTCCTTTTTTCATAATTATGGTTCCGGTTGCCCAAGCTAAAATGGCCAATAGAATGGCAAAAATTCCTTGCCGGTATTCCGGAATCAATAAATCAGTCAGGCTGCTTTGGTAAATCAGGAAGATACCTAGCATGCCTAGCAGTATTCCAATGACTGTTTTGACGGATAGCTTCTCGTATCCTAAAGCCAAATTCAAAACCAAAACACAAAAGGGTGAAAGTGTAGAAATTAAAGATGCTAAGCCACTTGTAATATACTTTTCGGAGTAGGTTGTCAAACCATTTGCCAAAACAATCATCAGTAAGGATAATATAAAAGCCTGCAGCAACTGTCGCGCATTGACACGTTCTAATTTCTTTTGCCACAATAAATAAATGAATATAATAGAACCCGAAATCAGATTTCGGATACCCGCTAATAGAAATGGCGGAATCGTTTCAACGCCTACTCGTATCGCTAAGAAAGTCGTTCCCCAAAAAAATGCCACACAAAATAAGGCGAGATATAGTTTTGTTTTCAAACAACAGACAGGTTATAAATTGGTTTTTGCATTTGAGTATTCTCTACAACACGACCTCCGCCGGAACCACCGCAAACTCTTCCCGGATGCGATGCGCATGAGGTGAGGAAAGCTACCAATAGAAATGCATAAATTATCTTTTTCATTTAATTCTCTTTTAAGGCACGAAATTAAATCAGTTTTTTGAGATTAAATGTTATTTATTAAAAGATTAACTGTTTCCCTGGAACTGAACCTGCATTTGTTTCAATTGCTCCAAATAATCCCGTTCGTTAGAAAGCCTTGGGATTTTGTGTTGACCACCCAATTTGTCATTTTCCTTGAGCCAGTCGTAAAACAAATTTTCCCTGGCTACATTGATTGTTAAAGGGTTTAGCGTCATATTATTGTAGCGCTTGGCTTCGTAATCGGAGTTTAGGGATTGCAGATTCTCATCCAATGTCTTTTGGAAAAGGGGAATGTCTTCGGGTTTTTTCTTGAATTCAATCATCCATTCGTGTGCGCCTTTTTCTTTGTCGTGCATAAAAATTGGGGCAACCGTATAATCCTTAACTTCACAATGTAAAGCCGAACAGGTTTTGGACAAAGCCATATCGGTATTTTCAACCATTAATTCTTCGCCAAAAACATTGATATAATGCTTGGTTCTTCCCGAAACGCGGATTCGATACGGAGATAAAGAGGTAAACCGAACGGTATCGCCAATTAAATAGCGCCAAAGCCCCGCATTGGTGGTAATTACCATTGCATAATTCTTGAATAATTCCACTTCCGAAAGCCGAATTACTTTTTGATTTTCCGTACCGAAAGTATCCATTGGAATGAATTCGTAAAATATACCGTAATCAAGCATCAGCAGCAAATCGTTTGAATAATTCAAATCCTGTATTGCAAAAAATCCTTCCGAAGCGTTATAGATTTCGTAATATTTAAAATTATTTTGAGGTAAAATCTTTTTATACTGTTCTCTGTAAGGCTCAAAACTCACGCCGCCATGAAAATATACTTCAAGGTTTGGCCATAATTCGGACAGCGTTTCTATTCCGGTTTCGGTCATGATTTTGTTGATTAACACTAGCATCCACGATGGAACTCCTGCAAAACTTGTCACATTTTCGTTTTTAGTTTCGTTGATAATATGGGCGAGTTTGGTTTCCCATTCGTGCATCAACGAAATCTTATTGCTCGGTGTGCTGCTGAACTCTGCCCAAATTGGCATGTTCTCAATCAAGATTGCGGATAAATCACCAAAATAGGTATTGTTGTTTTCGTAAATCTGGGAACTTCCGCCAAGGCGTAGGCTTTTGCCCAAAAACATTTCGGAATTCTCATTGTTGTTGAGGTACATGCAAAGCAAATCTTTACTGCCTTTATAATGACAATTTTCCAAAGCCTCATTGCTCACAGGAATAAACTTGCTTTTGGCATTCGTGGTTCCGCTTGATTTGGCGAACCATTTTATGGGGGTGTTCCAAAAAACATTTTGAGCGCCTTTTCGCGTAAGCTCTATCATTGGCTCCAACTCTTCATACGAAGAAACCGGAACCCTTTCTGCAAAAGTTTGATAGGATTTGATACTTCCGAAATCATATTTCTGACCAATAACCGTTTCTTCAGAAGACCGAATAAGATTCATCATTAACTCTTCCTGCACTTCATGTGGATATTTAAGAAACAACTCAATCTGATGGATGCGCTGTTTCAAAACCCAGGAAGCGATAGAATTTATTAATGGTATTGGCATATTTGATTTATGATGTATAACTTTACCAAATATAGGAAATAATCTTAATAATAATAGATGACTTACGAAGGCGTACTAACCAAAATGCAAACCGAATACTCGAATCCGATTCAGTATTATCTGGTTTTTGAAAGTAGTTTTTTGAGTGTAAATCAGTTATTGGGAAAATCGATGGAAATAAATTTCGTTGGTTATCAATGTCTGAATTGTGGCAAAAAGAAAAAGATTTTCCGCCAGGGATTTTGCTACGACTGTTTTATGAGTTCGGCTACTGCGGGAGATTGGATTATGAGACCCGAATTGAGCAAAGCGCATCTGGATATTGAAGACCGCGATTTGGAATATGAAAAAAAAGTGCAGCTTCAACCGCACATTGTTTATTTGGCATTGTCGAGCGAAGTAAAAGTTGGTGTCACCAGAGGAACTCAAGTTCCGACACGCTGGATAGATCAAGGTGCTACCCATGCCATTGCTATTGTTGAAGTTCCAAATCGTTTTCTGGCCGGAATTACAGAGGTTGCATTAAAGAATCATTTTGTAGATAAAACCAATTGGCAGAAAATGTTGAAGAATGAAATTTCACAGATAGATATACTTCACGAAAAAAGACGCGTCAGGGATTTGTTGCCTACAGAAGTGCATGAATTTTATTATCCTGAAAAAGAAGATTTCCACGAATTGGTTTATCCTGTGTTGCAATATCCCGCAAAAGTAACCGGTTTAAATTTGGACAAAACGCCTAATTATATCGGGAAATTAATGGGAATAAAAGGGCAATATTTAATCTTTGAAGACGGAACGGTTTTTAATGTCCGCACCTTTGAAGGTTATGTTGTGAAAATCTCTATTTAACCAAAAACCCTTTCAGTTGGAAAGGGTCTAATGTTCTATTTTGTTGGGGTAGTTGTTGCCGGTGACGTTTCTGTTTTCTTTGGTTCTTCTTTCTTCTTTTTATTGAACAAACCGTTAAGTAAATCCGTGGCTTGTGTTTTTATATCAGGTTTTGGCGTTGCCGTTTTTGCAGTATCCTTTGGTTTTGTGTTGTTATTGATTATATTGCCAAGTGCCGACGTTCCCTGTTGGATTAGCTTGTCTTTTTGTTGTTTTACCAAGTTATTCACCAAATTAGAGGTAGCTTGTTTGACATCAGTAGTAATATTAGGATTTTTAAAATTGCCGGCAATTATTGCATTTATTGGTATAGTTTCAAATTTTTTAGCATCGGCCGGAGTTAATTTTCCAATTAAATTATTGATTTCTTTTCCCAAATATTTTGCCGGAACATCAAATTTTAAATTATAACTCATGTTTTGATCAAAACCGTGGGCACCAGCGACTCTTATTTTAATATCTTGATATTTAATGTCAAAGGGTCTCACATTTACTTTTCCGTCTTTGAATGTTAATGCGGTTTTTAAGTCATTTAAATCTATTTTTTTAAAATCAATAAAACCTAATTTGTCATTTAACCTTGTCAGCAAAGCGGAATTATTTGAATTTACAGTTGTTGAAAGTAATTGGCCTAGTAAATCTCCCGTGATGCTACTCAGGTTTGGGGTCATTTCTTTGTCCTTTAAGTTTCCGAAAAGCTTTATTTTTGAATTTAGTTTTCCGTTAATGACGCCGGCAAGAGGTGCGATTTTTTTCATCATTTCCAATTGCGTAAACGTTTGTGCAATGTCAACTCCATTCAAACCTAAATCCATATTGAACTTAGAGACTTTCTCTTTGGTGGAAATGTCACCATTGAAAGCAATTGAACCTCCGAAAATATCTGTTTTCCCATTCTCCAAAGTCACTTTTTGGTCTTTGATGATTATTTTTCCGGATACGTTTTTCAAAACCAAATTATCATATAAAACTGTATTGGCTTTTGCGGTCAAAGAACAATTCAAAAATGCCGGTATTTTCATCGCTTCCTTAGCTTTTGTTTGCTTTTTGGCATCCGCTTCCGAAGTCATAAAATCGCTTACCGCTAATTGATTTGAATTCAAATTAAAATTTCCCTTTAGTTCCTGATTCTTAAATACAAAACCATAGAAATTTTCCAAAACGCCGGTTACTGCTAAATCCGTATTGCCTGTGGTGGCATTAAATTGTTTTAAATTCACACGGCTCGGATCAAAAGACACTAAAGCCTTGCTGATTTTCATGGTTTTGCCATCTTCATCCGTATAATTAAAACCAGTTAAATCCATTGTTCCGGCGTTTCTGATTCGTGCATAATCGCTTTTTTCAACAGCTTGCATATCAAATGCTGTAGTAACATCTGCGTTTAAAATTCCGGTCAAAGGTTTGTCGAGTTTAATTGGATAAGCTTTTGAAAGATTGCTCAAATTAATTGTTCCTTTCAACGCGGCATTTACCAACGGATTTGTAGCAACGTTTTTAATATTGGCTTTTGCATTGAAAACATCCTGATCTATTTGGAAGGATAATTTATCCAGATTTACATAGGTGTCGTTCATAACACCGGTTTCGTTAATTATTTTGGTATCGATAATAATATTGCGAACTGATTTAGGTAAATTCGGATATTGAAAAGACGCATTGTCAGATGCAATTTCGACATTGAATTTTGGAACAGTTTTATCCGAATACAAACCTTTAGCAAAACCGGCAACAGTAAAGTCGCCACTGGTTTTGACATCTTTCAAATTGCTCGAATACTGAGCAGGAATCAATCCCAGGAAGTTTTTGAAAGAAGAAGTTGGTGTTTTAAATTTCAAATCATATTGTTGTCCGGCTTCAACTAATTGGATAAAACCATCAAATTCTATAGGTAATTCGTTGATTTTGGCTTTGTTTTCTTTAAAAGTATATTTGCTTTTATCCAAATCAATTCCGAGTATGGCATCGAGAGAAACAGCAACATTTTTCATGTAATTCACTTTGTCCATATCGAGTGAAATCTTCGCAGTTGTTTTGGTTACCAAATCCAATTTTTGAGCGGCAAAATCACCAGTTCCTTCATGATTGATGCTGTCTAAAATCATTTTTATTTTTGATTTTTCATCATAATATTTGAACTTGAAATTGGTAACAGAATATTCTTTTATTTTTAGCGAAAGCGGTTTGCTTTTTTTATCGTCCGCTTTGTTTTCATCTTTCAAGGCAATGTCATAATTGCCAATTCCGTCTTTGTTAAAGATGATATTTATCAACCCATTTTTAGATGAAATCCCATCAATATTCATAGGTTCAGTGTCATCATTAAATAATTCTTTGATAGACATTTCCAGGTTTAATTCGTCAAAAGCCACTAAAGTATCGCCTTCAAATGGCGCTTTGTTTATGATGGATAATTTTTCTATCGAAACATTTGCGTTGGGAAAATTTCTAAACAAACTCAAATCGGCATCAGCGAAAGCTACTTTAGCATCGACTTTTTCATTGATTGAAGTCAAAATTCTGGCTTTGATTTGATCTTTAAAGAAATAAGGAATTGCAAATGCCGAAATCACTAACAGCAACAAAACAATTCCAACTATTTTTAGGATATTCTTTAACATGATAAGATAGATTTAGTTAACGCTTTACTTAACAAAAATAGAGCATTTTCCTCATAAAGCGGTTATACTTTATGGAAGTTTTAAGATATCAATTCGCTGTGATTGTTGAGAAATTGTTATTAACAGTCGGGTAATTCTAAAATAGTTTTAGTTAATTTGTGCTTCCATGAAAAAGCAGCATCAGGTCATTTTATCTTTAGGAAGCAATCAGGGCAATCGTCTCGAAAACATAGAGCGCTGCATTGATAATTTACACAAAGAAATCGGAACAATTATTAGAGTTTCCAAGCTTTATGAAACGCCGTCCTGGGGTTTTGAAAGTGAAAAATTCTACAATTGTGCGGTGATTATGAATACGCATAAATCGGCACACCAAATTTTGGAAGAATGTATTTTGCTCGAAGAAGCTTTAGGAAGAGTTCGCGAAGATGTTGAAGGTTATCAAGCCCGTATAATCGATATCGATGTCATTACTTTTGATGAAGAAATAATTGCTTCCGAAAAACTGCAGGTGCCACATCCGGAAATGCAAAACCGCTTGTTTGTGTTGCTGCCGATGAAGGATTTACATTTAGACTGGCGTCATCCTATTTTGCAGAAATATTTGCATGAACTATTAGTGCTTTCAGAGGATAAAAGTAATTGCAAAATCGTTCAAAATCTGGAAATTCCAATTGCTAACTTAAAGCTCGATCATTTCAATTACATCGCGATTGAGGGAAATATTGGTGCCGGAAAAACTACGTTGACAAACAAATTAGCCGAAGATTTTAATGCTAAATCCGTCCTGGAACGTTTTGCAGACAATCCGTTTTTGCCAAAGTTCTACGAAGACCAAAACCGCTATGCTTTTCCGCTGGAGATGTCTTTTTTAGCTGATAGATACCAACAGATTTCTGATGATTTGGCGCAATTTGACTTGTTTAAGGATTTCATCGTTGCCGATTATCATATTTTCAAATCGCTGATTTTCGCCAAAGTTACGCTTGCCGAAGACGAGTTTCGTTTGTATAAAACCATGTTTGATATTATTTACAAAGAAATGCCAAAGCCCGATTTGTATATTTATCTGTATCAAAGCACCAAGCGGCTTTTGGAAAATATTAAAGAAAGAGGAAGAAGTTATGAGCAGGAAATTCCGGCTGAATATCTTGAAAAAATCAACAATGGTTATTTGGATTATATCAAATCCCAAACAGATTTAAATGTTTTGATTATTGATGTGACCAATAGGGATTTCCAGAATAATCAGGAAGATTACGTTTTTATTTTAAACGAAATTCAGAATAAGATTTCAGGTTAATAGTTCATTTTCTGAAACAAATCCCACACAACGATTCCGACACTTACCGAAATGTTTAAAGAATGTTTTGTTCCTAATTGCGGAATTTCAATTGTCCCATCACAAAGCTCGATTGCTTTTTGGGCCACGCCATATACTTCGTTGCCAAAAACTAAAGCGTATTTTTTATTCTTTTCAACTTTAAAATCCTGAAGAAAAATCGCATTTTCAACTTGTTCAATGGCAAAAACGGAAACAGTTTCCTTTTTTAACGTATCAATTACATCTAAAATATCTTTTTGATATTCCCAGGTAACGGTTTCGGTTGCACCAAGCGCGGTTTTATGAATCTCTTTGTTAGGAGGAATTGCTGTTATGCCACACAAATATATTTTCTCGATTAAGAATGCATCGGCAGTTCGAAATACGGAACCAATATTATGAAGACTTCGGGTGTCGTCAAGGACAATTATTAATGGTGTTTTTTCGGCATTTTTAAAATCTGAAATGCTTTTTCGTTCGAGTTCGTTATTTTCTAATTTTCTCATTAATTTGATTAAATTTTATTTGAAAAAAGAAACTTTATAATAAGTTTTGTTATCTGTTTCCATTAACCAAATTCCTTCTGACGAAAGTATTGAATTAAAAAACACATCATCTTTAGCCGCAATTTTATTTATATAATTTTTTAAATCTAAATTAAATGTAGTAGTTAATATGGTGTTTTCATCGCAAAATTTATTTTTATCAAGTTTAATAATTTCAAAAAGAGAATATTTTCCACCATAAGAAAAAGTTCCTTTAGACGTTTGGGAGTCAGAGTTTGCATATTTTGAATCTTCTATTTTCCCTGAACCTTTATTAACAACAAAAAAATCATTATAATGATTTGTATATGATTTTAGTCCTATAATAGAGAGCACAAGTTGATTTTCATTAGTAAATTGTTTTAAATTTATTTTTGTTTCTAGTGGTCTTTGGTCATTCTTCTGATTAAAACCTTTTTCATCAGAAACATCATAAAAATTTTCCCATATTTTCTCTCCTTTTTCAGAATACTTGTTTATGTAGAACCCTAAAGCTGATTTATAGGACAATCCATTTGAATCTTTTGCGGCTGTAATTCCATAGATATAAAATTCATTTGTTTTTGGGTCTATATAGTAATCATTTATATCTAATTCAATCGCGGCACGATAAGAACCTGGGCTTTGACTATATGAATTTACCATATTTTCAAATGTAGAATTATTATAAGTAGGCACTAAAAACCCTTTTATTGAATTATAATTATAGCTAATTTCTTTAATGAATTTACCATCTAAATCATAAATGTCTCTATATAATGTGGAAGATTTATAATCTTTATTTATACTTTTGGTTACAATTTCAAGGGTATTATTGTCATAGTATCTAGATTGAAAAGCGATTTTTTTTGGCACAGCTAGATCTTTACTTTTTAATCTATCGGTATCTATTTTTTTTAAAGAAATGGAACTTGAAGTTTGTTTTCCAATGTTAAATTTATCTAATTGTAATTCATCTTTTGTAATTTCAATACCATACGTTCTTCCATTTTGATTGCTAACGGTATAAATATAATTTTGATCAAAATAAATTATTGGTTTCATTTCTAAAGGGGTCTTTTCATAATCGAAAGAATATCTTTCAAAATCCTTAGATTTCATTTGAAATGAAGTTTTATTATTTTTAATAAAAAAATTAAGAGACAGAGTTGAGAACATACCGTCTTGCATTAATGTTCCAAAATTTTCTTCATTTAATGAATTGAAAACATAAAGAAAATTTTCTTTGTTTATTAATTCATTTGACTTTGAATTACTATCATAAATTGTTGCTTTATTAAAAATGGCATAATTCATTTTTTTCTCGCTGGATTCTTTAATAATTAACTTATTTGTGTTTTGCAAATATTTGTATTTCACAACTAGCTTATCTTTACTTAAAGCAGTATTGTAAATAGTAGTTTGAGAATTAGAATAAAGAGAAAAAAAAATCAAAAGAATTAATAATGTTTTTTTCATAATATGATTTTTTAAATTTTTAAAAGATTAGTTAAACACAAAAATAACAAACAATTATTTTTTTGGTAAAGATAAATAAAAAAAATCCCGTCTTGTTTTTTACAACGAGACGAGACTTTCTTAAATTATAATTAAGTAAAATTTAGCTTTTTGTTGGAGCAGCAGCATCAGCCGGAGCAGCTGGTAAAACAGTTCCTTTGATTGTAACTACTTTAGTTTCCTGACCGGCAGCATTTGATTTGATAGTTACGGTTTTTGTAAACGCACCCTCTCTGTCAGTCGCGTATTTTACACCAATAACTCCTTTTGCGCCGGGGGCAATTGCTCCTTCTGGTTTAGACGGTACCGTACAACCACAAGAACCTTGTGTGCTTTCAATGATTAAAGGTTTGTTTCCGTTATTAACAAAAACAAATTCTCTTTTTCCATCAGCGTTTTTAGGGATTGTTCCGTAATCAATAATTTCGTTTTCGAACAACATTCCAGGTCCGTCAACTTTTGGAGTTTCAACTTTAACTGGAGTATCAGCTTTTTTAGCAGGTTTTTTAGCAGTTTGTGCGTTGCTAGTTGCAACACCAAAAACAGTAATTGCAGCTAATAAGATAATTCGTTTCATTTTTATAGTATTTAAGTTTCTTGGGACAAATCTATTTAAAATTTTAGTTATTACGTTTTTTTTTGTCTTAAGGTTAAATTAATTTTTGTTAGGAAGGATAAATCATTCTAAAATATTTAAATTCGCTTTCACTAAAATTAAACCAAAACCATTGGCAACCAAAGAAACTTCGCCCAAGGAGACTCCTTTAATGAAACAATACAACGAGATAAAGAGAAAATATCCCGATGCGTGTTTGTTGTTTAGAGTTGGGGATTTTTATGAAACCTTTGGAGAAGATGCCATTCGGGCGTCGAAAATACTTGGAATTGTTTTAACCAAACGTGGGGCGGGTTCAGAAACTGAAACCGCTTTAGCGGGTTTTCCGCATCATTCTCTGAATACTTATTTGCCTAAATTGGTAAAAGCCGGACTTAGAGTGGCAATTTGTGATCAACTCGAAGATCCAAAACTGACTAAAACCATTGTCAAACGTGGCGTAACCGAATTAATTACGCCCGGAGTTTCGATGAACGATGAGGTTTTGCAATCAAAATCAAATAATTTCCTTGCTTCGGTTTATTTTGGCAAAAGGCAGTTAGGAATTTCGTTTCTAGATGTTTCTACAGGTGAATTTTTAACAGCACAGGGCAATGAAGAATATATTGATAAGCTGTTGCAAAATTTTAGTCCAAGTGAAATTTTAATTCAAAAAAATAATCGAAACCAATTCAAGGAAATATTTGGGGAAAGATTCAATGTCTTTTATCTGGAAGATTGGGTTTATAAAGAAGATTACGCTTTAGAAACCTTAAATAATCATTTTCAAACGAATTCTTTAAAAGGCTATGGAATCGAAGAACTTCAGGATGGAATTATTGCATCAGGTGCGATTCTATTTTATTTATCAGAAACACAGCACAATAAAGTTCAACACATTACCAATATTCAAAGAATTGCCGAAGATGCCTATGTTTGGATGGATCGATTTACCATTCGGAATTTAGAATTGTATCATAGTCACTCTCAAAATGCCGTTACACTTCTGGATGTCATTGACAAAACGCTTTCGCCAATGGGTTCAAGGTTATTGAAACGTTGGCTGGCATTACCTTTAAAGGATATTCATAAGATTAGAGGCCGCCACGAAGTAGTTTCGTATTTAAAGGTTAATTTTGAAATTCTTCAAAAAATGCAGTATCAAATCAAACAGATCTCTGATTTAGAACGTTTGATTTCGAAGGTGGCAACAGGAAAAATTTCACCACGCGAAGTTATTTATCTCAAGGAATCGTTAGATGCGATTATTCCAATAAAAGAAATTGCTTTAGAAAGTAAACAAGAAGCAGTTCGTGTTATTGGTGATAGTCTGCATGCGTGTGATTTGCTTCGTGAAAAAATAAAATCGACATTAAATCAGGAGGCGCCAGTTGCAATTGCTAAAGGAAATGCTATTGCAAGTGGTGTTCATACCGAATTAGATGAATTACGGAACATTGCTTTTTCGGGTAAAGAATTTTTAGAAGGAATTGAAAGGCGAGAATCTGAGCTAACTGGAATTTCTTCATTGAAGATTTCCTTTAATAATGTTTTTGGCTATTATATCGAAGTTCGAAATACGCATAAAGATAAAGTCCCGACTGAATGGATTAGGAAACAAACCTTGGTTAATGCCGAACGATATATTACAGAAGAATTAAAAGAATACGAAATCAAGATTCTTGGCGCGGAAGAAAAAATACATCAAATAGAAAGTCAACTTTTCGAACAATTAGTGAGTTGGATCGCAACTTATATTAAGCAAGTCCAGTTGAATGCTAATTTAATTGGACAGTTGGACTGCCTTATTTCTTTTGCTCAACTGGCCATAGAAAATGATTATGTGTGCCCTATACTTGATGAAACATTTGAATTAGAAATTACAAACGGTCGTCATCCGGTTATAGAAAAACAATTACCCGTCGGAGTTCCCTATGTCCCCAATGATGTTTTCCTGGATAGAGAAATGCAGCAAATCATAATGATTACTGGTCCAAACATGTCGGGTAAGTCCGCAATTTTGCGGCAGACTGCACTGATTGTTCTTTTGGCACAAATGGGAAGTTTTGTTCCGGCCGAAAAAGTCAGAATGGGGATTGTAGATAAAATTTTCACACGGGTAGGAGCAAGCGATAACATTTCGATGGGGGAATCTACTTTTATGGTAGAGATGAATGAAACCGCCTCGATTTTGAACAATATTTCGGAAAGAAGTTTGGTGCTCTTAGATGAAATAGGCCGCGGTACAAGCACCTATGACGGAATTTCCATAGCCTGGGCCATTGCAGAGTTTCTACATGAAAATCCTTCAAGAGCAAAAACTTTGTTTGCAACACATTATCACGAATTGAACGAAATGACTGAATTATTACCACGTATAAAGAATTATAATGTTTCAGTAAAAGAATTAAAGGATACCGTGCTTTTCATAAGAAAGCTAGTAGCTGGTGGTAGCGCGCACAGTTTTGGTATTCATGTGGCGAAAATGGCCGGAATGCCTCAAACAGTGATTCAAAAAGCACAGAAACTTTTAAAGAAATTAGAAAAAAACCATTCAAGTGAATCTCTCAGCGGGATAAAATCAACAAAAGACGAAATGCAATTAAATATCTTTAATCTTGACGATCCGCTATTGGAAGAAATAAGAGAGGATATAATCAATTTAGACATCAATACTTTTACTCCAATCGAAGCTTTGATGAAGTTAAATGAACTAAAAAGAATGTTGCAGAAAAAATAAACACGCTAATATTGTGGTCTTTCAAATGGTTAGGGTTTTACAATATTTTTTTCAAAAAAAACGTTTGTAATATTCAATTTAAATATTACATTTGCATCCGCAATACAGCATAAGTATTGCCGTTCTGATAAATAATGTGAATGCGAAAATAGCTCAGTTGGTAGAGCGCGACCTTGCCAAGGTCGAGGTCGCGGGTTCGAGCCCCGTTTTTCGCTCAAAAAAACAAACTTTCAATGGAGTCGTTTTTTAAAAACCGAAATCGTTATAAAGTATAATGCTCGGATGGTGAGTTATTTAATTAATTTTTTCTAAAAATTAAACCATCAAAAAACTATTCTGCTCGGATGGTGAAATTGGTAGACACGCTGGACTTAAAATCCAGTGAACAGCAATGTTCGTGCGGGTTCAAGTCCCGCTCTGAGTACAAAAAGCTTCAAACTATGTTTGAAGCTTTTTTGTTTATATAGTTTACTAAATAAATTTGAAACTACATAAAATAAGAAAGCCACGCTATTGCGTGGCTTTAAGTTTTTAAAAATAATTAGGTTCTAATTATTTTTTTACAGCTTCTTTAGCTTCTTCAACTTTTGCAGCAGCAGTATCAAGGGCAGCAGCAGCAGTATCGATGGCAGCAGCAGCAGCAGTGTCAACAGTTTCAACAGTAGTTGAGTCAACAGCAACTTCAGCGTTAGCATCAGCTTGTTTACAAGATACTACAGTTAATGCAGCGATAACAGCTAAACTTAAAAATACTTTTTTCATCTTACTTAATATAAAAGGTTAATTATTAATTCGAGGCAAAGATATAAATTTTTTAATAGGTTAAAATAAATTTTTAATTTTTTTTAAAAAACCTGTATTTTACTTCGGTTTTTGTTTAACAATAATTGTGCCAAAAACTTAAATTAATGTTAAATAACTACTTTTTATTATTTGTATCGAGGATTTTTAACTCTTTAATCAGATTATCAGCTCCGGCAAATTTATCAATGATGAACAAAACATACCGAATGTCTACCATAATATTTCTACAAATTTCTGGAGAATAATAAATATCACTCATAGTCCCCTCCCAAACTCTGTCAAAATTCAAACCTATCAAGTTTCCTTTAGAGTCTAATGCAGGACTTCCTGAATTTCCTCCAGTGGTGTGGTTTGTTGCTATAAAATCTAAAGGCATTTTGCCGTTTACGCCATAAATACCATACTCTTTTGCATTGTATAAATCAATAAGTTTTTTCGGAGCGTCAAACTCATAATCGCCGGGAATATATTTTTCAATTACGCCGTCTAAATAAGAGAAAGGCTCATAATAAACGGCATCATTAGGTTTATACCCTTTTATTTTCCCATAAGCCACCCGAAGCGTACTGTTCGCGTCCGGGAAATTTCTATTTTTTGGAAATAATTCTAATATCGCTTTCATGTAGGTTCTTTGCGCAGCGGTATTTTTTAAATTTATTTCGTCATATTTTGGCATTACACTTTTTAAATGTGCATCAGCAATTGCCTTTACTACTTTATATCCTTCGTCATTATTTAATTTTTCCAAAACAATTTTTGTATCACCTGTTAATAGGTCTTTGACCTTATCGAAACTTACCAGTTGTGATTTTGTAAAAACTTTGTTAGCTAAATTTTCCGCATTGATATTTTCAAAATAACTTGGTAAAAACTGTTTGGGGTATTTTTTACTATAGATACTTATTAATTCGCTAAAAACTTTTTGATCAACTGTTGGATTAAACTCACTATAAAATTCTCCCCAATTATTAATTAAGGTTGTTTTTCTATCGTCAAAAGCTTGCTCTCCCTTAGTATTATATATCTGTTCTAATTGATATAATTTATAACCAACAGAAAGAATTTCTGTATTACGGATCACAATTTCGTCAAACATGTCTTTTGCTAACGCATAGTCTTTTATTTCAGTATAATTTTTCTCGAAACCAGAAAGCAAATTTCCATATTCCGATTGCTTACCTGTCGCTATAACCTTTTCCTGAAATTGTCTTTCAAATTTTTGTTTGACACCGAGAGCTTTCGCTTTTTTCAAGCCTTTGATTTCACCTTGCCATTTTTTCCATGCATTTGCTATGGTGGCATTTTTTGCAGCATATTGGATTTTAATAGCATTATCTTTTCGCATAAAGTCATTTTGGACCTTCAACGTAATATCACGGAGTTCAATTTTGATAGGATCTGAAGTATTCATAATCTGCTCCACCGCGTAGGAAGGCAAATATTCTTGAGTTGATCCAGGATAGCCCAAAACCATCGTAAAGTCATTTTCTTTTAGACCTTTAATAGAAATTGGGAAAAAATATTTTGGTTTGTACGGAACATTTTCTGCCGAATATTCCGCCGGGCGATTATTTTTATCAGCATAAATTCTGAATAACGAGAAATCGCCGGTATGTCTAGGCCAAACCCAGTTATCGGTAACATCAGCAAATTTTCCAATCGAACTTGGAGGTGTGCCAACCAATCGAATGTCTTTAAAAGTTTCCGTTACGAAAAGCAGGTACTGATTTCCGTTGTAAAAAGTTTTAATCACATTTTCTTCCCAGTTTTCCTTTGGTAATGTTTTGGTAAGCGTTTCAATATTTTCTTTAATTTTTTTCTGTTTATCAAATTCTGAAACAATTGAATCAACACCCTCCAGCACTTTTGTTGTGACATCTTCAATTCGCACCACAAAAGAAACAACCATTCCTTTGTTCAATAATTCGTCCTCCATTTTGTATGCCCAAAATCCATCCGCTAGATAGTCGTGTTCAACAGTTGAATGATTCTGCACCGCATCATATCCGCAATGGTGATTGGTTAAAATCAAACCCTTGTCAGAAATAACAGCGGCAGTACATTTTTTATCAAACTGCGGAACGCCGTCCTTTATACTTGATTTATTGATGGAATAAATTTGCTCGGCGGTGATTTTCATGCCAAGGCTTTTCATCTCGTCTTCGTTCATTCCTTTGAGCAGCGATGGAATCCACATACCACCTTGTTGGGCAGAAACCTGAACGAAAACAAATAATAATAAAAATTTTAAAATTTTCATGATACTAATTTGAGGGATAAGTTTGTTTTATGCTAATTGTTACTGATTTGTTTCATAATAACATCAGTTGCTCCTTTATTCATTTGCACAAAAGTGGAGCAAATATGGCCTTTTTCGTGACGGATATCTTTGTTGGAGATCAAATTGGAAAAAGTGTCATTCAAATCACTTTGATTAGAAATAGAAATGCATCCTTCCTGATGAACCAAAGCCACAGCTTCGGCAAAATGAGAAAAATTTGGGCCTACAACTATCGGAATTCCAAAAGTTGCCGGTTCCAGGATATTATGAACACCGGGATTCCCAAAACCGCCGCCAACATAAGCAATATCCGCATAACTGTAAATTTTGGTTAAAATGCCAATTGTGTCAACAATTAAAATATCATAATCTGATAAATCAGCGTTTTCTTTTTCGGAAAACAAAATGGTTTTCTTCGATATTGAATTTTTCAATTCCTGAATCTGTTGGGCTTTGATATTGTGTGGTGCAATGATGAATTTCACATTCTCATTGGTTTGGTTGATGTAATTCACTAACAAATTTTCGTCTTTTGGCCACGAACTACCAACGACGATAGTGGTCGTATTGTTTTTAAATTGTTTGATGAAATCCAATGAATTATCGCGCTCCAAAATTGAAACTACGCGATCAAAACGAGTGTCTCCGGAAATTTTTACATTATTGAAACCTAACTTTTGCAACAACAATTTCGAACTTTCATTCTGAACAAAAAAATAATCAAATGTTTTCAAAGCATTCCGGTAAAAGTTGCCATACCATTTGAAAAAAGCCTGGTTTTCCCTAAAAATTCCCGAAATCAAATAGGTTTTAATTTTCTCTTTTTTCAATTCATTCAAATAGTTTGGCCAATATTCATATTTAATAAAGAAAACCAAATCAGGATGAATCAATTTTAAAAATTGCTTCGCATTATTTTTGGTGTCCAAAGGTAAATAAACAGTAACATCAGCTATAGAATTATTTTTGCGGACTTCATAACCCGAAGGTGAAAAGAACGTTACCACAATTTTGTTATTGGGAAACTGAATCTTGATTTTTTCCATCACAGGTATGCCCTGCTCAAATTCGCCTAAAGATGCAGCGTGAAACCAAATCGTTTTATCCTCAGGACTTATTTTGCCGGATAAAGTTTGAAAAACAGTCTTTCTTCCATCAACGAAGAGCTTTATTTTTGGATTGAAAAGTGCCAACAATTTCACGACCTGTGAAGCCAAAAGCATCAATATATTGTATAGAAAAAGCATCTTCAAAATTTTGTTGGGCTAAAGTACGTTTCTTTTACGGAACATGAAATTCTACTTCAGAATTTCTTACTTTTGCAACTCAAATTTGAGAATTATGAAGAAAATTCAAATGGTTGACTTAAAAAGTCAATATGAAAAAATAAAAACTACTGTTGACGCTTCTATTCAGGAAGTTTTAGACACAACAACGTATATTAACGGACCCAAAGTCCACGAATTTCAAAAAAATCTTGAGGAATATTTGGATGTAAAACATGTAATTCCTTGCGCAAATGGAACGGATGCCTTGCAGATAGCAATGATGGCATTGGGTTTAAAACCCGGCGATGAGGTTATTACGGCCGATTTTACATTTGCCGCAACAGTTGAAGTAATTGCGTTATTGCAACTAACGCCGGTTTTGGTTGATGTTGATGCGGTAAACATGAACATTTCCATTGAAGCAATAAAGAAAGCTATCACCCCAAAAACGAAAGCGATTGTACCGGTTCATTTGTTCGGAAGAGCTGCCAACATGGAAGCGATTATGCAAATTGCCAACGAACATAATTTGTATGTAATTGAAGATAATGCCCAGGCTATTGGAGCAAATTGTAAATTCACTGACGGAACAAAAAAGAAAGCGGGAACTATCGGACACGTAGCTTCAACCTCATTTTTCCCATCTAAAAACTTAGGATGTTATGGTGATGGTGGCGCAATTTTTACTAATGATGATGCTTTAGCGCATACGATCCGCGGAATCGTAAACCACGGAATGTACGTTCGTTATCATCATGATGTTGTTGGCGTAAACTCGCGTTTAGATAGTGTACAGGCCGCTGTTTTGAATGCAAAATTACCATTGTTGGATAGTTATAACCAAGCAAGACAAAATGCTGCAAGAAAATATTCAGCTGCATTTGAAGGACACAAAAACATCATAGCGCCTATGATATGTGATAATTGTGATTGTCACGTTTTTCATCAATATACACTTAGAATTATCGATGCTGATAGAAATGCATTGATGGAGCATTTATTAGCTAAAGGAATTCCGTGTGCAATTTATTACCCGATTCCGCTGCATTTACAAAAAGCATATTTAGACTCAAGATATAAGGAAGAAGATTTCCCGGTGACTAATCAATTGGTTAAAGAAGTAATTTCGTTGCCAATGCACACCGAATTAGATAACGAACAAATAAAATTTATTACGGATAGCGTTTTAGAGTTTTTGAAATAATATGAAAATACTTGTAACTGGTGGTTTAGGATTTATTGGTTCGCATACGGTTGTTGAATTGCAAAATGAAGGTTTTGAAGTCATAGCGATTGATAATCTTTCCAATTCTTCAATTGAAGTTCTTGACGGAATTGAGAAAATCACAGGCAAAAAACCAATTTTTGAAAACATTGATTTAAGAGAAAAATGCGCAGTTCAAAATTTCTTTAAAAAGTATGGTGATGTTGTCGGCGTAATTCATTTTGCTGCCTCAAAAGCAGTTGGCGAAAGTGTTGAAAATCCTCTGCTGTATTATGAAAATAACATTAATTCGTTAGTTTATATTCTACAGGAAATGGCAAATTTGTCAAAGTCTAATTTCATTTTTAGTTCATCGTGTACGGTTTACGGTCAAGCCGAAGTAATGCCGATTACCGAAGATGCTTCCGTGCAGCCGGCAAATTCCCCTTACGGAAATACCAAGCAAATAGGCGAGGAAATCATAATTGATGTTGCTAAAGTCACCAATTTAAATTCGGTTCTATTGCGTTATTTTAACCCAATTGGGGCTCATTCAAGTGCAGAAATAGGGGAGTTACCCATTGGAGTTCCACAAAATTTAGTGCCGTATATTACCCAAACTGCTTTTGGTTTGCGAAAAGAATTATCGGTTAATGGTAACGATTATCCAACGCCGGACGGAACTTGTATTCGCGATTATATTCATGTGGTCGATTTGGCGAAAGCACATGTGATAGCATTACAGCGATTATTGAATAAGCAAAATAGCGACAAAGTTGAAACATTCAATTTGGGCACAGGAAAAGGAAGTTCTGTTTTGGAAGTAATCAATGCTTTTGAAAAAGTATCAGGAAAAAAATTGCCATATAAAATTGTTAAGAGAAGAGACGGAGATGTAGTTTCCGCGTATGCCAATACAGATAAAGCGAATAAAGTTTTAGGCTGGAAGGCACAACTTTCTTTAGAAGAAGGATTGGCTTCCGCCTGGAAATGGGAACAGAAAATTAGAAATTAATTATAAAAAAAGCCCTGATTATTCAGGGCTTTTTTGTTATTTTTTTACAGTTTGTTTTAGTTTTTTTGCAGCTTGTTCCAATCTATCGGCGCTTTTTAGTTTCACACTGTCAATTCTTGAATTGGCCCTATCTTTCATTGTATCCAGTTTTGCTTCCATTTTCATTTTGGCTGAATCAATCGTTGTGGTTACTTCTTCTGTAACAGCATCTGTGGCTTCATCCAATTTTTCTTTGGTTTTGTCTTGACAGGATAGGGTTACCATAGCTGCAAAAGCAGTGGTTAAAATTATTTTCTTCATTTTTGTTATTTAAAATTAATGCTGTTTAACAATCTTTTTAGCCAATTTTGATTTGGCACTATCCACTATTAAAAAATATATTCCATCGGACAAATCCGCAATAGAGATGATTTTTTCAAATTTGTTATTTTCAATATCGGTTTTTTCAGTTTTAATAATTTGACCAATACTATTTGTCAAAGTAAATGAATAACTTCCATTCTCAATCACATCAGCCGTTATAAAAAGGTTTTCGCTAGTCGGATTGGGAAACACGCTGAAATAATCCGAAGTAGAAACATCTGAAATCCCCAAAGAATGTGTAATGGTAAAAGTTTTAGAACAAGCAACACCATTATAACTGGCTTCAAATGTATATGTACCATCAATAGTTGGTAGTAATTTTGAAAAACCATAATAGCTTATTTTGTTGTAGGTCGGAACCGTGTAATTCCAGCTATTAAATGTGGTTCCATTAGGATTTAAAATTCGCGATGCTATAACTGAACTGACTGGTAGTTCTCTCCAAAAAACATAAAATTTTGCATAACCCGGAGACAATCCCGGACCTTGAAACGGTACAACAAAAGTATCGCTTTCGTTTGGAACATCACTGTTGGGACAAGTTGCTAAAGTTATATCTGTCGGATGAACAGAAGTTTTCATGATAGCCGGATCGGTATGTGGACGTTGAGAAGCCCACCATGAATTGGCGTTTAAAACGTTACAAGCGCCAGAAAACGGGTCTTTATAAGTTGTATTTGTGCTTCCTGACCAAACTTCAAAATGAAGGTGCGGCCCAGTAGAACTGCCTGAACTTCCAACAACTCCTAATTTTTCTCCTGCCACGACAGTTTGTCCAACAGCTTTTGTGGTAACAGAACCATTTTTCATATGCCAATACAAAGCATAAGTGCCATCGGCGTGTTGAATGATAATTGAATTGGCTGTCAATGTATTTGAACCACAGTTTCTATCGAAATTGCCATCCGCTTTTTGAATAATTGTTCCTGCAGCAGCGGCTATGACTTCAATTTGATTGCTGTCCATTTTATACAAACTATAAGGCCATATGGCAATGTCAGTTCCGTGATGACCATCATAAGTATTATTGCCACAATCATAATCCTGTATCGTGGTAGTAGCCGTATTTTGATCTACATATGCACCAATAAAATGATATTCACATTGAGTAAAACCAGTCGCCCGTCTCAATGGCCAAAGTAATGAGGTAGTAAGCACGTTTCTGTTAGTCTTTTTGTCCAGTGTCAATCTTTTCAAATTATCGTCCACTTCTTTGTTTAAGACAGCACATTCTTGTGTTGTTATGCATGGATTTTGCCTGTCATTTCCGTCAAATGTAAAATTACCTCTGTCAACTTTAAATTCTGTAGTGTTGTTTTGTGCATGAAGTAGGGTTGATGCCAAAAGCAAAAAATTAAAACCTACTATATTGAAAATTTTGGAGATACTTTTCATAGTCTATATATTTAAATATCAATCAAATGTAATTAAAAAAACCTTTAATGGATTTTTTTATAGTATTATTGAGTTCTAATATATTTTCAATAATAAATTTGGATCAGGACAATTTTTAGTATAAAAATCTAGTTTAGTGGGGCTACAAACCCCTGCATAGTCTCCGAAATTATTTTCAATATCAATGATAATTTGGAAATGCAAATGTGGTGCATAATCACCATTTACAGGCGGTAATCCTAAGTTGGCAATTTGTTGTCCTTGCTTTATAACATCGCCTACTTTTTTGTCTTTCAAACTTTCTAAACTCAAATGGCCATAAAGTGTATGAAAAATATAATTTTCTAACCCGTTGGGTGTAATTATTTAAAGTAAAAATAAATTGATTAAATATTGGTCAAGATACTGAAATTCAGTATCTTGAAGTCGCAAAACAAACCAATATTCATGTCAAATATAGTTAAAAATTATTTAAGAGTTTTAGAA
>NZ_JANXTI010000029.1 GCF_025352425.1 Flavobacterium sp.
TTCTAAAACTCTTAAATAATTTTTAACTATATTTGACATGAATATTGGTTTGTTTTGCGACTTCAAGATACTGAATTTCAGTATCTTGACCAATATTTAATCAATTTATTTTTACTTTAAATAATTACACCCAACGGGTTAACCTTAGTCAAAATCAAACGGTTTACATTCGTGTCCATGACACAAATGCCGGCCAGGTTTATTATTCTACAATAAACCTAATCGCTTCTTTTAACTTTGCCGGGAATGACGGAATACAGACTATTTGTGATTCGTCTACTGCTGTTATAAATTTATTTGATCTGATAACTTCTGAACAACAGGGCGGAGTCTGGACAAGAACTTCCGGTACGGGCGGAACCTTCAATGCTGCAGCAGGCACTTACACTCCTGCAGCAGGATCAACAACTAGTGTTTTTAATTATACCCTTGACGCTAATCCGGCATTATTCTGTCCAATAGATTCCAGTACTGCTACTGTTATTGTCCAAAGTTGTATACAAGGACCGGTATGTGGTGGAAGTTTTACCGATGCTGCAGGCCCCACAGCTAATTATGCTAACAACAGTGATTCTATAATTACCATTTGTCCCTCAAATCCAGGTGAAGTGGCAACAGTAACTTTTACATCTTTTAATACCGAAGCCAATTGGGATGCCCTTTATGTTTTTAATGGTAACTCAATAACATCATCTCAAATTGCAAGTTCAAATCCGGCAGGTAATGTTCCGGGTGGCTTGGCCGGAGGATATTGGGGAACAGTTATTCCGGGACCCTTTACCTCAACAGATCAAAGCGGTTGTCTGACTTTCAGATTCAGAAGTGACGCTTCAGTTTCTAATCCGGGTTGGATTGCCAATGTGACTTGCGCTCCATACTCGGATTGTTTTTCTCAGACTAATGCTTTGACTACATCAGGCGTGACTTCTGACTCAGTAACTTTTGGCTGGAACAATGTCGGATCCGCCACTGCATGGGATGTCCTCGCATTGCCTTGTGGTTCACCGGCTCCAACTGCGGCAACGACCGGTTGGCTATCAACAACAACAAATCCATATGTTTTCACGGGATTAACGGCAGGCACTTGTTATGCTTTGTATGTTAGAGCCAATTGCGGTCCAACTCCCAACGATGTAAGTTTATGGACAGGTCCATTCTCAGTGACAACTATAGCGGCGCCCCCGGTTTGTGGTGGACAATTCACAGATAATGGTGGTTCATCTGCTAATTATGCCAATAATTCTGATACCACTACTACTATCTGTCCGAGCTCTGCAGGAGATGTCGTAACAGTAACTTTTACATCATTTGATACAGAAGCCACTTGGGATGCATTGTATGTTTTCAACGGCAACTCAATAGCTGCACCTCAAATTGCAAGTTCAAATCCGGCAGGAAATGTTCCTGGAGGATTAGCGGGCGGATATTACGGAACTACTATCCCCGGTCCATTTACTTCAACAAGTCCTGACGGTTGTTTGACTTTCAGATTCAGAAGTGATGCTTCTGTTAACAGAGCAGGATGGGTTGCAGATGTAATCTGTGCGCCTCTACCAGCATGCCGATTACCTACCTTGCCTACAATCAATACCATAACACAAAATTCTGTTGTATTAAACTGGACACAACCCATAAACCCAGACTCTACTGTCGCCACAAGTTGGCAAATCCTTGCACTACCATGTGGTTCGCCTGCACCAACTACAGTTTCAACAGGCTTCATTACTGCAAATACAAATCCTTACACTTTAACCGGATTAGCTGCAAATACCTGTTATAATATTTATATCAGAGCTATATGCGTTGACCCAACGCCATGGTGTGGTTTCCCTACTGTTACAACATCTCCTTCACCACCTGTTTGCGGTGGCCAATTTGTTGACAATGGTGGATTAGCTAACAATTATGCTAATAGTTCTGATAACACGTATGTTATTTGTCCAACAACACCCGGCGAAATTGTAACGGTAGCATTTAGTTCATTTAATACCGAAACGAACTGGGATGCATTATATGTTTTTGACGGAAATTCAATAAGCTCACAACAAATTATGAGTTCAAATGCCGCAGCAAATGTTCCAGGTGGATTAGCTGGCGGATTTTGGGGAGCTACCATTCCCGGTCCATTTACTTCGACAAGTCCGGATGGCTGTTTAACTTTCAGATTTAGAAGTGATGCAAGTGTTAATAATCCTGGTTGGGTTGCCAATGTTACGTGCGCCCCCGATGCCGATAAAATACTCTTGGTTGCTTTTGTAGATCAAAACAGCAATGGTATTCGGGATACGGGTGAATCTCTATTTCCAAATGGCTCATTTATTTACCAGCAAAACAGCAATGGAATAAATGTAAATGGCTATTCTCCTACGGGTCAGTTTGCTTTATATGATACTAATTCGGCAAACACTTATTCTTTCAGTTATCAAATCCAACCAGAATATGTAGGCTATTATAATTCGGGAACAACAACTTATACTAATATGAGTATTCCTGCAGGAAGCGGTACGCAATTTTTATATTTTCCAATTACACTAACAAACCTTTATAATGATGTAACTATATCAATTGCTCCATTAACTTCGCCAAGACCTGGATTTATGTATTCAAACAAAATCATATATAAAAATCAAGGCGTTGCAGCTACAAACGGAACAATAACTTTTGTAAAACCACCCGAAATTACTACAGTTACAACTACTCAAACCGGAACTGTTACCAACGGAACAGGTTTTACATATGCATTCACCAATCTTTTACCAAATGAAACCAGGATTTTTCATGTAACTATGACAGTCCCAACGGTTCCAACGGTAAACTTAGGTGATTTGCTTACGGACAGTATTAGCATTTCAGCTCCTGCCAATGATATTAATTTGACAAACAACGCCAATTCCAATTCACAAATTGTGGTTAATTCCTATGATCCTAATGATAAAATGGAATCTCATGGCAAAAACATCCCATTCAGCTCCTTTGCCCAGGATGATTATTTCTTTTACACAATTAGATTTCAAAACAACGGAACTGCCAATGCTATTGACGTTAGAATTGAAGATGTGCTCGACTCACAGATAAATGAAACAACTGTCAGAATGGTGAGTGCAAGCCATAACTATACGCTGAAAAAAGTGAATAATCAACTCGTTTGGGAATTCAAGAACATACATTTACCACCTTCAAGTGTTAATCAAAATGGCAGTGTGGGTTATCTTCAGTTCAAGGTTCAACTTAATCCAGGGTTTCAGGCTGGTGACATAATTCCGAATAATGCCTCAATATTTTTTGACAGCAATCCGGCTATTGTAACCAATACATTTTCTACCAAATTTACTGTACCATTAAGTGTTGCGGATTTTGATTCTACCAGTTTGGTTTTATATCCAAACCCGGCAAAAAATACCGTTCAAATTGGGTTAGTCAATACTAATGTACAAATCAACAAAGTTGTTTTCTATGACATATTAGGAAAAGCAATTAAAGCTGTTTCTTCTGTTGCTACTGAAGGTATAATTGTAGATGTTTCCGATTTGGCAAAAGGAGTTTATCTGATAGAAATAACTTTAGATAGCAACCTGAAACTAACCAAAAAACTAGTTATTCAATAACGCTATAATTCATAAAAGTCCCGTCTCGTTTTCCGGAAAAAGACGGGGCTTTTTATTTATTCAACCACCAAATGCTTGCATTAAGAATTGCTGCAAAACTCACCCAAGCCAGGTAAGGAAGTAATAAAAGTCCCGCTGTTTTGTCAATCTTTTTGAATAGATTATAGGTTTCCACAATCATTAACCAAAGCAAGATAATTTCAATTAAAGCCACAAAGGGATTATGCAAACCAAAGAACAAGTAAGACCAAAGCGCATTCAGACCAAACTGAATTGCAAAGAAACCAAGTGCTTTTTTAGTTGTTTGTTCATCAGAACCATTTGTCCAGATTAACCCGGCTGCTATTCCCATCATGATATACAGCAGCGTCCAAACAGGTGCGAAAATCCAGTTTGGCGGATTAAAAACAGGCTTTGCCAAAGTTGGATACCAAGTTGTAATACTTTCTCTGGTTATCATTCCCGATAGATAACCAACCGATACACATACGGCAACGACCAAAACAATTCTTAAAATCTTTTGCATAGTGAGCTATTTTAATAATCTCAAATATACTAAACCAAAATCAGTTGTTTTTATAAAAAAAGTATCTTTGCTTAAATTTTCAAATCTATGTTGTCCGAAAAGGATTTTATTTCAAAACCATTTTCAACTATAATCGAAAACAAAAGTTTTCAATGGAGCGCGCCAAGTAATATCGCTTTGGTGAAATATTGGGGCAAGAAAGAAAATCAGATTCCGGCAAATCCATCCATCAGCTTTACGCTTACTAATTGCAAGACCATTACAAAATTGGCTTTCGCCAAAAAAAAAACTGACAATAAATTCACATTTGATTTATTCTTTGAAGGCAAACCCAAAGAAGAGTTCAAACCCAAAATTTTAAAATTCTTCGAAAGAATTGAAATCTATTGTCCTTATTTGAAAGACTATCATTTTACCATTGATACCGAAAATACATTTCCTCATAGTTCGGGCATCGCTTCTTCCGCTTCCGGAATGGCGGCTTTGTCTATGAATATTATGAGTTTGGAAAAAGCATTAAACCCAAACATGACCGAAGAATACTTTTATCAAAAAGCATCTTTCCTGGCACGATTGGGTTCTGGAAGTGCCTGCAGAAGCGTAAAAGGAAATGTTATCGTTTGGGGGAAACATACTGAATTTAATGGAAGTTCCGATTTATTTGGCGTTGAATTTCCTTCCAACATTCATCCAAATTTTAAAAACTATCAGGACACAATCTTGTTAGTTGACAAAGGCGAAAAACAAGTTTCATCTACAGTTGGACATGATTTGATGTACAATCACCCTTTTGCCGAACAACGATTTGCACAAGCGCATCATAATTTATCCGTTATAAAGAGAGTTTTAGAAACCGGAGATTTAGACGAATTTGTTAAAATAGTGGAAAGCGAAGCACTGACGCTGCATGCCATGATGATGACTTCCCTGCCTTATTTTATTTTGATGAAACCAAACACACTGGAAATCGTAAATAGGTTATGGAAATATAGAAATGAGACTAAAATTCCTGTATGTTTTACCTTAGATGCGGGAGCAAACGTACATGTTTTGTATCCCGAAAACGTTAGAGAAAGTGTTTTGCAATTTATTAAGAACGAATTAGTTGGCTATTGTCAAAATGGTCAGTATATTTGTGATACAATAGGAACAGGAGCAATTAAAATATGAAAGGACCACTTTTTTACTCAAAAATTCTTCTCTTTGGAGAATACGGAATTATCAAAGATTCAAAAGGTTTGTCTATTCCTTATAATTTTTACAACGGCGCTTTAAAAGTGGATGAAAATCCATCTCAGGAAACCATTAAATCAAATTTAGGATTGAAACGATTTGCAACTTATTTGGAGCAACTGCAAAACGAGCAATCTGAATTAGTAACTTTCAATTTAGAAGCATTTAAAACCGATGTTGAACGAGGAATGTATTTCGATTCAAGTATTCCTCAAGGATACGGAGTTGGAAGTAGTGGTGCTTTAGTCGCTGCTATTTATGACAAATATGCCAACAATAAAATCACTGTTTTAGAAAATCTGACAAGAGAAAAACTATTACAACTAAAAACCATTTTCTCTCAAATGGAATCGTTTTTTCATGGTAAAAGTTCCGGCCTTGATCCATTAAATAGTTATTTGAGTATTCCAATTCTTATCAACTCTAAAGATAATATTGAAGCAACCGGAATTCCGTCACAAAGCACCATCGGAAAAGGCGCAGTGTTCTTGTTAGACTCCGGAATTGTTGGAGAAACTGCTCCGATGGTTACCATTTTCATGGAAAACCTAAAAGACCAGGGTTTTCGTAAAATGCTGAAAACGCAATTCATAAAGTACACCGATGCCTGTGTGGAGAATTTCCTTGGCGGCGATATGAAATCACTTTTTGCAAACACCAAACAATTATCAAAAGTTGTTTTAAATAATTTTAAACCAATGATTCCGGAAGCGTTTCACAGTGTTTGGCAACACGGAATAGATACTAATGATTACTACCTAAAACTTTGTGGTTCCGGCGGTGGTGGATACATTTTAGGCTTTACCGAAGACTTAGAAAAAGCAAAAAAATCGTTGAAAGATTATAAATTGGAAGTGGTTTACCAATTCTAATTATTTCTAAAAATGATAAGACGACAAACCAAACATTTGCTTCTGAAAATTGTCAGTATGCTATCTGTCGTTCGTGGTTATAACGTTGCCATCATTGTTTTGGCCCAATACATATCTGCTATTTTTATTTTAGCTCCTGAAAAAAAACGAGCACTCGATATTATCCTGGATTTCAATTTGTTTATGATTGTTCTTGTTTCCAGTTTGACGATTGCTTCCGGATACATCATCAATAATTTTTACGACAGCAAAAAAGATTTAATCAATCGGCCCAACAAATCGCAGCTCGATCGATTGGTGAGCCAAAAAACAAAACTAAGAGTTTATTTTACTGTGAATTTTATTGTTTTCTTTTTGTCATTTTTTGTGTCGTTCCGTGCTGTTTTGTTTTTCTCTGCCTATATTTTCCTAATTTGGTTTTACTCACATAAACTCAAAAAAATATTGGTTGTTGGAAATTTAACTGCTGCTTTTTTAGCCGTTTTACCATTTTTTGCCATTTTATTGTATTACAAAACATTCTATCCACAAATTTTTTCACATGCTACATTTCTTTTCCTTTTGTTGTTAATCCGTGAAATGATAAAGGATTTGGAAAACATAAAAGGTGATATTGCCAATGGTTACCAAACGATTCCTGCGGTTTATGGCGAACAGTTTTCTAAAAAAATTATAACGCTGCTAACCCTTTCTACTGTGGTTCCCGTTTATTTCCTAGTCGAAGTTTTTGAAGTTGGTTACATGGATATTTACTTTTATGTAAGTTTAATTATACTGATTTTCTTTTTACAAAAATTGTGGAAGTCCAACTCGAAACCAGACTATTTAAAACTCCACAACATCCTGAAATTCCTAGTGGTTTCCGGCGTTTTTTGCATTATTCTGATTAATCCCGAAGTGCTTGTCCACGGAAAAAGACTGTTGCGATTTTAATTTTATTTTCTAGCCCAGATAGTAACGACATCCTTTTGCTTTTTAGTCATTGCGAGGTACGAAGCAATCTAAAAGCAAAAGATATAGTGGATAGCTGGAAATAGCTCCTAAAAAAGCATCTGAAATATGTATCTTTGCAGCACAAAGGCCAAGATGGTCGAACTGACGATGTAAATTACAGAATTATGAATAAGAAGGAAGGCAATAATAAAGGAAGTGGCTCACGACCAAATAGTTCGAGGCCAAGTTCGAACAAGCCAAAACCTGCCATGGCGAAACGTGCTCAGGGACCGAAAAAAGTAAAACCAAATGTAAAATCGGAGGAATCTGCACCACAGAAAGTAGCAAAGAAACCGAATCAGGTAGCAAAAAGACCAAAAGCAGCTGACGAAATCCGTTTGAATAAATATATCGCTAACTCAGGTGCATGCTCGCGTCGTGATGCTGATATTTACATTCAATCGGGGAATGTGAAAGTAAACGGAATTCCGGTAACCGAAATGGGTTATTTGGTAAAACCGGGAGATGTTGTTAACTTTGATGGCTCAACTTTAACTCCGGAAAAGAAAGAATACATCTTGCTCAACAAACCAAAGAACTTTACGACATCATTAGACGAAGGCCAGGAATACAGAAACGTTCTGGAGTTGGTTAAAGGTTCAACGACGGCAAAGATTGGTGCGGTTGGGAGAATGGATAAAAATACGACAGGTCTGTTATTGTTTACAAACGATACAGATATGATCAGGAAGTTTACTTTGCCGAATCAAAAATCGTCAAAAATTTATCAGGTTTCATTAGACAAAAACCTGAAGTTTGATGACCTGGAAAAAATCAGCAAAGGACTTACAATTGACGGCCACAAAGTGTTGGTTCAGGAAATAAGCTATATTGAAAACGAACCAAAAAGCGAAATCGGGTTGCAAATAAAATCCCCAAATGTAAAGGTTGTTCGCAGTATTTTCGAGCATTTGAGTTATGATGTCCTTCGGATTGACAGAGTTGCTTTTGCCGGTTTAACCAAAAAGAATTTACCTCGTGGCAATTGGCGCTTTCTGACCGAACAGGAAATAATCAATTTGAAAAACGGTTAAAATTATACATCTATTAAAATCCTTTTGTTATGAGAACGAGAGGATTTTTTATTTACAAAAATTATGTCAGCAGAAAAAAATTTATCAATCGCAATGCTTTGGTTTGAAGCATTTAATGCGCATAACCTTGAAAAATTATTGTCGCTATATGATGATGAAGCACAGCATTTCAGTCCAAAGTTAAAAATCCGTCATCCCGAAACCAACGGTTTGGTTACAGGAAAAGAAGCACTTAGAACTTGGTGGGAAGATGCTTTTGACCGATTGCCCACTTTGCATTATAAGGTAACTTCATTGACATCCAATGCCGATAGGGTTTTTATGGAGTACATTAGGAACGTTGAAAATGAAGATAGCATTCCGGTGGCCGAAGTACTGGAAATTTATGACGGAAGAATCAAAGCTTCGAGAGTTTACCACGGTTAATTTATGATTTCAGTAACAAATTCTTAAAATAGAAACTAATAGTTTTACGAACTAAACATTAAATATGAAAAACTTAAAAACAATATCAATAATGATTTTCTTGTCATTACTATTTGTAAACTGCAAATCGGAAAAGAAAGAGCAAAATTTTAAAGCAATTACCGATGCTTACTTCGACGGTAAAAATGAATTAGATCCTCTGGGAGCAACACAAAATGGCCAAAACGAATACAATGACAAATTGGTATTTGAAATGACTGATTCGTATCGAAAAAAACAAGTTGCTTTTTACGATAAATTCGAAAATGAATTGACAACTCTTGATACCACTGCTTTATCATCTGAAGAGAAAAACAGCTATGATATTATTAAATGGGAAGTTTCTATAGGTAAGGATTTACTAAAATATGACACGAATTTAATGCCTGTTCAACAATTCTGGGGAACAAACATAACGTTGGGACAATTTGCCAGTGGCTCAAGTGCACAGCCTTTTAAAACCGAAAAAGATTATAGAAACTTCCTGAAAAGAATGGATTTATTTTCTGTTTGGATGGATTCCGCAATGGTTTATATGAAAAAGGGAATCGATAAAGGAATCGTTTTGCCAAAATCGCTAACGGTAAAAGTTATACCTCAGTTTGAAAGTATGGTAACACCAAATGTGGAAGATAATTTGTTCTATTCGGCAGTAAAATCGTTTCCAAAAGAAATTACGACCGCACAACAAGACGCTTTGAAAAAAGAGTACGTTGCCACAATCAAGGAAAAATTAGAACCACAATTCAAAAAAATGACGGCGTTTTTGAAAAACGAATACCTAACGGCTTCAAGAACTACAAGCGGAATAGGCAGTTTGCCAAATGGTAAAGAACTTTACAAAGTCTATGCAAAACAATGGACAACTACTACCAAAACTCCGGACGAAATTCACGCACTTGGACTAAAAGAAGTAGCCCGAATCAAAGCCGAAATGGAAAAGGTAAAAGATCAAGTAGGTTTCAAAGGAACTATAAACGAATTCTTTGAGCATGTTAGAACAAACCCTGAATTAATGGCGTTCAAAACTCCGGAAGACGTTATAGCCAACTTTGAAAGAATACATAAGATTATTCAGCCCAACGTTGACAAGTTGTTTTCATTGCAACCAAAATCTTCTTTCCAAATCAAAAGAACAGAAGCGTTTAGAGAAAAATCAGCTAGCGCAGAGTACAGTCAGGGTTCAGCCGATGGTACAAGACCGGGAACTTTTTACGTGCCAATTCCAGATGTGAAAACATACAATTGTTATGGTGACGAAGATTTGTTCCTGCACGAAGCGATTCCCGGACATCACTTCCAAATTTCATTGCAGCAGGAAAACAAAGATTTACCTGATTTTAGGAAATTCAATTGGTTTGGTGCCTATGGTGAAGGTTGGGCTTTATACACGGAGAGTTTAGGAAAAGAGTTGGGCTTATACACAGATCCTTATCAATACTTCGGAATGTTAGGAAACGAAATGCACAGAGCAGTTCGATTGGTGGTTGATACGGGAATTCATAATGAAGGTTGGACGCGTGAGCAGGCTATTAAATATTCTTTGGAGAACGAAGCCGAAACTGAATCAGGAATTACTGCTGAAATTGAGCGTTATATGGCAATTCCCGGACAGGCATTGTCTTATAAAATGGGTCAGATGAAAATTTTGGAATTGCGTAAAAAGGCGCAGGAAAGGATGAAAGATAAATTTGACATCAAGGTTTTCCATCAAAAAGTATTGGAATCGGGTGTGTTGCCTTTAGCACTTTTGGAAAAGAAAATAAACAACTGGATAGAAACCGGTAAATAAATAATAAAAAATGTCCCATTAGTTTGGGACATTTTTTTTAGTTTTTAACAGTCATCCCCAGGCTTTTATAATTTATCGGATTTCCCGTGACATCATAAAAATCATATTTGTAACTAAGCTTTCCATCAATTTCTTCGATGTTAATTTTCACCTGATAAAATCCTTGGTTCCATTCAACGACTACATTATAGAAGTAATCGCCTACGCCAAAACTTCCTGGTAAGCTGCTGGTGTAGATTAATTTTTTCGATTTTAGATTCAGCGTGTGCAATTCTATATTTTCATAAGTTCCAATCTCGTCCCCATCGATAGATTGCCCCATGTAATCATATTTTCCGGCAGATTTTCCTTTTTTCTGTTTCTCTTTTGGATCATTATAAATATCTTTTATAGAAAAGATAACATCCTTCAATGAGTTTTTCCCAACGTTCAATAAGTAAAATCGCAACTGATGATGATACATCAATTTATGCACTTTCTTTCCGTTTTCACTTGTGCTATTGCCATCACTCAAATCATTATCGACAATTTCTATGATTGGTAAATTTTGACCAAAAGATTGATTAAAGGAACTGGATTCCAGCTTTTTGGTTTTCTGTTCTGCTTCTTCAACAATTTTATCTTTCTCAACAATCTCGGCATGTAGTACTTCGATTTGTTTAATCGCCTCGTCTAATTCTTTCTGTTTTTGAGCAGCAATAGAAGTACTTGTGTTTTTATAAAGTAAGTATACCGAAAACGCCAGTAAAATAGCTACAATGGCGGTTATCATAAGCTTTTTACCTTTCATTAGGATTATAAATTTATATCAAAAGACTTTTATGTTGTAAAAATAAATCATTTTACAAAAATTAAAACATCCTAAAACAATAAAGTGTAAACATATTATTAACTAATTTAACAAAAAAAGCCCTAACAAACGTTAGAGCTTTTCAGTGCGGGTAATAGAAATCGCACTTGCAATTAACCAAATTTAAAGAAAATTAAACCTTTGTAAAATTACTATTGGAACCAAATCTAAAGTGCTGCGCTTTATAATGCAATAGCAGAAACTCTTATTTAAAATAGAATGTAAATAGATTTCATTATCACTACTATTACTTTTTAATTTAAAAAAGCATACTGTAAAAATGAAAAGTGGTTGTGTGCCTTACTATCTTTTTCACTTCTCAAATAGGCAATTTAAAACCTTCCAAACCAATTTTCATTATTCATTTAATTCTAACAGTAGCTATACACTGGTGGGTGTTAACATGATATTTTAAACGATTAGTTTTTTTTTGTAACAGGGTATATATTGAGTGTCCAACCCACTTAATAAATTTTCAGAACGATAGAATTACTACAGAAATAAAATAGAATTAAAAATAAAATTTGTTTTCTAATAGCAACAAAAACCATAAAATCAATGAAATTAATTTATCGCAGCCTGTCCATAATTCTTGTTTTAAATACAGGAATTATTTTTTCTCAAACAAATACTAATCCGAAACCACCAAAAGAAGATGATGTTACAAGGCTCCAGTCTTGTGATGCCTTTAATTCTTTAGAAGATGGTCAACCTACACCTCCCGGAGAACTTGAGTTTAGAATTTTACCAACATTTGCATATAGTAAAGCAGAAAGTCAAATTATGGGAATAGAACCTGAATTAGAGTATACTCCCAAAAGCAAATCAAAATTTTTAGAAAATTCTCAATTATTAGCTTCCTTTTTTCTTGAACATGACGGGACAGATAATTCAGGGCAATTAAATTTAGGCTTCAATCAACGTTGGATAAAGGATGGAGGTAAAAAAAGTTCGAGGCCAACTATTGGTACATTGCTTGAAATTAATTTCCCTTTGCCGGGATTAAGAAATACACCTGCTTTTAGAGAAGGTTCTAAAGCTGGGAGTTTTGTAAAAATGACGGCTGTGTTTGCAAATTTTTAGGGCCGGGCTCTGTTTATCTAAATTTTAGTGCGAGAGAACAGTTTGGCTCAGTAACAACGGCTTCAACTTATGACGATGCAGGTGCCTTAATTGACGGTGACCACTGGACTAAATTTCTATATGGATTTAGAGTAGGATATAATTGGGTTGTTAAAGAAAATAAACTGAATGTTATTGTAGATTATAATCTTGAAACAAATGAATTCAAAACACAACCAAATGCAGCGCCTGATGAAATTCACTTGCCCTACAATACCATCGAAGCTTCTGTACAGTGGGTTGTTAATAAGCATTTAACTGTTGGGCCGGGATTTGAATTTGGAGTCGATCATCGTGATGAAACACCCCAATATGGTTTAGGTTGTCTGTTCCTCTTTGAGTGACGATAATTTATACTACTAAATTAGAGGAGTGTATTTCGCCTAATTTTAAATAGCGTTTGTTTGATTATAATACTAATTTTACGAGAGAATGAAAATATTATTAATCGAAGACGAACCCGAATTGCAAAAAAGCATCAAGCAATACTTTGAAATGGAAGGTAATGTAGTGGAAATTGCAGTTGATTATGTTAAAGCCAAGCAGAAAATAGCGATTTATGACTACGATTGCATCCTGGTAGATATTACGTTGCCCAATGGTTCAGGATTGGATTTAATCAAAGAAATAAAGCTAAGGAAATCAAAAGCCGGAGTTATTATCATTTCAGCAAAAAATTCGCTTGATGATAAAATTTATGGTTTAGATCTGGGTGCCGATGATTATTTGCCCAAACCTTTTCATTTGTCGGAGCTTAATTCCCGAATAAAAGCGTTAATCAGGCGAAAAAGTTTTGATGGCAATTTAGAAATTGTTGTCAATGAAATTAAAATTCTTCCGGTTGAAAGAAGTGTATTTGTTCACGGCAGGAATGTGATTTTGACATCCAAAGAATACGATTTGTTGCTTTATTTTATAGCCAATAAAAACCGTGTAGTTAGTAAAAACGCCTTAGCCGAACATCTTTGGGGAGACAATGCCGATAGTCTGGACAACTTTGATTTTATATACAATCATGTAAAAAATCTTAGAAAAAAATTATTGGAAAAAAAGTGTGAAGATTATCTGAAAACCATATACGGAATAGGTTATAATTTTAAAACTGCCGAATGAAATTACTAGCTAAAACAAGTCTTTACTACCTGTTTTTCAGCATTCCAATATTAATATTGTCAGGTTTTGTTTGTTATTACATCATCACAAAAGAGGTGCAAGATGGAAATAATGAGTTACTGTTAAATCGTTCAGCATTAGTTGAACAATACTTAAAAGAAAATGATGCAGTAGCTTTGCAGTTAATCACTAAAAGTGGGGAAGCTCAAATTAAAACCATTTCCAAATATACTCCTACAGCAGTAACTAAACCTGTATTTGCAGATACATTAATTCTGGATAAAAAAGAAAATGAATTAGCACCAAACAGGATGATAAAATCCAATGTTTCCTTTAAAAATACCAATTATCAAATTAAGGTTTGGCGCAGCACTATAGAATTTGACGAATTGGTTGAAGGGATATTTTACCTGCTTGTTTTTATATTGTTTTTTCTTTTTCTGATTTCGATGCTTATTAATTTTTGGGTTTCCAAAACCTTGTGGAAACCTTTTTACAACACTGTAACCTCGTTAAAGGAATTCCGTGCGAGTGATAATGCATTACCAAACTTTGAAATAACATCCGTAAAGGAATTTTTTGATCTGAATGATTCCCTCAACGCTATGATGGAAAAAATGATATCGGATTATAACAGTCAAAAACGATTTTCTGAAAATGCTTCACACGAAATTCAAACACCACTTGCAGTCATAAAATCTAAAGTTGATTTACTTATTCAATCTGAAAACCTGAAAGATTATGAAATGAAATTAATTGCCGGAATTGATGATGCCTGTTCAAAATTGATACGTTTAAACCAGTCTCTTTTATTACTGACAAGAATTGAGAACCGACAATTCACAACTACCGAGAAAGTTTCGGTCGAAAAAATCATTGATAATTCATTGATTTTATTCGACGAACATATTAAAGCTCATAAAATAGTTGTACTCAAAAACATTGAGGAAGATTTCTTAATTAACATGAACCCCGATTTATGTTTGATACTGATTAATAATTTGTTGCAAAATGCCATAAGGCATAATATAGCAGATGGAAGCATTGTAATTTTTATAAAAGCAACCAGTCTCACTATACATAATACCGGTATAGAGGAATCGTTGAATATGGCATTGCTTTTCAAACGTTTTCAAAAAAACTCTACCTCACATTTATCGATTGGATTGGGTTTAGCCATTGCAAATGAAATTGCTGAAGTAAGTCAATTATCACTAAAATATAAGTTTATTGCCAACAAGCATCGGTTTACTTTAGCGATTAAATAATAAACTGAATTGTTACAGCATTAGAATAGAAACAAAATAGATTTGATACTTAGGTTTGTAATGTAAAATGATTTACAATAAAATTAATAAATGAAATGATGAAAAAAGTAATGATGATTTTAGCAATGGTATTAATATACAATTGTTCGTTTGCAGGCACACCTCCAAAAGTGGTATCTGATGCTTTTGCAAAAAAATTCCCTAAAGCAACGAAAGTTAGTTGGGGTAAGGAAGGTCCAAAAGAATGGGAAGCAGAATTTACGCTTGATGGCGAAAAAATTTCTGCTAATTTTGGTCAAGATGGCACCTGGCTGGAAACCGAACAGGAAATTAAAGCTGCCAAATTACCAAAAACTATCTTAGCATCCGTTAAAATGAACTATAGTGATTGGAAAATTGCTGAAGCAGATAAAACGGAAACGGCTAAACATGGAACCATTTATGAAGTTGACCTGAAAAAAGGATTAAAAAGTAAAAGCCTTGCTTTTAAACCAGATGGCACAGCTGTAAAAGAATAATTTAAACTTTTCGTCTTAAATGAATGGGAGTTGGTATAAAAACTGACTTCCATTCTTTTGATATAATGTCTCAGAACTACATAGATTTAAATAGAATCGTATTTCATATTTGTATCATTCAAATTAAAAAATAGTAATACCAATTTTTGATGAGCAACCCTATAAAAAATCTAGTTTTACTAATTTTAATACTGCCATATTATATATTAAATGCGCAGGATTTGTCAAACAAAGACAGCATACGCGGGGAAAATTTAAAGTTTAAGTACAAACAAATAATTATTCCAACAGCATTAATAGGATATGGCGTTATTGGTTTAGCAAGTGATGATTTAAAAGATTTCAATTTAGGAATACGAAATGAAGTTACTGACGATATTGATGGTAAACTTACAATTGATGATTACTCACAATACGCTCCGGCATTATCGGTTTATGCCTTAAATTTATGTGGAATAAAAGGCAAAAACAATTTACGGAACAGAACCATTATATTAGGAACATCTTACTTATTAATGGCGGGCACGGTGATTGGCTTAAAATCTTTAACAAAAATAGAACGACCTGATGGCAGTAATTTTGATTCTTTTCCATCAGGGCATACTGCCACCGCTTTTGCAGGAGCCGAATTCATGTGGCAGGAATATAAAGATGTTTCTGTTTGGTATGGAATATCAGGATATATTGTAGCCACAGGAACAGGTTTTTTCAGGATTTATAACAACAAACACTGGTTAACAGATGTAGCCGCAGGTGCGGGTATTGGAATTTTAAGTACTAAACTGGCTTACTGGATTTTCCCTTATGTAAATAAACACATTTTTAAATCCAAAAAAAATATAGACACTGGAATGATAGCTCCTTTTTACAATGGAAACCAAATGGGCTTAGGCATGATTTTAAATCTAAAATAGCTATTTAAACTAAAAGTAATTCAGATATTTACACTATGAAAATAACACTATGAAAAAAATAATTTCACTTCTAGTTATAAGTTTTTGCATTAGTAATGGTATCGCACAAACGTATAAAGTATCCAAAAAAATCAATATTGTTGGCGATGAAGGATGGGACTATCTTGCAGTTGACGATGTAAACCAACACTTATTTGTGTCGCACGGTAGTGTGGTGAATGTGATTGACTTAAAAACCGATAAAACCATTGCGACCATTCCTGATACTAAAGGAGTTCATGGCATTGCTATTGCCAATGATTTGAACAAAGCATTTATTACCGATGGAAAAGACAATGCCGTTACGATTGTTAATCTGACCACTTTTGAGTTAATAGAAAAAGTTACCATCGAAGGTCAGAAGCCCGACGCTCTTTTATATGATAAATTTACCCAAAAAGTATTTACGTATAATGCCAAAAGCAATGATGCCACAGTTCTTGATGCTGTAACTAATAAAGTGATCAAAACCATTCCACTTGAGGGTAAACCGGAATTTTCTGTGACCAATACCAAAGGATTGATTTATATAAACATTGAAGATAAAAATCAAATTAAAACCATTGATGCCAAAACCCTAGAAGTAACAGCTACGTGGAGTATAGCTCCAGGTGATGAACCTTCGGGCTTAGCCATTGATTTAGAAACTAATCGATTATTTTCTGTTTGTGGTAATAACTTAATGGTAATCGTGGATGCTGCTAACGGGAAAGTCATTACAACCTTACCTATAGAAGATGGCTGTGATGGTGTAGCCTTTGACACAAAAAAGAAGTTGGCTTTTAGTTCCAATGGAATAGGAACTATTACCGTTGTCAAAGAAGAAAATGCAAATACCTTTTCGGTTCAGGAGACAGTAAAAACACAAAAAGGCGCAAGAACAATTGCTCTGAATAAAACAACAAATCAATTGTATTTGTCCACAGCCGATTTTGGCGCCAAGCCAGAACCAACAACAGAAAAACCAAAACCACGCGCCAGTTTAATGCCAAATTCCTTTGTTGTTTTGGTCGTTGAAAGTTCTAAATAATACTAATTGATTTTGAGTAAGTTAATACAATGAAATCAACCTTTTTTTTCATCCTTTTTTTGTTTAGTGTCAAGTCTTTTTCGCAAGAAAAGGACTTACGCTTTTATATAGAAAAAGCACAAGCCAATTCGCCTTTGCTAAAAGATTTATCCAATCAGATCAAATCGAATTCGATAGATAGTTTGTTGAATAAAGCCAATTATAAGCCTCAAATTACAGCAAATGTAAATGCTACTTATGCTCCGGTTTTGAATGGAATTGGCTATGACACTGCTCTAAGTAATGGCCAAACTATTTCAGGATTAGTCGGTGTAAATAAAAAAATCATTGGTAAAAACCAAATTAATTCACAGGCTGAAAGTTTTCAACTGCTTAAGGAATCAATAGTTCTAAACAAAAAAATCGTCGGGAAGGACGTAAACAAACTGATTACTGCCCAATACATTACAGCTTCGGGAAGTGCTGAACAATTAGATTATAATCAAAAAATGGCCGCATTACTCAAAGACGAAGCTTCAGTTCTTAAGAAGTTAACCCAAAATTCCATCTACAAGCAAACCGATTATCTGGTTTTTCTTTCTACCATAAAACAGCAGGAATTGCAGGTCTTACAATTGAAGCAGCAGTATCAAAATGATTTGGGATTACTCAATTATTTATCTGGCGAAGCCGATACCACTTTCGTGAATTTAAAAAAGCCCGAAATCGTATTGAAAATTAAATCCAATGATAAAAGTATATTCGCAAAACAATTTGAAGTGGATAGTCTTAAAATCATCAACCAAAACAAACTGATTGATAACACCTATAAACCCTCATTTTCTTTATCGGGAGATGCGGGATATATGTCAAGCCTAACGTACCAGGCACAAAAGAACTTTGGCTTTAGCGTGGGTTTCGGTTTGTCGGTTCCTATTTATGACGGATACCAAAAATCATTGAAGCATCAAAAAAATGAAATGGCTTTGGCTACAAATCTGGCAAAAGAAGCTAATTTCACTAAGCAGTATAAGCAACAATTATTAATGCTTGATCAGAAATTGAAACAGGCTGTCGAAATTGAAAATCAACTGCAGTCACAACTTGAAATTGTTGACGCACTTATTGAAGCCAATAAAAAACTGCTGATGTCAGGCGATTCACAAATTACTGATTTTGTAATTGCGATTGGCAATGTGATTACTATAAATAATTCGATTTCGCAAAATAAAATCAATAAACTTCAACTAATCAATGAAATCAATTACTGGAGTTCTAATGACTAATATTATGAAAAAATCTATACTATATTTTATTCTAATCCCTACTTTCCTTATTTCCTGTAAAGATACAGCTGTAGCAGAAAAGCCAATCGATGCTAGCGTTCCGGTAACTTTAACTACAATTGATACTTCGGGAATCGCAAGTTATATTGATCTTAATGCAACGGCAACCTATTTGGTAAAAAATACTATAAAAGCCAATGCAACCGGTTATTTGAATTCTGTAAACGTCGCCGTAAATGATTTCGTACCTAACGGAAAGGAATTGTTTTCAATCAAAACGCGTGAAGCGAAAGTTTTAGGAAACACCATCAATAAAATAGATCCAACACTCAACTTTGGTGGTGCTATTCGAGTTCGCTCTAACACTAACGGAATTGTAACTATGGTCAATGTGCAACAAGGCGATTACGTTCAGGATGGCGATGCTTTGGTAACAATTAATGATGCTAAAAGCTTTGCAGTACTTTTGAGTCTGCCTTATGAATTGAAAAAATATATTTCGGTTGGCCAACAATTGACGGTTACTTTGCCAGATGCCACAACAAGGACAGCTACAGTTCAAAAATTTTCGCCAACGGTTGACGCTGCTTCACAAACGCAAAATGTGGTATTAAAAATAAATGGGAAACAAGATATTCCTGAGAATTTAATTGTAAAAGTCAGGATAAACAAATCATCGAATTCAAAAACAATATCGCTGCCAAAATCGGCTGTATTAAGCGATGAAACGGAAACTGATTTTTGGATTATGAAAATGATAAACGCTGATACAGCCATAAAAATTCCAATTAAAAAAGGAATTCAAACCGAAGATAAAATTGAAATCCTGTCACCGGTTTTAACCCTTAACGACAAGATTTTACTAACAGGGAATTACGGCGTTGCAGATACGATTAAGGTAAAAGTTATAAAAACTGCATTGTAATGAACAACTTTTTTGTAAAACATAAAAATGGTTTAAGTGCTGTTATTTTCCTAATTATTTTGGGTGGCTTTTTTGCGTATTCCAAAATGCAAACAAGTTTATTCCCGGAAATTACCTTTCCGAAAATTAAAATCATTGTTGATGCAGGACAACAACCCATCGACAAAATGATGATTACGGTTACCAAACCATTGGAAAATGTCATTAAAAAAGTACAGGATTTAAAAACCGTCCGCAGCACAACCAGTCGCGGAAGTTGCGAGATTTCGGCTTTTATGGACTGGAAATCGGATATTGATTTGAGCAAAACCAGAATAGAAGCACAAATTAACCAAATAAAAAATGAGTTACCGCCAGATACACAAATCACGGTGGAGAAAATGAATCCTTCCATTCTTCCGGTTATTGGTTATGCGATTGAAGGTAAAGGAAAATCGGCAGTAGAGTTAAAGAAAATTGCTAACTATACCATTAAGCCTTTCCTCTCCCAAATTGATGGTGTTTCCGAAATTCGGATTATTGGCGGTAAGGAAAAAGAATATTGGCTGGCGTTAGATTTTGATAAAATGACTGCGCTCGGGATAACACCAAATGCCATTTCGCAAGTTTTAAGCCAAACCAACTTTATCAAATCGAATGGGTATTTATCAGATTATCGGTATTTGTATTTAACAATTACCGACGCACAGGTTGATAAAAAGGACGAACTTGAAAACCTGGTTATCAGCAATAATGGAAAAGGAATTGTTACCTTAAAAGACATCGCGGCTGTTGAAATTAAGGAAGCGAAAGAATACATAAAAGTCAATGCCAATGGCAAGGAAAGTATATTGGTTGCGGTTATCAAACAACCCAATTCCAATTTGATTTCGTTGACGGATGCCATGAATTCCAAATTAGAGGATTTAAAAAAAATACTTCCAAACGGAATCAAAATCACGCCTTATTATCAGCAAGCCACTTTTGTAAATGATGCGGTAAAAAGTGTTACCGATAGTTTATTAATTGGATTATTCTTAGCCATAATTGTTGCTGTATTGTTTTTGAAGTCCGCCAAAGCCAGCGCTACCATCTTGATAACCATTCCGGTAACCCTTGGATTAACGCTTATCGTTTTGTATCTCACTGGAGAAACATTTAATATCATGACTTTGGGTGCGATTGCCGCTGCATTGGGATTGATTATAGATGATGCGATTGTAGTTGTTGAACAAATCCACCGAACACACGAAGAACATCCTGACGAACCAACGGTGACACTTTTGCAAAAAGCGATTCATTATTTATTTCCTGCAATGGTGGGTTCATCAATTAGTACGATTGTGATATTTTTCCCTTTTGTTTTGATGAGTGGTGTTGCAGGTTCTTATTTCAAAGTGTTAACGGATACGATGATTATTACATTGGTTTGCTCGTTTTTTGTTACCTGGTTATTGCTTCCGGTGGTTTATTTGTTGCTTTCCAAAAAAGAAAAAACAAATTCTGAAAAACAAGAAATGGTCGAAATGCATGAAGTAAAAACTCAAAAATGGGTGGCTTATTTTATAGAAAAACCTATTATTAGCATTGTATTCTGTATCATTTTAGTGCTATCTATTTTTATTATTTTGCCAAATTTAGAAACTGGTTTTTTACCAGAGATGGACGAAGGGAGTATTGTTATGGATTACGAAAGTCCACCCGGAACTTCGCTTGAAGAAACAGATAGAATGCTTACCGAGGTAGAAAAAATAATTATAAAAGTTCCCGAAGTTGAAGCTTATAGCAGAAGAACCGGAACACAAATGGGCTTTTTTATAACGGAACCCAATCGTGGTGATTATTTAATTCAGTTAAAAAAAGACAGAAACAAAATCAGTAACGATGTTATTGATGAAATTCGTGCCAAAGTGGAAGCCACTCAGCCTGCATTGCGGATTGATTTTGGGCAGGTTATTGGCGATATGTTGGGGGATTTAATGAGCTCGGTTTCGCCTATCGAAGTAAAAGTTTATGGAAATAACCAGGCCGAACTTCAAAAAATAGCCAAAGAAGTTACCGCCATCGTTGAAAAAGTAAAAGGAACTGCTGATGTTTTTGATGGTATTATTCTGGCCGGACCAGCTGTAAATATTGAACCGAATTATTCAAAATTGGCACAATACGGAATTACACCAACCGATTTGCAATTTCAAATGCAAACAGCACTAGAAGGTAACGTTGTTGGCAGTTTATTAGAAAATGAAAAACAAACGCCAATCCGGTTGATTTATGCTAATGGTCAGAAGCGAAGTTTGGAGGACATCAAACAACTCAAAATATTTTTACCCAACGGACAATCTATACCTATTTCGAGTTTGGTTACGATTTCTGTTCAAAAAGGTGTTGCTGAAATTGAGCGTGAAAATCTTCAAATGATGAGTGTCGTAACAGGACGATTAGACAACCGGGATTTAGGAAGTGTCATGCAGGAAATTCAGACTAAAGTTACTAATGACATTCATTTGCCAAGTGGTTATTATATTGAATATGCCGGAGCTTATAAAGACCAACAGCAATCTTTCAGAGAATTACTAATGATTTTAATAGCTTCTTCCTTGTTGATTTTTGGCGTTATTTTATTTTTGTTTAGGGATTTTAGAATTGCTTTAACGATACTTTTAATATCTGTTCTAGGCATTTCAGGTAGCTATATTTTGCTTTTTATCACGGGAACTCCTTTAAATGTTGGAAGTTATACTGGAATCATTATGATTGTCGGCATCATATCAGAAAATGCCATTTTTACTTTTCTACAGTTTAGGGAAACGTTCAAATTAACCCGAAACGTAAATCAATCAATAATATATTCAATTTCAACACGATTGCGCCCCAAATTGATGACTGCTCTGGGCGCCATCATTGCACTTTTACCATTAGCAATCGGAATAGGTACGGGTTCAGAATTGCATCAACCATTGGCTATTGCCGTGATTGGCGGATTTCTAATTGCCATGCCTTTATTATTGATTGTATTACCAAGTTTATTGTGCTTGGTATATAAAAATGAAAAGCATTTTAAGCATTTGGAGTAGATTTAGGGCTTCTATTTAAATCCTCATTGAATAGACCTAAGTTTCATAATAAAAGATAGTTTTGTTGACAAAATCATTCTTGTAGTTAGTGATAAAAAATATATATTTATCACCATCGGTAATTATTATAAATCGGCATCCCTATTGTTGATTATGTTTTGAAACCAAAACAATAATTTATCAATGTTTTAAGGCACATTTCAACGCTTCAACGAAAATTTATTCCATTTAATCGTTTTTATAATTAATCGAATTTAATGAAATTAAATGAGCTAACAGAAAAAAACAATAATTCGGGGAATTATCGGGGAATATTAAAATAAAAAATCTCTAAATCGTTTAAATTCAACGCTTTAGAGATTATTTGAGTGCGGGTAATAGGACTCGAACCTACACGCCTTGCGGCACCAGATCCTAAGTCTGGCATGTCTACCAATTTCACCATAC
>NZ_JANXTI010000030.1 GCF_025352425.1 Flavobacterium sp.
TCTAAAACTCTAAAATAATTTTTTACTATATTTGACATAGATATTGGTTTGTTTGGCGACATCAAGATACTGAATTTCAGTATCTTGACTAATATCTAATCAATTTATTTTACTTCAAATAATTACACCCAACGGGTTATCAATAACAAAATAATACATAGAAAGAACCTCTTTTTATTTTTGGGTTTATAAAAAACTGAAAATAGTAAAAGCGAGATTGGTAAAACCATATAAGCCCATTCTTCAACAGATAAACTCCATGATTCGGGGAAAAAAGTTGACATTTTGTAGAATCCATTTTGTAGAAAAATAAAATAAAGCCCTAATTTAGGCATGGAATATCCTAAAGTGAAAGTAATTATTATGTTTATAATCAGTATTAAAAAGTAATTAGGCAAGGTTCTAAACCATCTTCTTTTTAAGAAATGCAGGGCACTTTTTATGGTGTAATCATCTTTGATATAAATACCATAAAGTATTCTTCCAATTAAAAAACCACTCAACACGAAGAAAAACTCCACACCCAAAAATCCAAATAGGGCAAAAAGTTGTCTGATTAGTCCATCATTTGGATTATAAATCCATAAAATATGTGAACACAAAACCATGCTGATTGCCATGGCGCGCATTAAATCTAATCCAAAAATCCTCGGCTTAGCGTTATTTGTCATTCAACTTTAAATTTTTTGTTCGGAATTCATTAATCGGTTTTTCGAAATAATTATAAAAGAGATAACTCAACCCTACTGTAATTAACACATAAAAGACAGTAAAAAAATGCAATTGCCATAAGCTGAAATTCCTGGTGTCGATAAAATATTTAAGTAGAAAAAGCACCAAACTATAATGTAGCAAATAGACAGAATAGGCAATATTACAAATGAATTTAATGCCTTTTCCAATTGTTTCTGAAGGTGTTTTCCAACTCAATAAAAAAGGAATAAACATACAAATAGCCAAAGAAAGCAAAGGGAAACAGCATATATTCCAGAACCAGGAAGCATTGGTTAATCTAAATTTAAAAACTATAATACAGGAAGCCATAAACATCAATAACAAAACACCCGAGACTAAAAACCATCTCCTTTTTGCCAGTATAAATCCTTTATAATAATAATTAAAAAAGCCAAAAAGAACGCCTATCAAAACCGAGTCAATCCTATAAACAACAACGGAACGAATCTCAAAGCTCCATCGTTTTAAATCTAAATTATTGGAATGCAGATCATAATATAATTTTATAAAAAATGTGGCGATTATTAACCCAAAGATAACCGTTAAAAACAAGACTTCTTTGGAACCTTTAACAAACGACTTAGAAAGAACCAGCAATAGAAACACCACAAAAATATAACCCATTTCTTTAACGGGCAAACTCCAGGATTCAGGGAAAAAAGCGGGAATTGGTGAACTAAAATTTTGTATCAGCAAAGGGTATTTCCAAACTTCTGAAACAGAAAAACCAAAGAACAAATAAATTATGGTAAGGATGAGAATTACCAAATAATAGCTTGGTAAAACTCGCATCAATCTTCTTGATACAAATAAAGCGGCATCTTTCAGGCTATAATTTTCATGAAGAAATTGCTTGTAAAGTATGCCTCCAATTAAAAATCCGCTCAGCACAATGAACATTTCTACACCCAAAAAACCGCTTGCATCCTGCAATTTTCCAAGAATTCCATTCGAATTATAAATCCAGGAACAATGAGAAAACAATAGTAAACTTATAGAAAGTGCCCGCAAAAAATCCAATCCAAAGAATCTTTTTGCACTTATTTGTTTTCTATCGTTCATATAAAAATGTAAATTTGACAACCATGAGAAAATCAAAGATATATAAAATTTTAGGAGTTCTAATTTTGCTAACCATTATTGGTGGCGGAATTTGGTATTGGCAATTACCCAACCGTCACAAAGCCATTGTCAAATCATTTTTATTTGAAAAATTAGGCATCGTAAATCCAAATTGGAAGGTTGAAAACAAGTCAGAAACCTATAAAATGATTTCGCCCGAGTTTTATATTGATGGCATTTACAAATCGATGGAAGGCCCGAAATCTTCCAATTATGTGCAGCTTTCACAAGATTCAACATTGCTTTGGCTAACCAGTTTTCATGTAAAGGCGATTGACAGCAAATCTTTGCAGACTATCTCAAAGGATTTTATTTGCCATACGAATATTGATTTCAATGATGTGAATTATTATAGTTCATTACATTTAGAAAAACGGATTGGTAAGCAATATCCGCGACTGACATCACTTTCCCATGGTATGGAAAATTTTAGTTTTCCTGAAGGTTATGGTGTTCCTATGAAAGGAAATGAGTTCTTATATGTAACGACACAATCTTTAAATCACAATCTTCCTGACGCTAATTTTTGGATGCGACATGAAGTTGACATCCACTATTCAAGGCAGAAAAATTTGAAACCCTTGATGAGCCGAACGGCTTTTATTATGCTGCCGTTTAACCAATCTGATCCATATAAATCGCCTTTAGATCCCGGAAAGAATCAATGCATTCCGGCTGAAACAAAAAACCACACGTATGGTGATGGCCATGGTAACAAACTCTCAGGGCATTGGGTAATTCCTGTTGGAAAAAACTCGTATAGAAGTTCGGTGAATAGTCAACTGGGAATTCAGGATAGTCTGCGTCTGCATGCTGCGGCAATTCATGTCCATCCGTTTGCTACGAAAATTTCATTATTTGATAAAACAGCAAACAAAGCCATTTTCACCAGCAAGATTGTAAATCATAAAGGAAAAACTGGCTTAACCAGCATAGCACCTTTTTCATCTGTAGAAGGTATTTGGCTCTACAAAAAGCATGATTATGAAATTGTTTTGGAAGTAAATAACACAACTGCTATCGACCAAGATATGATGGGAAGCATGTTTTTATTTTTCTACGATAAAGAGCTGGATGACTTACTTAAGAAGAAGTAAAAAATGTTGCGCAAGAAACGGAAGATTATTCGGCAACAAATGATCAATCGTTGCTGAACAATTAATCGGTTTATCAGCACTAACTGAAAACGTCTATTTATACCTATCAAAAGTAGCTTGTTTTTCGGAGAAAACTAAGGTTACAATAATTTACCGATAATCATTTCTTCGGTAATTCCTTCGGCGTCTGCTTTGTAGTTTTTAATAATTCTGTGACGAAGAATTCCTGTTGCTACTGCTTTTACATCTTCAATATCCGGAGAAAATTTTCCGTTGAAAGCGGCATTGGCTTTGGCAGCCAGAATCAAATTCTGCGAAGCTCTTGGTCCTGCTCCCCAATCGATATAATTTTTAATATAATCGTTAGACAAAGGATTGTTTGGACGTGTTTTACTTACTAGCGTAACAGCATATTCAATCACGTTATCGGCCACTGGGATTCTGCGAACCAAATGCTGAAAATCAATGATTTCCTGTGCAGTAAATAACGGATTAATGGTCGGACTTTTATCCGATGTGGTGCTTTTTACTACATCAACTTCTTCCGAAAAAGATGGATAATCCAACTTGATAGCAAACATAAAACGGTCTAATTGCGCTTCAGGCAAAGGATACGTTCCTTCCTGCTCAATTGGATTTTGGGTTGCCAAAACAAAATAAGGCAAATCTAATTTATAATTCTGACCCGCAATAGTTACCGAACGTTCCTGCATCGCTTCCAACAAAGCTGCCTGTGTTTTTGGCGGCGTTCTGTTAATCTCATCGGCTAAAATAATGTTGGCAAAGATTGGCCCTTTGATAAACTTAAACTGACGGCTTTCATCCAGAATTTCACTTCCTAAAATATCCGAAGGCATCAAATCGGGTGTGAACTGTATTCTTTTAAAATCCAATCCCAGTGCTTGTGAAATAGTATTCACCATTAGTGTTTTAGCCAAACCGGGAACGCCTACTAAAAGCGCATGTCCGCCGGAAAAAATGCTTAGTAAAATTTGATCAATCACATCATCCTGACCTACAATTATCTTAGCAATTTCTTTTTTGAGCTCAATTCTTTTTTGAACTAATTTTTGAACGGCGGTAACATCTGACATTTTTCTTAATATTAGGATTAAGGAACAAGTATTCCAATAATCTGAATTTATGTATTTATTTTTTCAACCAATTGTTAGTAAAAGTACAATCTTTATACTCACCGTTAATTTTTATATAGGTTTCCTTAATTTTTTCATCGGTCCATTTGGCAATGGCTTTGATTTGTTTTTCTTTTAGCGCCAAATCTTTAATTTTTACATAATCCCGCGCATAGTCGGCTGTGTGCTGATCAATTCTATCAGTCACGGTAATGATTTTATATTTTTTTCCGGTTTTAAGATCATCATCTAAAATTGGAGCAGTTATCGCTTTATCTTTCAAATTAGAAACCTCACTGTACAAACTCGGATCCATTTTGGTTAATTCAAAGTGCGTGTCCTGTGTTTTAGGATTAATCAAAACGCCACCATTAGCACGTGTTTCTTTCTCATCAGACATTGTTCTTGCGGCATCGGCAAAAGTAATTTCACTGTTTTCGATTTTTCTTTTTATTAAAAGAATTTTCTCTTTTGCATCTTTCAAAGCCTGCTCCGAAACTTTTGGCATCATCAAAATATGCCTTAACTCTACTTCCTGGCCTTTTATTTTCTCAACCATAATAATGTGATAACCGTATTCTGTTTCGAACGGTTCAGAAATTTCCCCTTCGCCTAATGAAAAAGCAACATCTTTAAATTCTTTTACAAATTGGGTTTTTCTATTGATTTTATAGAATCCGCCACTAGATGCAGAACCTCTGTCATCAGAATAAATTACGGCTCTTGTCTTGAAACTGGCTCCGCCTAAGACTTCCGCCTTAATTTCCTTTAACCTTGTAATTACTCTTTGTTTTTCTTCTTCAGAAATTTTCGGAGCCACAACAATTTGCGCAACTTCCATTTCGGCACCAAAAACCGGCAAATCACTTTCAGGGATGGCTTTAAAGAAATTACGCGTTTCTTCCGGAGTAATTTCCACACCATCAATAATTTTCTTCTGCATTTCTGCACCCAGTTTATTCATTTTAATGATGTCAAATAATTCAGTTCGGAATTCGTCTTCAGTATTTTTCTTGAAATATTGAACCACTTTATCCATTGAACCGAGTTGTTCCACCATATAATTTACCTGCTCATTCAGTTTTTCCTTGATTTCTTCATCCTTGATGATGATACTGTCCTGAACCGCCTGATGCGCATACAATTTATCCTCTAATAATTTCCCCAGCATTTGACAACGGGTAATATCCTTTATAGAATTTCCCTGGCTTGATAATTCTAAATAAGATTTATCAATGTCAGAATCAAGTATAATATAATCGCCTACTGTTGCAATAACACCATCAATTTTTTGCTTTTTAAAGGAAGTTGTTACAGGCTTCGTTTTCACTGAATCTTTAATAATTTCCTGTGCGTTGGCAAAACAAACTGTACAAAGAATTGTTATAATTGCAGCGTTAAGTTTGTTAATGGTATATTTCATAATCATTGTTTTTAATGGTATCATCGGTGATATCCTTTTCAAATTTTTTAATCAATTCTATTTTTTTTTGTTCAGCAGAACTTATTTCAGCTGTTTTTTTACGCCTTCAAAAACATCAGTATTAATTTTTACGGTAAACTCCTTTTTTAAATCATCAACCCATCGTTGCTCTAAATATTGCTGATAATCGTTGACCATTTTCCCTTTGGATTCTTCGAGTGTCTTAACATCTTCGGGCAATATCTTATCTACTTTGGTAACAAAATAATACTCGCCTTCCTTAAAAACTTCAGAAACACCCAGATTATACTTCATTGTTTTTGGCAATGCATCACTTCCTTCTTCAAAAACACCGCTGTTGGTCATTACATTTATTACATTGTCAACATTCAATTTGTATTTAATAGCTTGTGACTTCTCATTTTTTTTCAAAAACGCCTGTGCTTTTTTAATCATATCTTCTTTCGTGGAAGATGCAATGGTAACGTCAACCCTTTTCTTCCACATATGCTCCATTTTATGTTCATCATAAAACTTTTTCAAACCAATAGTATCGGTTTTGGCGCGATCCCAGATTTCTTTTTCCATTAAATCAAAAAGCAATAATCCATCGCGATATTCTTCCATGACATTTGAAAACTCTGGAAATTCTGTTTCTAGGTTTTCATCATAATATGCCGTCAATTGTTCATCCAAAAATTTATCGTACGAAGCGTCAACTAATTTTGACAATGGTTTTGTTTTCAAACCTGCTTTTTGTTGTTTGTCCAAGAAATCCAAAAATGCTTTTCCATCAATTTTCTTAGCATTAATAGTCAACAAAGTCGCAGTAAAGTCATTGGCATTTACAGGAAGTGTCCATTTTGACTCATAGAATTCGTTGGTTACCAATTTTGAAATTAGGCCATATTGCTTGGCATCTCTTTTATAAGTGTATTTTTTTCGGAGTTTTTCGTTTAATGAAGCTGTAATTTTCTTAGATCTATCATCTTTTCCAATTTTAGTCTCCAATTCATTTCTCATTTCGTCTATTGATTTTACCGGATGCTTTTCTATCAGCTTGACAATGTGCCAACCGAAATCAGATTGGAATGGTTTAGACATATCTCCAACTTTAACAAGCGAAAAAGCAGTATTTTCAAATTCTTCAGAACTTAATTGTCCGGAACCAAATTTATTCAACACGCCACCTTTAGAAGCAGAAGACTTGTCTTCAGAGAATTGTTTGGCTAAATCTTCAAATTTTTCCCCTTGCTGGATTTTTTTATAAATTTCGTTGATGGTCTTTTCAGCATTTTTTTCGGCTTCTTCAGGTTTTGGTTTTAAAATCATAATGTGAGCCACCGTAATTTCGCCACGATTGGCTCTTATATCATTAACTTTTAAAATATGATATCCGAAACGAGTTCTAATTATTTTAGAGATTTTTCCTTTTTGAGTAGTGTATGCCGCACTTTCAAATGGGTAAACCATTCTGAAAGCTGTGAAATAACCCAAATCACCTTTATTTTCTTTGGCTGATGGATCTTCCGAATATTGAACCGCTAAGTTTTCGAAATCTTCACCGGCTAGAGCTTTTTTGCTAATATCTTCAATTTTTTTGTATGCCTTCAACGTGTCTTCCGGCGAAGCATTTTCATCAACCAAAACAAGAATGTGCGAAGCCCTGATTTCTTTTTGAAGGCGGTTATACCCTTCGTCCACAAGTTCTTCAGTAATTTTGGTGTCGTTAAAATAGTTTTTGGCTAATTGCGTTCGGTATGATTTTAACTCGTTTTGATACTGTGTCCCATTTTGTAAACCAAGTTTATAGGCTTTGCTCACTTTTAATTTATATCCAACAAAAAGTTGTAAATATTGATTTAAATCCTTTTGGGAATCATCTTTAACCAAATCTAAATTTTTCTTATAAATCCTCGAGAATTCATCTGTATAATAAGGTTTCTCATTGATGGTAAACAAAACTTCCTTTGTATTATTTTGTGCAATGCCTGCAAAGGATATTAAAAAAAACAACCCTAAATAAAACTGTCTAAAACTCATTTCTATTAAAAATTTCAATTAAATTCTGTATTTATTGATTGACCAAAATCACTTTTGAAAAGCAACCTAACAATCAACAAAAATAACAATTCAAACACATTATCCAACTATCACGACTAGTATTAACAAAATTTTATTAACACGAAAAAACTATAGAAAGATTTGAAATGTTAACCATGCCAAAATAATCGGTAAATAATAGTATTTTTGCAACCAATTTATTAAAAATCATGAGTTTTTTAAAAGAGATAGAACGTCGCAGAACCTTTGGAATTATTTCGCATCCGGATGCCGGAAAAACCACGCTCACGGAAAAATTATTGCTATTTGGAGGTGCTATTCAGGAAGCTGGCGCAGTTAAAAACAATAAAATCAAAAAAGGCGCGACTTCCGATTTCATGGAAATTGAGCGCCAAAGAGGAATTTCGGTATCTACTTCGGTTTTAGCATTTAACTATCAGGGGAAGAAAATCAATATTCTGGATACACCGGGACACAAGGATTTTGCTGAAGATACATTCAGAACATTAACTGCTGTCGATAGTGTTATTGTGGTAATTGACGTTGCCAAAGGTGTTGAGGAACAAACAGAAAAATTAGTGGCGGTTTGTAGAATGCGTCACATTCCGATTATCGTTTTTATCAATAAGTTAGATAGAGAAGGAAAAGATGCCTTTGATTTGATGGATGAAGTGGAACAGAAACTAGGTTTGAGTGTTACACCCTTGAGTTTCCCAATCGGAATGGGTTATGACTTTCAGGGAATTTATAACATTTGGGAACACAACATAAATCTATTCAGTGGAGATAGCCGCAAAAACATTGAAGATACTATTGCTTTTTCAGATATTGAAAGTCCGGAACTGGAAAAAATTATTGGGCAAAAACCAGCGGTTAAACTACGGGAAGAACTTGAATTAATTTCGGAAGTTTATCCGGCTTTTGACAGGGAACAATACCTGGCAGGTAATTTACAGCCGGTATTTTTCGGATCTGCCTTGAATAATTTTGGAGTCAGGGAATTGCTGGATTGTTTTGTTGAAATTGCTCCGGCGCCAAGACCAAAGGAATCAGAAACACGCTTGGTAAAACCCGAAGAACAAAAAATGGCAGGTTTTGTTTTCAAAATCCATGCTAATATGGACCCAAAACACCGCGATAGACTAGCGTTTGTAAAAATTGTTTCGGGAACCTTTGAGCGAAACAAACCCTACATGCACGTAAGGCTGAACAAGAATCTAAAATTCTCCAGTCCAAATGCCTTTTTTGCAGAGAAAAAAGAAATTGTTGACATCTCTTATCCTGGCGATATTGTTGGTTTACACGATACAGGGAATTTTAAAATTGGCGATACATTAACCGAGGGAGAAATAATGAGTTTCAAAGGAATTCCAAGTTTCTCACCGGAACATTTCAGATATATCAATAATGCTGACCCATTAAAGTCAAAACAACTAGACAAAGGAATTGACCAGTTAATGGATGAAGGTGTAGCGCAATTGTTTACATTAGAAATGAACAATCGAAAAGTTATTGGGACTGTTGGCGCACTTCAGTATGAAGTAATTCAATACCGTTTAGAGCATGAATATGGCGCCAAATGCAGCTATGAAAACTTTCCTGTACACAAAGCGTGCTGGGTTCAGCCAACCGATCCAAAAAGCGAAGAATTCAGGGAATTTAAGAGAATTAAACAAAAATTCCTGGCTCATGACAAATATGGCCAATTGGTCTTTTTGGCTGATTCAGAGTTCACAATACAAATGACCCAAAGCAAGTTTCCTAATGTTAAATTATTGTTCACTTCCGAGTTTGATTAATTAACTTTAATAAAACGGCTATTGTTTTTTACTTCTAAAAATGATTACTATATTTACCTTTTGAAATAAAATGTTATGAAAAACCTACTGAAATTATATTTATTTATTTTTGTATTAATGTTTGATTTTGTGGCTTTTGCACAACCTGGAGATAATGTTGGAGGCGGCGGCCTTGAAGGAGGTGATCCGCTACCAGCACCAATAAATGGAAAAATTTTTCTATTAGCATTTGCGGGATTATGCTTTGTAATTTATACTTTAAGAAAAGCTAAAAAAGCAATTTAATATTACCAAAAAGTAGTTCCTTTTTTATATCTCAAACAAAAATCCACCACTTTAAAGTGATGGATTTTTTTTATCTATTCTATTTTTGCGACTTCGATTATCTGACTACTTTTTTGGTAACCGTTATTCCATCATCAGAGGTGATTTGAACCAATAGCACTTCGTTTGCCAATCCTCCTTTTATTGTAGTTTGACTTGCGTTGATAGCTGTTTTTTCTTCAATCAATCTGCCTCTTATGTCAAATACTTTAACCGAAGACATAATGATATTACCTGTATTTACAACAAATTCGTCATTGTGACTATAGATAACTACATTGTTAGCGGTAAAGATTGGATTTTCAGTTCCTAATGGTAATGCGTAAACAATTTCAAAACGGTTGGCAAATATTCCTGCGTCGGATGCAAAAGAATAAGCACCTGTATTCAAATTATGAATAGTAGTTGTCAAATTATCTTTCAGATAGATTGATTGAGATCCGGCTGAAAATAACCCATCAACATGGTCAATAGCTATCGTATAATTCCCTGCCATCGTAACTTTAAAGTTTAGAGGCACAATATCATTAGCATCAAAAGGTAAAGTTCTTCCCTGAATAGCGTATGGTACTGCATTAATTAAGGAAGTCAAAGCAATTTCTCCATCATTAATATACTTTCCGTCAATGGCAGCATCAACACCTTGAGTAGCATTGGTAATATAACCAACCATAGTTTGAGAGAATAATCCGCCTGTGTTAGTTGCGTTTAACCATATTCTGTTTCTTTCAATAGAAGTAGTTGATTGCGTATTTGATGATCTGAAAAATTGATTAGCGTGATTATCAACTCTCATTGTATTATCAAAATTAACAGTTCCGCTTCCAGTTCCTTCAACAAAGAATCCTTGACCTGTTTGAATAACATCCATCGGATCAAATACTTGGGCTTCGTTGTTGGTAACAAAACCACCTGTTGTCCAGGTACAATAACTTGGGCTCAAGGCGTTGTTGGTTTTTCTCCAAAAATATAATGCTCCGGTTATTGTCGAACTGTTATTGATATCACCCACAAAAGCCACCGCATCTATAGGAGATGGATATGGATTGCCCACTAAATTGAATCGTTGCCCAGCACCACCGTCCAATAACGTATAGCTATAATTACCGTTATTTGGAACTCCGGTAAATGAACCTGTCCATATAGCACCTGTCGTAGAATGAGTGTTCGGCACACGTATTAAATATCCTTTTGCTGTATCAAAGTTAGTCGTTGATGGACTTGGCACTGCTACATAAATATTAGCAGCCGTTGCAGGAGATACAATAGTTTGTGTATTATAAGTATAAAAACGTGTGTCTAATGTTCCTGGAGAAAATGCTTTCAATTTCTGATTCGCAACAGGAGATGACCATAAAGTATAATCCAGTCTTTTCAAAAACGAACTATTCCTTTTTATAATAATTGCACCCGAGTTGGTGTTTGTCGAACCGCTTTGTATCAAATTGGCATTATTATTAAATGTAACAAAACTTCCTACATTAGCTGTTAATGAACCTCTCAAAGTAACAGTATCTCCCGATGAAATCACTACCGTTGCTCCGTTATTGACCGTTAGCGAACAGGCATCGATATTTCCCGCTGAAGTATAAGAACTTGCAATTACAGCTGACGTGCTCGAATCGGGAGCTCCAATACTCCACGCTCCACTACTCCATGTTGTTGTATTAATATCAACACTGGTAGCTACTGAATAAACCTCAGGACAAACACCATTTTGAATTACTGCTCTAAATTGAGTTGTCTGTGTTAATGTACCTGACGTATATGTTGTAGTGGTATTCACAATAGTTGTCCACGAGGTAAAAGGGCTAACTGAATATTCCCAACGAATTATACTGCCTGTGTAACCCGACAACATCAAAAGGCCGCTTGTAGTACCCGAACAAATTGCTGTTCCACCAGTAACGGATCCACCAACTGATGTATCATTTACAGTGATTAAAACTGATGAAGATTCTTCAGTATTACAAGAACCATTTTGAACAACCGCCCTGAAATAAGTATCTTGAGTCAAACTTCCAATTGTAGCTCCAGTGAGTGTTGTTGAAGTTACAATTATATCCGTCGGTGATGTAAAACTTACATCCAAAGAAGATTCCCATTTAATTACAGAACCTGTATGTCCCGATAAAGTCAAATCGGACGGTTGTGTTCCTGAGCAAATAGTTTGGTTCGAAGAAACAGTGCCTCCCACAGTAGTAGCATCCACAGTTACTGTCCACGTTCCCAAAGAAACCGTTGGGGTAGTATTACAGGTGCCATCTTTAGCATAACGTCTGTAACTTGTCGTTGTCGTTAATCCTGCCGGTGGTAAATAAGTGGCACTTATTGCTCCTGAAATAGCAGCGGTATAACCATCTGCTGATGAACGCCATGAATACGTGATAGAACTATCTCCGCCACTGGCTGCAGTGGCACTGCCGATAGTGATCACTGGATTGCCTCCATTACAGATAGTTTCTCCTGGAGTATTGATCGCTCCTGGAGTGAAAGCCGCATTTACTGTTACTGTCCAGGTTCCTGAGGAAACCGTTGGGGTAGTATTACAGGTGCCATCATTGGCATAACGTCTGTAACTTGTCGTTGTCGTTAATCCTGCAGGTGGTAAATAAGTGGCACTTGTCGCTCCTGAAATAGCAGCGGTATAACCATCTGCTGATGAACGCCATGAATAGGTGATAGAACCATCTCCGCCACTTGCTGCGGTGGTACTGCCAATAGTGATGACTGGAGTGCCTCCATTACATATAGTTTCTCCAGTAGTATTGATAGCTCCTGGTGTGAAAGCGGCGTTTACTGTTACTGTCCAGGTTCCTGAGGAAACCGTTGGGGTAGTATTACAGGTACCGTCATTGGCATAACGTCTGTAACTTGTCGTTGTCGTTAATCCTGCCGGTGGTAAATAAGTGGCACTTATTGCTCCTGAAATAGCAGCGGTATAACCATCTGCTGATGAACGCCATGAATACGTGATAGAACTATCTCCGCCACTCGCTGCAGTTGTGCTGCCAATAGTTATTGCCGGAGTACCTCCATTACAGATAGTTTCTCCTGTAGTATTGATCGCTCCTGGAGTGAAAGCGGCGTTTA
>NZ_JANXTI010000032.1 GCF_025352425.1 Flavobacterium sp.
TCTAAAACTCTAAAATAATTTTTTACTATATTTGACATAGATATTGGTTTGTTTGGCGACATCAAGATACTGAATTTCAGTATCTTGACCAATATCTAATCAATTTATTTTACTTCAAATAATTACACCCAACGGGTTAAGGTAATTAAGTCTTAATGACACGAGCATTGCTAACTGGCGAAGCAAACTTAATCTCTTAATGGTTAAAGAATATTATTTTTATATTGAGTTGTTCCTTTTGAGATTTTTACTTTGTAAGCTTTTAGTTCGATACCAAAAGTGTCTGCGTAGCGTCCAGAAATAGTTTTAATTAGTGCTTCTTCGGTTCCTTTTTCAACTAAGTTAATTGAACAGCCGCCAAAACCCCCGCCCATCATCCGGGAACCTAAAACGGTTTTTTCATGTTGAACGGCATCGACTAAAAAGTCAATTTCTTTGCAACTCACTTCGTATTCTTTTGATAAACCTTGATGCGTTTCCGACATCAATTCACCTAGTTTTTTAAAATCTGATTCTGATAAAGCGGCGGCCGCATCCTGAACACGTTGAATTTCCCTGACTACAAAATGACAGCGTTTAAAAATAGTTTCGCCTAATTGGTCCTTCAGTTTCAAAACCATTATTTCATCACAATCACGAAACGTTTTTACCATAGGGAAATGTTCTTTAATAATCCTCAAGCCTTGCTCTACTTCCTGTCTGCGTACATTATAACCCGAAGTTAAATGCGTATGTTTTACATTGCTGTCTAATAAAAGTAACGAATATTTCTTGAAGTCGGCTTTGTAATATTCATATTCCAGTGAATTGCAATCAAGTTTGATGACTTTGTTTTTTTTGCCAAAAACCGAAGCAAATTGATCCATAATCCCACACTTTACGCCTACAAATGTGTGTTCTGATTTTTGTCCAATTAGGGCGATTTTCTCTTTGGTTAAACCCAAATCAAACAACGTATTCATCGCATAACCAATTCCACATTCAAGAGCTGCCGAAGAAGAAAGTCCGGCTCCCATAGGAATGGTACTGCTGAAAACAATATTGAAGCCTTGTGCCAATCCATGCGTATTTTTTAGCTGGCTCAATACGCCCAAAATATAATTGGCCCACATCGTATCGACAGGCTCAAGTTCGTCTTTCAGATTAAATTTGTAGGTTTCGTTGAGATCCATCGCAATAAGATTACACTCGCTGTTTTGATTTTTGGAAATGGCAAAGCAAATGTACTTGTTGATGGCAGCGGGCATTACAAAACCGTCGTTATAGTCAACGTGTTCACCAATTATATTGATTCTCCCCGGGGAAAGAAAAATGTATTGAGGTTGCGTATGAAACAACTTTTCAAAATGCTCTGAAGTAGGTTGAATTAATTTCTTTTTACTCACAACTTTAAAGTGTTTTTTTTGTGTTCGTGAATCTTCGATGATTTGCTGAATTCCCAAAATGGAACTTCCAATCTTCATCGAGACTTATTTTAGCTTTGCTCCGTTCGGCTTCGGCTCGGGTGCTCGGGTCTTTTGTGCATTTGCTAAAGCAAACGACAAAAACAAGAAACAAATAAGAATCGATTTTTTATACATCTTTAGTAATTTATTCTTTAAAAGCATCCAATGCGGGCGAAGGTTTTCCGTCCGCTTGCCAAGCACTTAAGTTATAATGGCTCCAGCTTCTTGCGCCTTCCGGTTCCCAATATAATACGCCAATCCCTTTGTGATTCGGAACGTTCTTCGCGGCTTTAATCGCGGTGGCCAAGAGTTGGTAAGTATTCTCGACTTTGTCATCTTCGCCGCCAATTTCTACAATCATAACTTCTTTGCCGTAGCGTTTTGCCATGTCGTTTAAATTGGATTCTAATTCGGCGATGACTTCAGTATAATCTTTTTTAATCCAAAACGGATAATACGAAAGACCGATTACATCATAACGTACTTTTTGTGCGGTAGCATTATCAAAGAACTTCCTAAATTTGGCATTGTTATTTCCTTCGTCTACGTGCACAATAACTTTTATTTTTTTGTCCACGGCTTTTACTGCATCATAACCTTTGTTTAATAATTGTCCCAGTTGTTGCCAATTATCGGTGCTGCCATCAGGCCATAGCATTCCTACTGGGATTTCGTTTCCAATCTGAACCCATTCCGGAGTTACGCCAGCTTTTTTTAGAGCAGAAATCACATCAAAAGTGTGATTATAAACATCGTTTAATAATTCGGGAAAAGAATGATTTTTCCAGGCTTTCGGTTTATATTGCTTTGTCGGATCGGCCCAGGAATCAGAATAATGGAAGTCAATCATAACGCGCATTCCCATTTTTTGTGCACGCAAAGCCATAACTACGGTTTCTTCCTTACTACAATGTCCGCTTGCTTTATCATCATTTGGATTCACCCAAACGCGTAAGCGAATTGAATTCATTCCGCGGTCTTTCAGTAATTGCAGACAATCTTTTTCTTTGCCATCTGCATCATAAAATTTGTAACCGGTAGCTTCCATTTGAGGCAGCCAGCCTACATCCGCGCCTTTGGCAAAAGGTTTATTCTGGCTGAAGCCAAATGTCGAAAAAAGCAATAATAAAAGAAATTTATTCACGATTATAAATTTTCAAATTTGAATGTAGTTTGATGATGATATATTTCTCCTTTTTTCAAAACAGAATTTGGAAAATGAGCATGATTTGGAGCATCAGGAAAATTTTGTGTCTCAAAACAAATGCCACTGTTTGTGTGATAATCTGCATTTTCCCTTCCTTTGATCCTGCCGAAACAGTTTCCTCCCACATAAATATGCACCGCAGGCTGATTGGTTATAACAGACAATTTTAGTTTATTTTTTTCACTAATGAGCGTGGCTGCATCCCGCCCTTCCACAACAAACGTAGTGTCTATGGAAATTGGCGGTGGTTTTTCTTCATCAAAATCAAAAGCATGATTTTTCAGGTCAATAAAATTCCCTGACGGAATAAGCTTTTCATTCATTTCTAATATTTGTTTCGAATTAATGACAAGTTTTTGATCTGAAATACTGTTCAAATGTCCGTCAAGATTAAAATAACTGTGCTGCGTTAAATTGACAATGGTATCTTCTGATGCGGTAGCAGTAAATCTGACTTGGAGTTCATTCTCTTCTGTCAAAGTATACGTAACCTGAACTGTCAATTCTCCCGGATAGTTTTCTTCATTGTTTTTGCTGATATATTCTAACGTAATGGACGGATTCTCCTCTGATGAAATTGAAATAACTTTCCAAAGTTTTCTGCTAAATCCTAAAAATCCACCATGCAGATGGTGTTCGCCATGATTTTTGTTTAGGAAGTATTGTTTCCCGTTCAATGAAAATTCTCCGTTGTTTATCCGTCCTGCATAGCGCCCGGCAACGGTTCCAAAATAAGGTGGACTCGACAGAGAATAGGAATTGATATAATCCTCCAACGTATCAAAGCCCAAAACAATATCAATTTTTTCGCCATTGACCAAAGGGATTTTTAGCGCCATTATCGTCGCGCCGTAATCCATAACCTTGAGTTCAGCGCCTTTTTTATTAACCAGCGTGCGGCAAAAAACCTGACCTTCGTCCGGTACTGAACCCAGTAATGTTGCATTTGCGGTATCCATATGTAAATTATCTGAAAGCATCTTATTTTTATAAACTACTAAAAGTATAAAACATTATAATGCGACCACACCAGTACCTACCGGTTTTTCCGTATCTTCCCACCAGTTATTATGATTATGAAAATAATAAACATAGAAAACCAATCGGGGACACCCAAATACAAACAGATTGTTTCGTCCGTAGAAATAGCCATCGCGGAAAACCGGTTGCAAAAGGGCGACAGATTGCCTTCGGTAAATAAAGTCAGCTTAGAGTTTTCGATTTCAAGAGATACGGTTTTACTAGCTTATGACGAGCTCAAAAAAAGAGGAATTGTTTTCGCCATTTTAGGCAAAGGATATTACATCAAAAGCGTTGAGTTTAGTTTTGAGCAGAGGATTTTTTGTTGTTTGATGAACTGAATTCTTTTAAAGAGGATATTTATAATTCCTTTAAGGAAGAAATAAATAACGTTGCTCAAATTGATATTTTTTTTCATCATTTTAATATTGAGATGTTCAAAAAACTTGTTTCTGAAAGCAACGGTAATTATTCAAAATATATCATAATGCCAACAAACTTGACTGGTACAGCTTCCATAATCAAAACCTTACCGAAGCAGGATGTTTACATTTTGGATCAAACCAACAACGGCTTAAATGATTTCCCATCGGTTCATCAGAGTTTTTCAAAAGATATTTATGCTGCTTTGCAGAAAGGTAAATTACTCTTGTCAAAATACAAAAAAATGATTTTGATTTTCCCCGGAGATAAAGAACCTTTGGGAATGGTAGATGGATTTACCAAGTTTTGTAATGACGCAGCATTTGAAAACGAAATTATAACCGGTTTTGAGGAAAACACAATTCACAAAGGCGAGGTTTTTATTATTCCAACCGACAGACATTTGGTAAACGTAATTGAACAGGCAAAAAGGCAAGATTTAATCATTGGGAAAGATTTCGGAATCATATCCTATAACGATACGCCTTTAAAAAAAGTAGTCGAAAATGGAATAACTACAATTTCAACAGACTTCAAAGTAATGGGAAAAACGTTAGCTGCAATGGTATTAAATTCAGGAAAAGAACAAATAGAAAACCCTTCCGATTTAATAATCAGAAATTCGCTTTAAATAAAAAAAGCCCAACCTCGTTGATGAGATTGGGCTTCCAATATTTTTAAAATACTACCAAATCTTAACCCGCTTTTCCGGAGCAAGATATAACGAATCCGTTGGTTTGATCTTGAATGCTTCATAGAATTCAGGCACGTTTCTAACAACACCATTAATCCTGAATTTAGCTGGTGAATGTGGATCGCCTGCAATTTGGCTGCGAACTGCTTCTTCACGCGCTTTTTCTCCCCATACTTGTCCCCAACCCAGAAATACTCGTTGCATGCCTGTAAACCCATCCAATACAGGTGCTTCTTTTCCGCCAAGGCTTTCTTTATAGGCTTTGATGGCAATACTTAGTCCACCCAAATCCCCAATGTTTTCACCAAGCGTATATGCTCCGTTTACATTTAAATCCGAGAATGCTTTAAATCCGCTGTATTGCGCTACCAACGCACCTGTTTTAGCTTTGAATGCCGTCAGATCGGTTGCGGTCCACCAGTTTTTCATTACTCCCGCACCATCATAAGCGCTTCCCTGGTCATCGAATCCGTGACCGATTTCGTGACCAATTACCGCTCCGATACCACCATAATTTACAGCATCATCAGCTTTTAAGTTAAAGAAAGGCGGTTGTAGGATTGCTGCAGGAAATACGATTTCGTTAAGCGATGGATTGTAATAAGCGTTCACCGTTTGTGGCGTCATGCCCCATTCGGTTCTGTCAACAGGCTTTCCTAATTTGTTTAGGTTTCTTTGGTATTCAAATTCGTTTGCTCTTACGGCATTGCCATACAAGTCATTTTTGGCAACCTTCAAACTGGAGTAGTCTCTCCATTTATCCGGATACCCAATTTTTATCATGAATTTATCAACTTTCGCTAAGGCTTGCTTTTTGGTATCGGCACTCATCCAGTCTAATTTCTTAATGCTTTCAGCGTAGGCTTTCAATAGGTTTTTAACCAAGGTTACCATACGTTCTTTCGCTTCAGGAGAAAAGTGTTTTTCAACATAAACTTTGCCTACCATTTCTCCCATTGCGCCATTAACAGCGTTTACACCACGCTTCCAGTCTTCCTGTTGTTTCTCAACGCCATACAATGTCTTACTATAAAACTCAAAACTCTGCTTGTCTAATGCCGAGTTTAATCGGTTAGCATTTCGGTTAATTAATCCCCATTTAAGATAGATTTTCCAGGTGTCGAGCGGTGTATTCTTGATGATATTGTTTAAGTTTTTTGTATTCTCAACCTGTGATATGATGATTGATTTTTCTTTATCCATACCAGCAGTTTTAAGCAAAGCAGCCCAATCAAAATCGGGCATCAGGGTCTTTAAATCGGCCGTATTGTATTTGTTGTAAAGCTTTACAACATCACGCGTGTCTTCTTTTTTCATGTGAGTTGAAGCTATGGTAGTTTCAAGTGCCATGATTTTAGCAGCACTTCCGGCAGGGTCCGCAATGCTACATAACTGCAACATCTTCTCAATATGGGCTACATATTTTTTACGGATGTCCATCATCTTCGCGTCCGTTGAGGTATAGTATTCTCTTTCAGGAAGTCCTATTCCGGACTGCCATGTGGTAAGGGCATACTCATTTGGGTTTTTGGAATCCTGATTGACAAATATGCTAATCGGAACCGTTACTCCAGTTCGGTTCGAAGCGCCAAAATAAGCGGCCAGAGCACTATAATCCGCAATCGCATCAATGGCTTTTATATCACCCTGAATAGGAGTTATACCTTTAGCATCCCGATCTTTTCTATTCATAAAAGAGGCGTAGTAATCACCTATTTTTTGTTCGTCGCTGCCTTCCGCGTTATCGCTTTTGGCAGCATTTTCAATAATAGCTTTTACATCTACAAGCGATTGGTCATACAGCATATCAAAAGCACCATAAGAGGCTTTGTCTGCAGGAATTTTGGTGTTTTTATACCAGATACCATTTACATAATCGGCGAAGTTGTCGCCGGGATTTACTTTGGTATCCATGTTTTTTTTATCGATACCCGAAGTAAGCTGTTCTTCTTTTTTAGCACAGGAAGCCATTACGACTGCCGCGGCAATAATAGAGATTTTAATGTTCTTCATTATACATTTTGGTTGATTAACCCGCTAAAGGTAATAAATAATAATAACGGATTTAAGTTAATTGAATGGTTAGACTGCGGCGTGGGTGGTTTGTTACATTTATGAAGTTTTAATATTAATTAGATATGCGCTTCAGCGCATTTATTTGTTTTTTAACGATTAAAACTCGCGCTTTGACGATTATTTATGTGTTATTTTTAATATTGTAACGTTTGAATAATTCCTAATGTAATTCACTTTTGAAAATGGGGAAACATCTGAAAATAAGTGACAAAAAAATATTGCCTTTATATCATTTGGATTTTTTATTAAAGTTCAGGAAGGATGTGATCAGCAAGTTTCCAAAGGCTAGCTTCCTTGTTTTAGTATTGTTGTGCGGTCAGTATGGGTTTGCCACAAGTCTGCTAGTACCTTCCGCAACCATTTCAGGAAGTACTACGGTTTGTCAGAACGCTGCAAGCCCTTTAATAACTTTTACAGGAAGCGGAGGGACAGCACCATATACTTTTATTTATACCGTATCGGGTACCCCTGGAAATCAAACTATTTCAACCACGGCACCAAGTAGTACTGTTACCTTCCCCGCACCAACGAATGCCACGGGTATTTTTACCTACAGTTTGGTTAGTGTTCAGGATTCTTCCCCTCCGCCCAATCCGATTAATGTCACAGGAACTGCTATTATTACAGTTAACGCAGCACCAACAGTCGATTTTACAATTGTTTATAATAATTCTTGTTCCGGAACAATAGTTCAGTTTAATTCGTCTGTCATTGGAAGTGGTTCTTATACGTATTCCTGGGATTTTGGAGATGGTTCTGCTCTTTCGACAGCGGTTAATCCTACACATGCTTTTACATCTCTGGGATGTGGAACCGCTTCTTTTAATGTAACATTAACGATTACAGGTGGTGGTTGTACGGTAACCAGAAGCTATCAGGTTAACGTGAACCAGAAACCTGATATTAGTTTTATCGATCCCAATGCAACAAGTGCAGCGAGTCAATTCAATAATTGTACTGTAGCATCAATTACAAGCACAACATATTCAATAACTGTAGAAAATACATCAGCTTCATCGAGTTGTATAACATCATATTCAGTAAATTGGGGTGATACAACGCCACAAGAAAATAATATTAGCTTTCCAATTTCTCACACATATACGCAACTGGGAGTTTATAATATGACTATAACGGCTATTGGCAATTTTGGATGTAGTAATTCGATAACTTATACTGTTAAAAATATTTCAAATCCATCGGCGGGAGTTCTTAATCCCGGAGGAACTGTAGATATGTGTATCCCGACTCCAATTATTCAATATACAATTGGTAACTGGGCACAAAATTCACCCGGAACAACTTATGCTGTTAATTATGGTGACGGCTCTCCTACTCTTAATTTAGATCAGGCTACAATGGTTGCTTCACCATATTATAACGCAGCTAATCCACTCCTCTCAGCAAATTATCCAATACCATACTCTTACACAACCAATAGTTGTCCCGGTGGTGATTTTATAATAACCTTAGTTGTGACAAATGCATGTCGAAGTACTACTGGAACTGTTGTTGGAGGGAATACAAGGTCAAAGCCTATTGCGAATTTTACAGCCCCTCTAATTGGATGTGTAACTTCTAATATTCTATTTACTAATACGACCACCTTAGGGTATGATAGCGGCTGCGTTAGTAGTACCAGATTTACTTGGAATTTTGGTGATCCTGCAAGTGGTGCTAGTAACGTAATTACAACAGGTTGGGTAACTAGTGCGACGAATGGTAATCATATCTTTTCAGGGACAGGTACTTATACGGTTACACTTACCGCTCAAAACGGATGTGGAACAACTACAAAAACTCAACAAATTTGTATTGAATCGCCATTAATCCCTCTATTTACCATAAATCCTAATTCTGGATGTACTCCATTAATAATTACCCCTGACAATACTACAATCATTACTAATTCTTGCCCAGGTAATCCCACATACCAGTGGAACGTTACATATGCTAGTGGCTTTTGTGGAAGCGTACCAGCAACTTGGAATTATGCTTCTGGAACTACATCTACAACTGCAGAACCAACATTTAATTTTGTCACCCCCGGAACCTATACTATTAGTATGACTATTAATAATTCTTGCGGTTCTGTTACGAGCGGAACCCAAACAGTAACCGTTAAAAAACCACCAACAGTTATTTTGGCTGTCATAAACACTGCCTGCGGTAGCGCCTCCATTACACCTTCAGCTACAGTTACTAATTGCGCACCAATAGGAGGTACATTGACCTACGCCTGGAGTCTTCCCGGCGGAAGCCCTTCTACATCAACCGCTGTAACCCCCGGAACTATTACTTATCCCGCAGGAGGGCCTTATACAGTTTCCCTGGTAGTAACTAATGAATGTGGCCCTTCCAATACTGCCGCACAAACTTTTTCGGTCAATACTGCTCCCGTAATAACCAATAGCAGTTTGAGTCAAACTATCTGTTCTGGCTCATCTACTACTTTGGTAAACTTAACAGCCAATTCTAGTGGTACAACTTTTAGCTGGACAGCGTCTGCTACAACTGGTATAAGCGGATTTACGCCTTCAGGAACAAATACGATTCCAGTTCAAACTATTACCACAACGAATACCTCTCCAGGAACTGTAACTTACACTATTATTCCAACGATTGGGTCAGACCCAGGAGCATGTGCAGGACCTTCTGTAATGTATATTGTCAATGTTAATCCGGCACCAACCATTACGACGCAACCCGCTTCGAGCTCAGTTTGTTTAGGAGGAACTCCAACACCATTAACGGTTGCTTTAAACAGCTCTTCGGTTACACCAACTTATCAATGGTATTCCAATATTTCTAATGCTGCATCAGGAGGGACGTTAATTTCCGGGGCAACTAACGCAACTTACAATCCGCCGGCAACAACCGCAGGAACTTTGTATTATTATTGTATAATATCCTTGTCCTCTGGTGGATGTGCAAGCGTCACCTCTAATGTTGCGACAGTAATTGTCAGTCCCTCACCCACAATAAATACACAACCAACGCCAACACAAGATTTGTGTATAGGTGTTACAATTGCATCTCCTCTAACAGTTTCATATTCTGGGGGAACCGGAACAGCAACATATCAATGGTATAATAATATAAATAATACCACGACTGGAGGCACACCTGTTGGTACAAATTCTCCTAGTTACACACCGCCAGTATTTACCACGGCAGGTACATACTATCACTATGTTACAATTAGTTTGTCTGGAAATAATTGTGGGGCAGCAACCAGTAATGTAGCTCAAATAAATGTTTTTAATGACCCTACTATAACAACCCAACCAACAACAACCCAAACTTTATGTCAGGGAGCAACCCCAACAACATTACAGGTCGTGGCAACTGGCGGGAATGGAGCTTTTTCATATCAGTGGTATAGTAATAACACCAACAATACAACTTCAGGAACAGCAATATCAGGTGCTAATAGTTCAACTTATTTACCTCCAACAACTACAGTGGGAATAAATTTTTATTATTGTATAATATCCCAAACCGCAACATTAGGCTGTAGTGTAACAAGTACGACGGCAGAAGTCATAATTAATGCCTCTCCAACAATTGTAAACCAACCCGTTTCAAGTACTGTTTGCTTGGGTGGGACGCCAACTGTTTTATCTTTAACGTATAGTAATGGAGCTGGTACACCAACCTACCAATGGTACTCGAACACATCTAATAACAATACAACCGGGACGGCAATAAGTGGTGAGACCAATCCAACTTATTCGCCACCCGCAACAACTGTTGGAACTATTTATTATTACTGTACAATTACCTTTTCCGGCATAGTTGGAAGTTGCGCCACAATATCAACAAATACTGCTGATGTAACTATAACAACTGGTTCAACTATCAATCAACAGCCACAACCAACGCAGAGTTTATGTGTTGGAATTACCATTCCAAATCCGCTTACGGTAACATATACTGGCGGAACCGGTACGCCAAGTTATCAATGGTATTCTAATACGACTAATTCTAATGTTGGAGGAACATCTATTCCCGGAGCAACTGGTGTTAACTATTCCCCACCTGTCTATACCTCTTCTGGTAATTATTATTACTATGTAGTAATCAACTTTAGCGGTAGTGGATGTGGAGCAAAAACAAGTACAGTTGCAGAGGTAATTATTGTCAATGATCCAATAATAAATACACAACCCTTGGCAACACAAACAGTTTGTCAAAATACTACAGCTACTATACTAACAGTTGCAACTTCTGGAGGCATAGGAACGACTTATAACTATCAGTGGTATAGCTCCAGTACCAACAACATTACTTCTGGAACTGCTATACCTGGAGAAACCAACAGTACATTCACCCCACTAACAATAACAGCAGGGACAGTGTATTACTATTGCACAATAACGCAGGCTGCAGGTTCAGGCTGCAATGCAACTACCAATACCGCAGAGGTAATTGTAAATGTAGCGCCTACCATTGCTAACCAACCCGCTTCCAGCACGGTCTGTGTGAACGGAACTCCAACACTCCTATCATTAACATATAACAACGGAGTGGGAACTCCAACATACCAATGGTACACAAACACGATAAATTCTAATACAGGAGGAAATATCATTATAGGTGCAACTAACGCAACTTATTCTCCACCAGCCTTAACATCGGGAACGACATACTATTACTGTGTGGTTACTTTCTCAGCATTAACTGGAGGTTGTTCTGTAATAACTACCAATCCAGCTACAGTAATAGTTAATGACAATCCTGTAATATCATCAACAGCTTCAACTATTTGCAGCGCAACAACATTTACGGTTACGCCCGCTAATGGAGGAGGTAATATTGTCCCATCGGGCACAACCTATACATGGTCAAACCCAATAATAAGCCCAACAGCTACGGTAACAGGAGCATCGGCACAACCTACAGCGCAGCCAAACATTAGTCAAACGTTGGTTAATACAACCACAAGTCCATCTACTGTAACTTATACGGTAACTCCTGCTTCCGGAACTTGCGTCGGCGCTAATTTTACGGTAACAGTAACTGTAAATCCAGCAATCAATCCTAATATAGTATTGAATGATAATAGGTGTTTCGGAGTAAATATTGCTTCAATTACAACTAACATTACCGGGGGAATTCCTTTTTCTTCAGGCACACCTTATAATATATCTTGGACAGGTCCAGGTGTGTTTACTTCTACAGCGACGAGTATTTCAAATTTAGCACCAGGGACTTATAACGTGACGATTGCAGATGCAGGCGGATGCCCATTTTCCAACTCGTATACCATCACTGAACCTGCAGATATTATCATTACAGTTGATAATGAAAGTGATGTCACCTGTTACAATGCTGCAAACGGAAGCATTCAAATTACGGTTACCGGGGGAACAGGTAGTTATGTTTACACCTGGACAAAAGGAGGTAGTCCGTATGCCGTAACCGAAGATATTTCTGGTTTGAGTCCCGGAAACTATACTGTTTCAGTTACAGATGCTAATAATTGTGGACCAAGAGCAGCAAGTTTTACTATCACCGAACCCCCGCTTTTAGTATTGAGTTTAGTAAGTCAGACAAATGTCCTTTGCTATGGAGCTTCAACCGGAGCTATAGTAGTAAATGTTACGGGTGGAACCGTTGGTAGTGGTTATGGTTTTTCATGGAGTGGACCTGGTGGATTTACATCCGCCAGTCAAAATCTTTCCGGAATACCGGCAGGCACTTATAATCTGACGGTTACTGATGCTAATGGATGTATAAAAACCTTATCAGTAGTGATTACGCAATCTAACGATATAGTAATTGCGTATACAACGACTCCGATAACCTGTTATGGAGCAAATAATGCTTCAATGACTGTTACATTGTCTGGTGGAAACGCTCCCTATACATTTCAGTGGAGCAATTTGTCGACAAGTTTAATACAAACTAATTTATCAGCAGGGAACTATACCATAACTGTAACCGATAACGTTGGATGTATTAAAACGGCAACTATTGTAATACCGGAAGCTCCTGTTTTTACAGTTAATCCAACTGTATCAAATATTACCTGTTTTGGTGCACATAACGGTAGTATAAATTTAAATCTGACTGGAGGCATTGCACCGGTTGCTTTATCGTGGAGTGATGGCAGCAGCGCGGGGCTTATTCGGAATAATTTAGCCGCAGGAACTTATACAGCAACCATTTCTGATGGAACACCCTGCTATATTGTAAGAACATTTACCATAGTCGAGCCACAAGCTTTGGTTCTTTCGGCTAACCTTACAAATGCATTTAATTGTACTACTGCTAATTCTGGGGCAATTGACTTAATTGTGGCAGGAGGAACACCACCATATACTTATTCATGGTCAAATAGTAGCGCAACAGAGGATTTAAATAATATCACTTCCGGAAACTACCTGGTAACGGTAACCGATGCGAATGGTTGTATCAAAACAGCACAATATTCAATTACAAGACCTGACCCGATTCTAATTAATGTTATAACACAAACCACTTTTGATTGCGCAGCACATTCCGTTAATCAAAACTTTACAGCTCAAGTGTCAGGGGGGATACCTCCATATCAACTTCAATGGTCGAGCGGTACAATTAGCGGGGCAAATAATGAAACAATGCATTCAGATGTAAACGGAACGGTTTTGCTAACCGTAACCGACAGTTATGGCTGTATTGCTACACAAACCGTAGTTGTCGATACGCCGGAACTGGGTTATCCTACTTTTGATCAAACTTCTATTGGATATACTACTTATGGAATTTATTCCATTGGTGATCCAATTCAATTTACAAGCAATATTACAGGTGATTATGTATCGGTTTCCTGGGATTTTGGCGATGGGACTTTTTCTACCGAAGTAAATCCTGTGCATACCTATCTTATCCCAAAGGATTATATAGTTACCCAAACTGTAACGTATCCTTTTGGATGCGTTTATACCCAAACCATTAGTCTTATAATTGAAAAAGGGTATGTTTTAGTTGTGCCTACCGCTTTTACACCAAATAATGATAGGCTAAATGACACCTATCGCCCAGTCACAAAAGGCTTAAAAAATATTGTCCTAGATATATATGATACCTGGGGTTCGCTAATTTATTCCGAAAAAGGCGATGTATTGATCGGTTGGGATTCAAAAATTAAAGGATTTAATGCAGAAAACGGAAATTATTACAGTAAGGTTACTGCTGAAACATTTTATGGTACCATCGTTAATTCAAACCAAACCTTCGTTTTAATTAAATAAGCTGGTATAAAAATGAAATTACGACTTTTTTTGTATTTGCTTATGATTTTTACAACTCTGGAATCCACAGCTCAGGACCCAGTCTTTACACAATATATGCTCGTGCCCGAAACACTTAACCCAGCCTTTACCGGTTTAGCTAATGCATGGAACGCAGGTTTGCTTAATCGTAGGCAATGGCCTGATGGTAATAGGAGAATGGATACCAGATACGGCTATGCAAACAATATGGTTACCGATCAGCTTGCGGTCGGCGGCAATGTCTTAAACCACCATGAAGAATTTACCAATTATAATTATTTTCAATTGAATGGAGCTGTCTCTTATAGAGTCGAGCTCGATTATGACTGGCGACTACGAATGGGAATTGAAGGGGGCTACGGACGTAAAAATTTTAATTTCCGCAATTTATTATTAGAAGATCAAATCAATATTAACGATGGTTCAATTAGTGGTGGGAGTATTGATCCGGGAGTTTTACATGGTACAGACAAGATTGATTTTTTTGATGTTTCCGTTGGCATCGTGGTAGATCAGGAAAATGCCTGGTTCGGTGCAGCCTTAAAACATATTAACCGGCCTGACATTTCTTTTACTGAAACGGGTAATATGCCTTTAGATATGTTTCTGACAGTTCACGGAGGGTATTATTTGACTTTCGAAAGGGCTTCACTGAGATTTTTGCCTGATGATACCGATGTATTGTTTACGTTTAACTACATGAGGCAATCCCAATACAATAGATTAGATATAGGCGGTATGTTGGAAATGCCCATGTTCACTTTTGGAGTAATAACGGCAACTAATCCGGAGCGTAAAAGCGGGAATGGTCATTTTATAACTTCTGTTAATCCCATAGTTTCCATGAAATCGGGCGAATTTACTTTTGGATATTCCTATGATTTAAATATTTCAAAATTAGGTCATACACAAGGAGTACATGAACTCACTCTGACATGGCAGTCCAATCACACTTGTAATCGTTGCGATAATTACAAAGTCAGACTCAAAAGAAATGGTGAAGCGGGTTATACGCATTGACCAACACCAGAATGAATTGAAAAATCATTATGAAGAAATATCTGCTTTACTTTTTATTCATTGCGGTGGCTGCAACCGCACAAAGAATTTACAAAACCCCTTCAGGTTCAAAGTATCACTTAGGTAGTTGCAGGATGGTCGAGAATGTATCTGAGGAAATTTCATATCAACAGGCAGCAGAACTTGGACTGGTTCCATGTAAAATATGCAAACCTACCAAATATCAGTCGTTGGGGTTAACTTCTTCAAATACAGCTAGAGGCCACGATGTAACGGTCCAATGCAAAGGAATCACAAAGAAGGGCACACGTTGCAAACACATGACAAGCATTGCCAACGGTTATTGTTTCCAACATAACCCCGATAAGTAACGCCTGTAAACCAAGATGTTAAATTCCCGGCGCTACCCCACCATCACCACCCTCATCGGACAACACTCCTTACTATTCACATAATGCTTTTCGGTAAAGCGGGTGGTGTTATAAAACTGCAGCTTGGCACATACCAATAGCAGGTATCCTTCGGGGATCGGCTTGCTGGTCCATAACGTTTGGGGAACCACCGCAAAATTGTTTGGTATCGGGATTAACGTATAGTCATCAGGAAAGCCGGTGTTATTGTCAAAATTAGTTGCCAGTACATAAATCAGCAGTTCCGCCTGTTTGGTATTTTGCGCAAACTGCAGTGCCGTCCTAGGATCAAATTCAGGAACGGTCACCACTACCTGCCGCTGTTCATCGAGCATCGCTTCTATTGGCAGTGCAAAATAATCCATAAAAGGCGAGTGGGTGTTGAATTCAAATCCCGCCAAAGTACTCATATCACTGTTTAGCGGAGTGCGTTCGCCTTTGGGTAGCACCGTATTCATTTGTATCGCTGCATACAATTGTCCGTTGAGCCTGCTGTGCATATAACCACCTTCCTCGCCGGCCAAAAAGGAACGCAGTCCATGGCGGAGCCGTTGTCCCCAAAGGCTGCATTGCCTAAACTCCGAGCCCGCCGCTTTTGTGCTTTTTGTCTGCTTAACCGAATCAGGCTTGCTTTGCAGGATCTGCTTGTTGCCTATTTTCTTAAATACTATGTTGCCAATCGCCCCGGTAATTGACTTACTTCTGTCTAATTGCGCCATAATTTCATTATTTTAATTAGAATAATATATGGCTGCCTTACACATATATGATGCCAGACTTTAGTTTGGGTCGTGTTGAATGTGTAAAAGATATAAAGTAAATCTATAGTCGTTCTATAATTTATACTTAATTTATAGAGTTATTATAGACTCACTATAGATTCATTATAGAGTAATGAGGAATCAGGCAACAACAAAATACCCTTTATCCAAAGAGCATGCATGCAGCATCATATATACTGTAGATTAGTAAAAAGTAATATCGATTGGGTATAGATGCGCCCGGTAAACTTTTAAACCTTTAAACCCTTAATCTTTAAACTAATTTATATATTTGTCTGTTCGTGGTGGTTCTACACCAATAATCACCACGGCTTATTAACTACATTTATAAATGAAACAGATTGATTTTTTAAATTCCCCAAGAATAGACCAGGTTGGGATTGAAGATAGGATTGCCCGAATTACTGCCCGAAGCATTAAAAAAGAATCAAAAATGCAAGGCCTGCTTATGGCGCTGAACATGATTGACCTGACTACGCTAGAAGGTGCAGATACCGACGAAAAAGTAAAACAACTTTGCTTCAAAGCACACCATTTGCACGATGATATTCCCGGATTGCCTACTACAGCTGCGGTTTGCGTGTATCCAAACTTTGTCAAACTTGCCGTAAATGAACTTAAAGGAACCGGCGTTAAGGTGGCTTCGGTGGCAACAGCGTTTCCAAGCGGGCAATCGAGTGCTGAAATCAAACTATTGGATACTAAAATGGCCGTTGATGGAGGTGCGGATGAAGTTGACATGGTAATCAGCCGTGGCAAATTCCATAGCGGTGAGTACAATTTTGTTTTTGATGAAATCGCGATGATCAAGGAAGCCTGTGGCAAAAACGTCCGCTTAAAAGTTATCCTTGAAACAGGAGAAATAGGAACCCTAGACAAAGTGCGGCAGGCTAGTGATATTGCGATGTATGCAGGAGCCGATTTTATAAAAACCTCTACCGGGAAGATAAAACCAGCGGCAACGCTACCGGTAACTTTAGTAATGTTGGAAGCAATACGTGACTATTATTATAAAACCGGAATCATGATTGGGATGAAGCCTGCAGGCGGAATTTCGAACTCTAAATTGGCGCTACATTATTTATTAATGGTAAAGGAAACCCTTGGCGGAAAATGGTTAACCAACGAGTACTTCCGATTTGGAGCCAGTAGTTTAGCCAACGATGTATTACTTCAAATAGTAAAACAAAAAACTGGCATTTACCAGTCAAACGATTATTTTTCTAAAGTTTAACCCGAATGAAAAAAACACATACAATAGATTTTAGTTCAGACTGGAAATTAGCTCCGGCACCCGAAAGTACTACACATTTTAAACTAAAGGATACGTACGATTTGTTTATCAATGGCAAGTTCGTTGCACCAAAATCAGGAAAGTATTTCGACACCATAAATCCGGCCAACGAGAAAGTGTTAGCCAAAGTAGCTGAAGCCAATGAAGCCGATATCGATTCTGCAGTAAAAGCGGCACGAAAAGCATACGATACCGTCTGGTCAAAATTATCAGGGAAAGAACGCGGGAAATACATTTATAGAATCGCAAGGATAATACAAGAACGTGCAAGGGAATTTGCAGTTGTAGAAACCTTAAACGGCGGAAAGGCAATCCGCGAATCTCGTGACGTCGATGTTCCTTTGGCAGCAGCACATTTCTTTTATTATGCAGGATGGGCAGATAAGTTGGAATACGCTTTTCCAAACAGAAGGCCACAGGCAATTGGTGTTGCGGGACAAATAATTCCATGGAACTTTCCATTATTAATGGCTGCCTGGAAAATTGCGCCGGCGTTGGCTGCAGGAAATACTGTAGTCATTAAATCATCGGAAACGACTCCACTAACGGCCTATTTATTGGCAGAAGTTATTCAGGAAGCAGGTCTGCCGGCGGGAGTTGTAAATATTGTTTCAGGTGCCGGACTTACAGGCTCACACATCGTAAACCATCCCGATGTTGATAAGATTGCTTTTACTGGGTCTACAGCTGTGGGTAAAATAATCATGAAAGCAATTGCGGGAACTCCGAAAAAATCCACAATGGAATTGGGAGGAAAAGCCGCCAACATCATTTTTGAAGATGCTGCTTTAGACCAGGCAGTGGAAGGAATTGTAAACGGAATCTTCTTCAACCAGGGACATGTCTGCTGTGCAGGTTCGCGTCTTTATGTTCAGGAATCGGTATTTGATACTGTCGTTCAGAAATTAAAAGACCGAATGAATTCGTTACACGTTGGCGATCCATTGGATAAAAATACTGATATAGGTGCTATCAACTCCAAAAAACAATTAGACACCATCGCCAAATATATCGAAATAGGAAAAAGCGAAGGTGCCGAAATGTACCAGCCAGCTTGTGACTTACCATCAAAAGGGTATTGGTGCAGGCCAACGCTTTTCACCAAGGTAAGCCAGTCCAACAGGATTGCTCAGGAAGAAATCTTCGGGCCGGTTCTCGCAATCCAAACTTTCAGAACGGTTGATGAAGTTATCGAAAAAGCAAACAATACACCATACGGATTATCTGCGGGAGTGTGGACAGATAAAGGTTCAAAAATCTTTAACATGACGTCACAAATGCGTGCCGGAGTGGTTTGGGCAAACACCTTTAACAAGTTCGATCCGGCGTCTCCATTTGGAGGTTATAAAGAAAGTGGCCATGGAAGGGAAGGCGGAATTCCCGGATTGGAAGCGTATTTAAAATTTGAATAAAAAGTATCATCATGTCAAGAATAGAAGTTTTGAAAACCTATAAAATATATATCGGCGGAAGTTTTCCAAGAACCGAATCGGGGCGTTATTATCCGCTTGTTGTCAATAAGAAAACGGTGGCTAACATGTGCCTGTCCTCTGTAAAGGATTTTAGGAATGCCGTTGTAGCTGCACGGAATGCACAAGGTGGATGGTCACACAAAACAGCTTACAACCGCAATCAGATTCTGTATAGGATTGCAGAAGTTCTCGAAGGAAGAAAAGCACAGTTTGTTTCTGAATTAGAACTACAAGGAATCCCTAAAGCTAAAGCAGAACAAGAGGTAGATTTGAGCATCGATCGCCTAATTTACTATGCCGGCTGGTGTGATAAATACACTCAACTATACAGTAGCGTGAATCCTGTTTCGGGAAGTTTTTTTAATTTTTCCGTACCTGAACCAACCGGAGTTGTGGCAGCTTATGCTCCTCAGCAAAGTGGCTTACTTGGTTTAGTGACACAAATAGCAAGTATCATTTCCGGTGGAAATACTTGCGTGGTTTTGGCATCTGAGCAGTTGGCATTATGCGCTGTTACCTTTGCAGAAGTTTTGGCAACTTCAGATGTTCCGGGCGGTGTGGTTAATATCCTTACCGGAAATCAAACCGAGTTACTGACTCAATTCGCGGCTCATAAAGATGTCAATGCCATTTTGTATTGTGGGAATAATTCAGAAATCATCGCCAAAATTCAGGACTTAGCAATCGAAAACATGAAGCGTGTAGTTCTTCGTGAAGACAGCGATTATTTTGATGACAAGCACGAATCTCCGCATCTGATTTATGATTTCCAGGAAACCAAAACAACCTGGCATCCAATTGAAGTTATTGCTGGTGCTGGTGCAGGATATTAGGATAAAGTTCAAGATTCTGCCACTATTCTAAATTTTTTTAGTAAAATAATTTTTTAACCATTTTACTTATTGTTAAACCATTAAGGGATTAAGAAAATTAAGAAATATAAATCTTAATGAAACTTAATACCTTAAATGGTTTTTTGTGCCTTTTTGTGTTTAATTATATTTAAAAATGAAGACTTTTACCTATTTAACAAGGATATTATGGATTTATGGGTAGGCAAATTATTAAAAATGAAAACAAACTACCTTTTTTAACAAAAAATATGAAAGATTATTTTTTTTATACCGAATAATTAATCAAATTAGCTATCCTAAAATTTTCAATTTAACAAAAAACAATAGCGATTTCAATGAAATATTCAGCAATTCAGAATTACATCGGAGGAAAATTTGTCGATGCCTCAACCTCAAAAACAATGGATGTAATTTCTCCTTTAGACGGGAATTATTTATCTACCGTTCCATTATCAAGCGCTAAAGATTTAGACGATGCTGTGAAGGCTGCTCAGGCTGCTTTCCCTGCCTGGAGCAAAACACCAATTAAAGAACGGGTTCAGGTTTTTTTCAGATACAAAACCCTACTGGAAAAAAACCTTAAGGAACTAGCCGAACTATGTAGCGAGGAAAACGGGAAAACCTACGGAGAATCGGTAGCCGAAATAGAAAAATGTATTGAACTTACAGAATTTGCCACGTCATTGCCGCAATTAATTACAGGTGAATTATTAGAAGTGAGCCGGGGTGTTGAGTGCCGAACAGAACATGTTCCGCTTGGCGTTGTAGCCTCAATCGTACCATTCAACTTTCCATCGATGGTGCCAAACTGGACCATCCCGAATGCAATTGCGTTAGGAAACTGCATGATTATCAAACCTTCTGAAAAAGTGCCACTAAGCTGCGGAAGATTAGCCGAGCTTTTGAAAGAAGCGGGCTTACCTGATGGAGTTTTCAATGTAGTACATGGCGATGTAGAAATCGTAAATGCCATTTGTGATCACCCGAAAATTGAAGCAGTTTCGTTTGTTGGTTCGACCAAAGTGGCAAAAATTGTTTACCAACGCGCTACTTCAAATTATAAAAGATGTTTATCCCTTGGCGGCGCTAAAAACCACCTAATGGTTTTACCAGATGCTATTCCCGATATGACGGCTCAGAACGTAGCGGCTTCTATGTCGGGCTGTGCAGGTCAGCGTTGTATGGCAGCTTCAGCAATGGTGGGCGTTGGCGATGTAGATCATATCGTAGCTAAAATTTGCGACGAAGCAAGAAAGATAATTCCGGGAGTGAATCTTGGTCCCGTTATTAATAAGGAATCGCAGGAACGTATTGAAAATTATATCTCCCAAGCGGAAAAAGATGGCGCCAAAGTATTAGTCGACGGACGGAATTTTAAGGTAGCCGGAAAGGAAAAAGGAACGTATGTTGGGCCAACCGTAATCGACTTCGTAACACCTGAAATGAGTGTCGCGACAGAAGAAATCTTTGGACCCGTAATTTCCATCATCAGAACCAAAACTGTTGATGAAGCATTGGCTATCGAAAACAAAAATCCATACGGAAACGCGGCTAGTGTGTTCACCCAAAACGGCGGAATGGCGCGTTACATTATTGACAAAGCGAGTGCCGGAATGATCGGCGTGAACGTTGGTGTGCCGGTGCCAAGAGAGCCGTTCAGCTTTGGTGGCTGGAACGAAAGTAAATTCGGAGTTGGTGACATCACCGGGAAAAGCTCAATCGAGTTTTGGACAAAATTGAAAAAAAGCACAATAAAATGGAATGCCGAAGCCGGTGTTAACTGGATGAGCTAAAAAATAGAAAAAAGAGAAAAGAACAAAGAGAAAAGAAATATGATTACGAAAGAACAAACATTGACCAAAGAGCAAATCATAAGCGACAGCAAAGAGTTTAGTTTATTTTCATGGTCAGCACAGGCGGCAGTGAATCCAATTGCCATTGAAAGAGCCGAAGGCGTTTATCTATACGATTACGATGGCAACAGGATAATCGATTTTTCATCAGGCTTAATGTCCGTAAATATTGGTCATGGCGACCAACGTGTTACGGATGCGGTGGTTGAGCAAATGCAAAAAGTGAGCTTTGTAACGCCATCCTGCACGACGGAAGTCAGAGCAAAATTATCGCGTAAGTTAGCAGAAATTTGCCCCGGCGATTTGAACAAAGCATTCTATACGTTATGCGGAACTTCATCCATTGACAACGCGATAAAATTAGCAAGATTATATACCGGAAGACACAAAATCATTGGAAGATACAGAGCCTTCCATGGTGGTTCGATTGGCGGAATGTCAGCCGGTGGCGATCCTAGAAAACTGGCGAACGATTCCCAACAAATGCCAAATTCGATTCATATTGATGATCCGTATTATTTCTTTGGAATGAAAAATTTAGACGAAGCTACAAAGTTGAGTTTGAGTTTGGAATATGTGGAAAGAGTAATTCATCTCGAAGGAAAAGCCAATATTGCAGCCTTTATCTTTGAAGGCGAAAGCGGTTCGTCGGGTTGTTTGCATTATCCAAAAGGATATCTAAAAGGAGTAAAAGCACTTTGCGAAAAATACGGAATCCTATTCATCGCCGATGAGGTAATGAGCGGTTTTGGCCGCACCGGAAAATGGTTTGGTTTTGAAAACCACGATATCGTTCCTGATATGGTATGCATGGCGAAAGGATTGACTTCATCTTATTTACCATTGGGATGTTTAATGGTGACCGACAGAATTGCAGAAAAATTCGAAAACACTCCAATGATGATCGGCCTGACTTATAATGGTCACCCCGTAGCATTGGCAGCGGCTTTGGCAGTAATCAACATCTACGAAAGTGACAGATTGATTGAAAACACGCGTGAAATGGCTAAATATCTAGAATCTAGGATTGACCAGATGAGAAGCCAGCATCCAAGCATGGGAGCATTCAGAAACACCGGACTTTTGGGCTGCCTGGATGTTTTAAAAAATAAAACTACTGGCGAATTAATGGCTCCCTATAACGGAGCTGGAGATGATATGAAAGTATCTAATCAAATCGCCGCCAAAATCAGGCAGTTAGGAATGTACACCTTTGTGCGTTGGGGTTATATTTTCATCGCTCCGCCATTATGTGTAAACAAAGACCAAATAGATGAAGGTTTAGTAATTATAAGCGAAGCCTTAAAAATCTCGGACGAAGCTTTAATTTAAAAAAATCAAACATTAAGAAATTAAGCGTTTTAAGTAAGACTATGTTTAAAATCCTTAATGCCTTAATGGTTTAAAAAATCAAACTGTTTTACAATTAACCAAAACCAATGAATACAAATTCGGCTTTGTACAGCGAAGACCTGGCTCCAATTTCGGCTGAAAAGCGAACCTGGACAACTTGGAATTATGCAGCACTTTGGATAAGCATGAGTTTGTGCATTCCAACGTACATGCTGTCGAGTTCATTGATTGAAGGTGGAATGAATTGGTGGCAGGCAATACTAACCATATTCTTAGGAAATACAGTTGTTTTAATCCCGATGATTCTAAATGGTCATGCCGGAGCCAAATATGGAATTCCATTTCCGGTTTTTGCAAGAGCAAGTTTTGGAACGGCTGGAGCTAATATTCCGGCAATGCTTCGGGCGATTGTAGCTTGTGGCTGGTTCGGAATCCAAACTTGGATTGGCGGATTTGCGATTTTTCAAATGACACGATTGTGGATTCCATCAATAGAAACTTTACCCCAAATTTTTCCTGATTCCTTCGGATTACAAACCGGACCGGCAATATGTTTCATTTTGTTTTGGTTGTTGAACATGTACGTGGTGTATTTGGGCGTAGAGAGCATTCGAAAATTATTGGTTTTCAAGGCAATTTTTTTACCGGTTGCAGCTTTGGCACTTTTGTTTTGGGCTTTGAGCGCTGCTCATGGTTTGGGACCAATATTAAACACGCCGTCAAAATTTACAAATAGTACCGATTTCTTTCATTTCTTTTTTCCGGCTTTGACCGGAATGGTTGGATTTTGGGCAACCTTATCCTTAAATATTCCCGACTTTACACGATACGCAACTTCTCAAAAAGCACAAATCAAAGGACAGATTTATGGTTTGCCCACATCAATGACGCTGTTTGCATTTGTTGGCGTTGTAGTAACTTCGGCAACCACAATTGTTTTCGGAACAATGATTTGGGATCCTGTAGTTTTAGCCGGAAAGTTTGATAGCAAATTATTAGTAAGCATTGCTATGATTGCGGTGGCGATTTCCACATTGGCAACAAATATTGCAGCGAATATTGTAAGCCCGGCGAATGATTTTGCCAATTTATCGCCGTCAAAAATCGACTTCAGAAAAGGCGGATATATTACAGGAATAATCGGGATTCTAATCTTTCCATGGAAGTTAATTGCAGATCCAACAGGATATATCTTCACTTGGCTGGTTGGCTATTCAAGTTTGCTTGGACCAGTTGGCGGAATTATGATTGTCGATTATTATTTCATCCGAAAACAAACATTAGTCGTGGATGATTTATACAACACGAAAGGGATTTATTCCTTTTTAAACGGATTTAATTTCTGCGCCATTAGTGCTTTAATTCTTGGAATTTTACCCAATGTGCCCGGATTTTTAATGACGATAAAAGTGGTAGATGCAAATGCTTTTCCACAATGGTTAACAGGTTTATACAGCTATGCTTGGTTCGTTGGATTCAGTATCAGCGGATTTATTTATTGGATTGCAATGAAGAATAAAGGTTGAAAATTTAATTTTTTAACTATTAAGGCATTAAGAAAATTAAGATTTGTATTTTTCTTAATGAACCTTAATTCCTTAATGTTTGAATTTTAATTAATTTTTTAAAAGATGAGTATTTTAATAAAAAATGGAAGAATTATAACAGCTACCGATGATTATGTGGCTGATATTTTTATTGAAGGCGAAACGATTTCAATTATTGGTAAAAACTTAAATGTAAAAGCCGATACTGAAATTGATGCGTCCGGTAAATTAGTAATGCCAGGCGGAATCGATCCTCACGTACATTTAGATATGCCGTTTATGGGAACCTATTCCAGCGATAATTATGAAACAGGAACGCGTGCCGCGCTTTTTGGTGGAACAACAACGGTTATTGATTTTATACTTCAAACGCAAGGCAAAAGTCTGCAATCGGCTTTGAAGGACTGGAAAGGGAGAAGCGATAATAATGCGGTTGGTGACTACAGTTTTCATATGGCAGTAACCGATTTCAATGCCGAAACCAAAAAGGAAATTCAGCATTTTATTGAAGTGGAAGGAATCACTTCTTTCAAAACATTTATGGCGTATAAAGGAGCATTAATGATTGATGACCGCCAGATGATTGGCCTTCAGGAAGAGGTCAAAAAACATGGCGGATTAATCAACGTTCACGCTACTAATGGTGACATGATTGATTACCTAATCCAAAAGCACAGGGAAGAAGGGAAATTGTCTCCTCTTTATCATTATTTATCACAACCTGAAGTTACTGAAGCGGAAGCCAGTGAGCGTTTTGTAGATATGATAAATTACACAGGCTGTCCGGGTTATATCGTTCATCTAACTTGTGAAGGCGCTTTGAATGCAGTTCGTAACGCCACCAGAAGAAACCAGAATTTATTCGTAGAAACCTGTATCCAATATTTGATTTTGGATGCAAGCTTGTACGAGCAAAATTTTGAAGGAGCCAAATGGGTAATGTCGCCACCACTTCGAGAAAAGAAAGATCAGGAAACACTTTGGGCTGGATTGAATCAAGGTTTAGTACAAGTTGTTGCAACCGATCATTGTCCATTTATGTGGGAACAAAAACTAATGGGGAAAGACGATTTCTCCAAGATCCCAAATGGTCATCCGGCGGTAGAAAACCGAATGGAATTGCTTTTCAGTGAAGGCGTAAACAAAGGAAGAATCACACTGAATAAATATGTAGAGGTTGCTTCAACCAATGCTGCAAAAATCTTCGGGATGTTTCCAAAAAAAGGAACAATTGCAATCGGCAGCGATGCCGATATAGTGTTGTTTGATGCCAATGAAAAACATACGCTTTCAGCAAAAACACATCACATGAATGTTGATTATAGCGGCTACGAAGGCTGGGAAGTAAAAGGAAAAGTAAAAAGCGTTTTACTCCGAGGGCAAGTCGTAATCGATAACAACGAATGTAAAGTACAGAAAGGCTACGGCCAGTTTGTAAAACGAAATAAAGTACAAAGCAAGATTTAGAAAAAAGAAAGCAAGAAGCAAGAGAAAAGATATGTCACGAATAGTAAAATCAGGCTTAATCCAATTGAGTTTGGCCAAAACAGAAGGAGAAGGAACCATTCCCGAAATCATGGAAGCGATGCTGCAAAAGCACATTCCATATATTGAAGAAGCCGGAAAACAAGGCGTTCAGATTCTTTGTTTCCAGGAAATCTTCAATACGCCCTATTTCTGTCCGGGACAAGACAGCGCCTGGTATGCTTCGGCAGAAAGTGTTCCTGGTCCAACTACGGAAAGAATGCAGGTCTATGCCAAAAAATACGACATGGTTATTATTGTTCCGGTCTACGAAAAAGATCAGGCCGGCGTTTTATACAACACCGCTGCTATCATTGATGCTGACGGAAGTTATTTAGGCAAATACCGAAAAAACCATATTCCACAAACAGGTGGTTTTTGGGAAAAATATTTCTTCAAACCGGGGAATTTAGGATATCCAGTCTTTCAAACCAAGTATGCCAAAGTCGGCGTTTATATTTGCTACGACAGGCATTTTCCAGATGGTGCAAGATGTCTTGGATTGAATGGTGCTGAAATCGTATACAATCCATCTGCAACAACCGTTGGACAATCCCAAAATTTATGGAAATTAGAACAACCTGCTCATGCCGTTGCCAATGGCTATTTCATGGGCTGCATTAATCGTGTGGGAATTGAAAAACCTTGGAATCTCGGACGCTTTTACGGCAGTTCCTATTTTGTAAATCCTTTAGGCGAAATTTTCGCCTGCGCTTCCGAAGATAAAGACGAACTTTTGGTAGCCGAATTTGATTTGGATTTAATCGAACAAATCCGTGGCAAATGGCAGTTCTACAGAGATAGAAGACCGGAAACGTATGGCGAAATTACAGCGCCTTAAAAAAATAAAATAAACCGCAAATTCGCAAATTGGATAATTGAATTAATTAATTTTTTAAAAAATAAATTTACGAATTTGTGGTAAAGCTTTCAATTACAAATAAAACCAACTAGAATATGAGTATTAAAAATAACCGCTTAACCACTGCGGAATATCAAGAAAATTTTGCGGACATCCATCCGCCTTTTGAAACAGCGGATGCGGCGTTGACAGAAGCAAATCGTTGCCTGTTTTGTTACGACCCACCTTGTATGAAGTCATGCCCGACGTCCATCAACGTGCCAAAATTCATCAAGCAAATTGCTACTGATAACCTAAAGGGTTCAGCACACACCATTTTTGCTTCCAACATTATGGGCGCTGGTTGTAGTAAAGTGTGCCCGGTAGAAAAATTATGTGAAGGTGCCTGCGTATACAATCTGATGCACGAGGAACCAATTAACATTGCCCGTCTCCAACGCTATTCTACCGAAAAGGCAATGGACAATAATTGGCAATTATTCAAAAGAAAACCATCAAAAGGTAAAAGAGTTGCGATTGTCGGCGCTGGTCCGGCCGGATTAAGTTGCGCGCACACTTTGAGTCGTGAAGGAATCGATGTAACCATTTATGAAAAAGAAGCCAAAGGCGGCGGATTAATGACTTACGGAATTGCAGCTTATAAAGTAACTCCAGAATTCTGCGAAGATGAAGTGAACTATATTACTTCCATTGGGGGGATCGAAATTAAATACAACCAAGAATTTGGAAAGGATATTACGTTAGCCCAATTACAACAAAACTACGATGCCGTTTATATGGCGTTCGGAGTTGGATTGGCGCGCCAATTAGATATTCCGGGCGAACATTTGGAAGGAGTTGAAGACGCGATAAAATTTATTTACGAATTACGCGACAATGCCTATTCCAAAATTGCCGTTGGCGATAAAGTAGCGGTAATCGGAATGGGAATGACCGCTATTGATGCGGCAACGCAGGCAAAACGATTGGGTGCGAGCGATGTAACTCTGGTTTATAGAAGAACACAAGCCGAAATGCCGTGTACCCAAAAAGAACTTGACATTGCAAAACTTGACGGCTGCAAAATCATGTGGCTTACCTCTCCAAAGGAAATTTTGGGTAATGGAAAGGTAACTCAATTAGTTTGCGATGTGATGAAATTGGGCGAACCGGATTCCAGCGGAAGAAGAAGCCCAATAGTTTCAGGCGAAACATTTACGCTTGATGTTGATATGGTTATCAAAGCCGCCGGGCAGATGCCGTTTACTTCTTTGGTAAACGATAATAATATTGAAAATAACAACGGAAAAGTAGCTGTAGAAGGAAAGTCTTCAACAAAAATGACTGGAGTTTTCGCCGGCGGCGATTGTGTAAACGGTGGAAGAGAAGTCGTAGATGCTGTTCAGGCAGGAAAAGACGGGGCAGCAGCCATATTGAAATACATGATTGGACCACATTACATCATCGAATCCGAATTAAAACCCACATTCAACAATTAAAAACTTAATCAACGTTAATCTCTTAATGGTTTAAAATTTTTTACCATTAAGGAATTAAGCAAGATTAAGCTAAACAATAAAATAGAAAATTATGGCAGATATATCAACAGATTTCCTCGGAATCAAATCTCCAAATCCATTTTGGTTAGCAAGCGCGCCTCCAACCGATAAATTAATCAATGTTGTCCGTGCTTTTGAAGCCGGTTGGGGCGGCGTAGTGTGGAAAACATTAGGCTCGCAAGTGAAAAATGTTTCTTCGCGTTATTCCTCCGTGAATTATGGCGGAAAGCGTATGATGGGCTTCAACAATATCGAACTAATCAGCGACAGACCTTTGGAAATCAATCTAAAAGAAATATACGAAGTCGTAAAAATGTTCCCAGACAGAGCAATGATTGTTTCCCTAATGGCGGACAACGACCGAAAATCATGGCATGATTTAATCATGAAAGCAGAAGATGCCGGAGCAATGGGATTTGAATTAAACTTTGGATGCCCACACGGAATGACAGAAAGAGGAATGGGAGCAGCAGTAGGACAAGATCCGGAAATTGCCAAAATGGTAGTCGAATGGGTAATGGAAAAAGCAACAATTCCGGTAATTACTAAGCTTACGCCCAATGTACATTCGGTAGTTCCAACGGCGCGTGGAGCCGTAGAAGGTGGAACAAGTGCATTGAGTTTGATAAACACCATTCAAAGCGTTACCGGAATTGATTTGGATACTTTGGTTCCAAATCCATACGTTGCCGGACAAAGCGTTTTCGGTGGTTATTGCGGTCCCGCCGTAAAACCAATCGCCTTAAAAATGCTAACAACTGTAGCGCAGGATCCAATTGCATCTAAGGTTCCAATTTCAGGAATTGGCGGCGTGAGCACTTGGAAAGATGCGGTTGAATTCATGCTTTTAGGCGCAACTTCTGTGCAGGTTTGTACTGCGGCGATGAATCACGGTTTCCGAATTGTTGAAGATATGTGCGAAGGTTTAAGCAACTGGATGGATGAAAAAGGGTTTGAAAAAACTACCGACTTCATCGGAAAATCAGTAGAGAAAATAACGCATTGGGAAGATTTAGACATCAATTACCATCATATTGCGAAAATCGACCAAGACAAATGCATCCACTGCGGACTGTGTTACATCGCCTGCGAAGACACATCGCATCAATCAATCAATGTCGAAAGAGGAAATCCATATAACAATTACACAGTTAAAGAAGAAGAATGTGTCGGCTGTAATTTATGCAAATTGGTTTGCCCTGTTGATGCCTGCATCACGATGGAAGAACACAGAGTTGCTCCCGAATATGTAAACTGGAAAGACTGGCAAAGAGAAGGCCGGCCGTTGAATGATCATTAATTTTGGGCGTGTCCCTTCGGGTCGGGCTTTCCGTTGCAATCTTGTCATTGCGAGCTTGCGAAGCAATCTCACAATAACAAGGATTTCCACTGCAATCCCTCACGCTGACGTTAAATTAGAAAACATATGAAAATAAACCCAACAAGGCTTCAATCGTATTTCGAAGCCATGTCCAAAATCGGAAAAATTGGTGAAACTGGAACCTGTCGCCCTGCGCATACGGCTTTGGAAAAACAAGGTTTTGAAATCGCCGGTTCCTGGATGAGCGAAGCGGGAATGTCGGTTCACATTGACAACTTTGGAAACTTAATAGGAAGACTGGAAGGCAAAAATCCTGACTTGCCGGTTTTGATGATGGGTTCACATCTCGATTCCCAACCTTACGGCGGAAGATTTGACGGAGTTGCTGGAGTTTTGTGCGCCATTGAAGTGGTTCGAACATTGCACGAAAACGACGTTATCCCTGAAAGAAGTATCGAAGTAATTTCGTTTGCCGATGAAGAAGGCTGGCGTTTTAACAAAGGCTTATTCGGTTCGCGTGGAATTTTAGGCAAATTTGAAGAAGGCGAATTGCAAAGAAAAGACCAAGACGGAATCACAAGAGAACAGGCATTAAAGGATTTTGGCTGCGATATTACCAAGTTTAAGGAATCAGAGTACAAACAAGGAAGCATTTTTTGCTTTTTGGAATTACATATTGAACAAGGCCCCGTTTTGGATATGGCAAACAAACCGATTGGCGTAGTTTCCGGAATTTCGGGACCGCTTTGGTGGACAGTCAAACTCAAAGGAATGGCGGGTCATGCAGGTTCTGTTCCAATGCCAATCCGAAAAGATGCTATGGTCGGTGCAGCGGAAATAATCATCGCCTTAAACGAAATTGCGACTCAGGTTCCCGGAAATCCAACCGTAGGAACTGTCGGAACCCTGAATGTTTTTCCCGCTTCGCGAAATATCATAGCTGAAGAAGTTACCATGACAATTGACTTACGCGATATTGATTTGGATAGAAGAAACCGTTATGAAAAACAACTTCGAGACAAAATTGAAGCAATAACCAAAAAACATAATCTGACGTATTCCATTTCCGAAGACACCAAAAGCGACCCGCGTTATTGCGCTGATTGGATTAAGGAAATCATTCACGCCGAATGCCAAAAACTGCAATTGGACGAAATTGAATTGATGAGCGGTCCATTTCATGATGCGTTGGCACTGTCTTACGTTTGCGATTATGGGATGATATTCGTGCGTTGTAAAGATGGCATCAGCCACAATCCGCTGGAATATTCCTCGTATGAGGATTTAGCGCTTGGGGCCAATGTTTTATTAGGAACAGTAACTCAGGTTTTGAAAAAATAAAACGAAACAGTACACGCCTTTCAAACCAACTTTAGCCGTCAGAGAAATTTGATGGCTTTTTTTATTGTCTTTTAATAAATAGTATATTTACTTCTTTAACACGCAACAATGTCCAATCAAGACGTCAGAATACTTCATATCGACAGCAATCATCCCTTATTATGGGAACAATTGGGAGAAGCAGGATTTCAAAATGAAGCCGATTTTGAATCCAACAAAGCCGAAATTGAAGCCAAAATTCACAATTATCAGGGCATCATTATCCGCAGCCGGTTTAAAATTGACAAGGAATTTATTGATAAAGCCACCAATCTAAAATTCATAGCCCGCGTAGGTGCTGGTTTGGAAAGCATTGATTGCGAGTATGCCATTTCCAAAAATATCCATTTGATTGCCGCTCCGGAAGGTAACAGGAATGCTGTTGGCGAACATGCACTGGGAATGCTTTTGTCCTTAATGAATAAACTGAATCGTGCCGATAAATTGGTAAAAGAAGGACATTGGATTCGAGAAGGGAACCGTGGTTATGAGTTAGAAGGCAAAACTATAGGGATGATTGGTTACGGCAATATGGGGAAATCATTTGCAAAAAAACTGCGCGGATTTGATGTGGATGTTTTGTGTTATGATATGCTTCCAACTGTTGGCGATGAAAATGCCAAACAGGTTTCATTGTCAGAATTACAGGCTAAAGCCGATGTTTTGAGCCTTCATATTCCATGGACACTTGAAACAGATAAAATGATTAATACTGATTTCATTAATGCTTTTGCCAAACCATTTTGGTTTATCAATACGTCACGCGGGAAAAATGTGGTGACAGATGATTTGGTTACAGCATTACAATCTGGAAAAATTCTTGGTGCGGGACTGGATGTTTTGGAATATGAAAAATCATCTTTTGAAAATCTTTTTGTTGACGCCCAAAAACCAAGAGCCTTTGACTATTTATTACAGGGAGAAAATGTTTTATTAACACCACATATTGCCGGCTGGACATTTGAAAGTCATCAGAAACTGGCGCAAACCATTGCGGATAAAATCAAGAAATTACATGAGTAATAAAGACATTAAAAGAGTAACAGGCTTAGGTGGGTTTTTCTTCAAATGTGAAGATCCCAATGCTATAAAAGAATGGTACAAAAACCATCTCGGAATTCCGGTAGATTCATATGGCTGGACGTTTTGGTGGAAAGACAAAGACGGCAAAGAATGCTCTACGCAATGGTCGCCTTTTGACGCGGACACCAAGTATTTTTCGCCAAGCGATAAACCGTTTATGATGAATTACAGGGTGCATGATTTGGAAGCCTTGCTAAAGGTGCTAAAAGAAGAAGGAGTAACCATTGCAGGAGATATGGAAACTTACGATTATGGAAAGTTTGGCTGGATTTTGGACCCCGAAGGAAATAAAATTGAACTTTGGGAACCAAATGATAGCGCTTTCTTATAATTTTTTATATTTTAGTCGAATAAATAAAACAAAACCAATAAAAACCAAACGTATTATGGACGCACAAAAAGTTGACATGTTTATGATTGCCAATAACAAGTATTTTGAAGGACACCATCTGAATGCTGTAAGAGAAAAATTATTAAGTTTAGATGATGCTAAATGGGCTTTGGTACAAACACTACAATTTAAAAATCCTGATACTGCACAAATTTTATCAGTTTTAGGTGGTCAAATTGGAATGGATCGCTTCTTTATTGGTGATACCGGGCTGGGAATTGCGAAATTATTAACGTGTGGCGGACTTTACATCTGGACAATTATTGACTGGTTTTCCATCAGTGGCGCTGCCCGTGAAAAAAATATGGAAACGTTCCAAAACGCATTATACTAAATGACACCAAGAAATAAGCTGTATGCCACATTCTTGACGGCAGCAATTGCCGGCTACACTTATTTTGCCATTTCACTTTATCGCTCGAAAAGTACTGACGTTAGTTTTTGTATGATTAAAAATGTGACAGGTTATGCCTGCCCTTCTTGTGGTACAACCCGGGCCATACAATTACTTTTGCAGCAAAGATGGATCGCTTCATTAGAAATGAATCCTTTCGGTATAATTGTATTATTACTTATGGCAATTGTGCCATTTTGGATAATAACGGATATGGTTTTAAAAAAAGACAGCTTTTTTAAATCGTATAAAAAAACAGAAACTACTATCAGAAAACCTTGGATTGCTTTCATTTTGATAGTGCTGGTATTTCTCAATTGGATTTGGAATCTATACAAACATTTATGATACACGAAACAACTTTTGTTTACAAACCCGGCGAACACGAACGCGAAAAAGCATCCAACAGCTATTTGATGTCTTTGGTAGCACTTATCGCCGGACTGCCGTTACCGATTATTAATTTATTGGCAACATTCTTCTTCTATTTAGCCAATAGAAAAGGAACTTATTTTGTTCGTTGGCATTGCACACAGGCCTTATTTTCGCAACTGGCTTTGCTCGGAATTAACAGCGCCAGTTTCTGGTGGACAATGTCTATTATTTTTACCGATGAAAAAGTAAGCAATCAATACTTCGCTTATATTTTCACCGTGATCTTATTTAATCTGTTAGAGATTTTTTCTACCATTTATGCCGCTACACAAGTCCGCAAAGGGAAACACGTCCAGTTTTTGTTTTTTGGAAATCTTACTAATTTAATATGCAGACCCTAATGACTAAGAAAATTTTATTACAAGCAGTTCTATTAGTAGCATCTTTTTTTCTGGTATGGTTTGGATTTTCCCAAGTCGATTTTATGAAGATGTTCAAAGTTGAGAAACGAACTGAAAATATGGAACACAAACTCGGTGATATGATTTGGAAACAAATTGAAGATTCTGAAGATATTGTCACCAATGACACCATTGTAAAATCATTGGATAAATTACTAAAACCATTATGTGATGCTAATGATATTGACCAAGATTCATTGAAAGTACATATTATAAAAAAAGATGAAATCAATGCCTTTGCATTACCTAATAATCATTTGGTAGTTTACACAGGATTGATTAAAGACTGCAAAAGGCAAGAAGCACTACAGGGTGTTTTAGGCCATGAGATAGCTCATATTGAAAACCATCACGTGATGAAAAAACTATCAAAAGAAATTGGCTATTCGGTATTATTGACTGCTGCCGGAGGTTCAAAAGGAGGCCAGATGGCGAGAGAGATACTGAAAACACTTTCCTCTTCTGCTTATGACAGATCTCTCGAAAAAGAAGCTGATATTGCCAGTGTTAAATATATGATAGAAGCCAAAATTGACCCCAGACCTATGGCGGATTTTATGTATCAGATGGCGCAGGATATCAGAATTGATAAAAGCATGTATTGGATTGCCGATCATCCGGAATCCGAAGAGCGAGCCAAATATATTTTGGAATATATCAAAGGCAAGAAGTTAAAAAGTAACCCCACACTTTCTGAAAAAGATTGGAAAACGTTTCAGGAACAAGTTGGAAATGAATAAAAAAGTCCCGATTAGTTCGGGACTTTTTTATTTATCATGCTTTTCTTTTCTCTCGAGCTCTGCCTGAAATTCTTCCATCACTGGCTTCATGGTGCTTTCAGGAATATCTGCAATCCGAATGTACATCAAACCATCAATAGCATTGTTAAATTTTGGGTCAACATTGAACGCCACTAATTTAGCATTTTGCTTTATATATTTTTTTATAAGCACTGGAAGTCTCAAATTTCCAGGCTCCAATTCATCAATAATTTTATCAAACTTATTCAAATCGGCTTCCGCTTCATCAAAAATAAAGTCTTTATCCGCGTCTTTTAGCTTTACTTTAAATTCCTTTTTAGGATGAATGTATTGCGCAATGTAGGGATCATAATAATTAGATTTCATAAACTCAATCATTAACGATTTTGAGAAATCAGTAAATTGATTGCTGATACTTACACCACCAAGGAGGAATTTGTGTTCCGGATAACGCAAGGTTGTATGTATAATGCCACGCCACAATAAAAACAAAGGCATAGGTTTTTGCTGGTAATCTTTAACGATAAAAGCTCTTCCCATTTCAATGGATTGCCTCATCATTTCGTGCAATTCTGATTCAAGCCGGAATAAATCATTCAGGTAAAAACCATCCATGCCATATTTTGGAAAAATCTCTGAACCCAATCCCATTCGGTAAGCACCGGCAACACGTTTCGCGTCTTCATCCCACAAAAACATGTGATGATAATATTGATCATATTTATCTAAATCAATTGACTCGTTGGTTCCTTCGCCGACCTCACGAAAAGTGATTTCACGTAATCTTCCTATCTCATGCAGGATATTCGGAATTTTATTGGCTTCTGTAAAAAAAACTTCGTAGTTCTTGCTTTGAAAAAATCTACAATCTGTTTCCCTCAATTTCTTTACTTCGTCCACCATTTTCTCATGATTGGCAGCAAACACTATTTCTTTTGGTGCTTTTGGAGTTTTTAAGTTCAGGTTTAAGTTCAGATTCTGTGAGCTTAATAACTTATTTGCCTCGTTGAATGAATTGGACAACATATAAGTCTTTCTTCTAAGGAATTCAGCATATTCTTCGATGCTTTTGTGCTCATTTTGTTCGGCAACAGAAATAGGTTTCCCAATGCGAACTTTAATTACCCTGTCTTTTTGGGTCAATAATTCCGAAGGCAATTTTGCTGTTCTTAAGGTTGGATTTATTTTGGACAGCAAATAGAAAAAGCGACTGTTTTTGGCATGGAAATAAATCGGAATTACAGGAACCTGTGCCTTGCGAATTACCTTTATAGCGCCTTCTTCCCAAACTTTATCTACAACTAATTTCCCATCCTTATAGGTAGAAACTTCTCCGGCAGGGAACATTCCCAACGGTTTTCCATCGCTCAAATGACGCAGTGTTTCTTTGATTCCAATTACGCTCGATTTTGCATCCTTTCGGTCTTCAAAAGGATTTACCGGCATAATGTATTGTTTCATTGGTTCGATGCGATGCAAAAGAAAATTAGCTATAATCTTAAAGTCTGGTTCTTTTTCGAGCATCAGTTTCAATAACAAAATACCGTCAATTCCGCCTAATGGATGATTGGAAATGGTAATATAAGCCCCATCTTTTGGCAAACGTTTAAAATCTTCTTCCGGAATTTCAAATTTGATTTGAAGCTCATCCAAAATAGCATTGAGGAATCCCACTTCGCTCAGATGTTTATTCCTGTCATACATTTTATTTAGGGTAGAAATCTTTAAGGCTTTCATTAACATCCAACCAAAAAAAGTGCCGAAAACGCCGTACTTCTCAGTGTTAATTGCTTTTGAAACTTCTTTGGCCGTAACTAAACCCATGTATAACTTTTGGTTTTTGAGTAGGAAACAAAGATAGCAATTCTAGCGAAACAGGGGTAACAAAAAGAGGAAATCACTCCCGGTTTTATAAATTTTATTATTGATTTTGGGTTTCAAATGTTTAAGTTTTTATCTACATTTGAACAAACTCTGAACAACATTTAATGCGGATTATTTCTTATAACGTTAATGGCATTCGGGCGGCTATCGCCAAAGGATTTTTAGATTGGCTGCAACAGGCAGATCCGGATGTAATTTGCCTTCAGGAAATAAAAGCTACCGAAGACCAGATTCCAACTGAAGCCATCACCGCTGCCGGATATCCGTATCAATATTATTTTTCGGCACAAAAAAAAGGGTATAGCGGTGTTGCCATTTTATCCAAAACAAAACCCAACCGGGTGGTTCATGGAACTGAAGTTACACATATGGATTTTGAAGGAAGAAATCTCAGGGCTGATTTTGACAATATTTCGGTGATGAGTTTGTATTTGCCTTCGGGCACCAATCTTGACCGGTTGGACCACAAGTTCAAATACATGGATGATTTTCAGAATTACATTGATGCTTTAAAAAAGCAAATCCCTAATCTTGTCATTTGTGGTGATTACAATATTTGCCACGAAGCAATTGATATCCATGACCCAATAAGGAACAAAGCGGTTTCCGGATTTTTACCCGAAGAACGAGCATGGCTGGATAAGTTTATGAAGTCCGGCTTCATTGACAGCTTCCGGCATTTTAATAAAGAACCTCATAATTATAGTTGGTGGAGTTATCGTGCAGGTGCAAGAGGGAATAATAAAGGTTGGCGCCTCGATTACAATTTGGTAAGCGAAAATCTAAAGGACAGAATGAGCCGAGCCGTTATTTTAAAAGGAGCAATACATTCTGACCATTGTCCGGTTTTGGTAGAGATAGATTAAGAGAAGCAAGAAGCAAGAAGAAGCAAGAAGAAAGAAACAAGAGACCCGAGGCGTAGCCGAATTGTATGGAGCGCAGCGTAATAAAAAGAGTATAGAACATAGAAAATAGAAGATAATGATAAGAAAAATAGTTTTTTGCCTGACAATAATAAGCATGATGACATCATGTGTATCCAAAAAAATCTACAACGATTTGGAAAACAAATACACCGATTTAAAGAAAGAAAACCGTTTGATTGCGGATGAAAATGATGAATTGCACAAAGCCAACGCCGACTTTGATTCGGTTAACCGTTCGCTTCAGGCGGAGTTGGAAGCATTAAAAGCAGATAAAGCCAAACTTCAGGCTGACTGTACCGCAACGAGCAACAACCTTAAAGCGTTGCAGGATTCCTATGCCGCTCTTGAGAAAAACAGCAACGATGCCTTGGAAACCAATATGGCAAAGAATCGTGATTTGCTGGCCCAACTTGACGCTAAAGAAAAAATACTGGCGGCAGAGCAGGACCGTTTGAATAAGCTAAGCAGCGAATTGGCATCAAATACCAAACGATTAAACGAATTGGAAAGCATGATTGCTGCAAAAGATGCCGCTATGAAAAAACTAAAAGACACCTTGTCAAAAGCGTTAAATGCCTTTGAAGGAAAAGGGCTTACCGTACAAATGAAGAACGGAAAAGTGTATGTGTCAATGGAAAATAAATTGCTTTTCCAAACCGGTAGCTGGGCTGTTGGTTCTGAAGGAAGAAGCGCAGTAGTTGAGGTTGGGAAAGTTTTGGCTCAAAATCCTGATATTACCGTTTTGATTGAAGGGCATACCGATAACGATAAAATCCTTGGAAACATTGGCGGCGGAATAGAAAACAACTGGGACTTGTCTACCAAAAGAGCGACAGCCATTGTAAATATTTTGTCTGAAAATAGCGGAATCAGAAAACAAAACTTAACCGCAGCCGGTCGTGGTGAATTTGCGCCACTACTGAGTAACGACACCAATGAAGGCAAAGCTAAAAACCGGAGAATTGAAGTGATACTAACGCCAAAATTAGACGAGATTTCTAAGATGCTGAATGAGTTTTAGGAATTGGGAAAAGCCAATAGGCAGTAAGTTTTTTTTATGGCCAATACGGTCGACAGTTTGTTTTCCAACACATAATTTTTTTCTCCACCAATACGGTAGACAAAAAAATTATGCAGCCTCGACAAAATGTTGAAGCCACGTCGAGAAAATGTTGAAGCCACGTCTACAAAATGTTGAAGCCGCGTCGAAGGATTGTTTAGGCTGCATGATTTTTTGAATGTATTTGGTTATCGATAGCGATGCGATTAAATGAGTCTTTTACAACTTTTTTTCTTACAGTCTATTTGTATATATTTGAAGCTCAAACTATTTTATGAAAAAACTTTACACACTATTGATTATTGCGTTTATTGGATTTGTTGGCAAGGCGCAGATTGTGAATATACCGGATGCTACTTTTAAAGCAAAGTTGTTGGCAGCGAGCACTTCATTCCACATAGCATCAACGCAAATCCCGAACGCTTCAGGGCAAGTAACGGTCTACACTAAAATTGACATTAATAATGATGGAGAAATACAAGCCAGTGAAGCTTTGGCCATTAAATGGCTCACCCTGGGTCTTAATGTCAGCAGTACCAGTGGCCACATAGTGGATTTGACAGGAATAAATTCTTTTCAAAATTTACTGTATTTGAATTGTGGCGGACAACATTTAACGACTTTAGATGCCACTAGTCTGATTAATCTTAAGACGTTGCAGTGCAATAGTGATCAGCTAACAAGTATTAACGTAAGCGGGTTATTCAATCTTCAAACCTTAAACTGCAGCGTTAACCAACTTATATCAATAGATGTTAGTTCGTTAACCAGTCTTCTGGATTTTAATTGCCAGGCAAATCAACTACCCACTATTGATGTGAGCACAGCAATGAACCTTCAATCCTTAAATTGCTCACAGAACCTGATGCCCGGCATAGATTTAAATGGCCTAACCAATCTAAAAACTTTGCATTGTGGCTATAATCAATTTACCACAGTAGACCTGAGCACAGTACCGCTTTTGGAGACTTTTAGCTGTGGTTTTAATCAACTGACCAATATCGATCTAAGTCACGTTCCTAATCTTAGATACATCCTTTGTACCCATAACATGTTGACGGCTTTGGATGTAAGTTTAGTGCCCAACCTTCAATATTTATATTGTTATGACAACCAAATCACCAGTTTAGAGGTAACAGGATTAACCAGTCTGAATGGTTTAGGTTTTAGTAATAACCAGATTTCAAGTATCGATGTAAGCGGATTGATTAATCTTGCATTTTTTTATTGTGACAACAACCTACTTCCAAGTGTAAACCTGAGCGGATTAACCAGTCTTTATAGTCTTGACTGTGGAAGCAATCCAATTCCAAGTTTAAATCTGACCGGACTAACGAATCTTAACTATTTGGAATGTGCTAATGCCCAACTCACAACATTAAATCTAACCGGATTGACAAATCTTCAATATTTAGATTGCCGTAATAATCAGCTTACGGGTATAGATGTAAACGGATTGCCTAATTTTCATAAGTTATATTGTATTGACAACCTGATTACCACTATAGATGTAACCGGGGTAACCGGGTTACAGGAATTGTTTTGCGATAACAATCACCTGACCTCGTTATTCATTAAAAATGGAGCTGTAGAAAATTTGTCTTTTGACTCCAATCCCAATCTGGAATACATTTGTGCAGATGAGAGTCAAATTAGCCAAATACAAGATTTAATACTGGGGTATAATTACAATAATTGCCATGTAAACTCGTATTGCAGTTTTGTGCCGGGCGGGACTTTCTATACAATACAAGGCGAGAATCACTATGATAGTAACAATAATGGCTGCGAAATTACCGATGTGAACTATCCGAATTTGAAATTGAACTTTACCAATGGAACCAATGCAGGAAGTTTAATTCCCGATCCAACAGGAATATACCAATACGATGTGCAGGCAGGTACCCATACCCTAACCCCGGTACTTGAAAACCCTAATTATTTTAGTGTTTCCCCAACGACTGCAACCGTTACTTTTCCAACAAGTACCAGTCTTTATACGCAAAACTTTTGTATTACAGCTAATGGTATTCACCAGGATATAGAAATGGTTTTACTTCCTATGAATGAAGCCAGACCAGGGGCGATTGCCCATTACAAACTAATTTATAAAAATAAGGCAAGTGTTGCCGTAGATGGTTTTGTCAAGGTTGATTACAGCGGTAGTTCAAATGTTATGGTTTTTAATTACGCGTCTGTCCCGCCAACAAACCCTACGCCGTCCGAGTTGCAATGGGATTACACAAATCTGCAGCCTTTTGAAACCAGGACGATTACTTTTGGCATGTTATTAAATTCAACTACGCAGGTACCCCCTTTGAACAACGGGAGTACTATTAGTTTCTCGGCACTAATCACTCCATTCGTAGGTGATGAATATGTTCAGGACAATCATTCGCAAATAAAACAAAACGTGGTAAACTCGCATGATCCCAACGATAAGACCTGTATAGAAGGGGATACTGTCGGAACAGAGATGATTAACAATTATGCACATTATATTATTAGGTTTGAAAATACCGGTACGGCGAATGCTCTTAACATAGTAGTGAAAGACCTTATTGATACCGTTAAGTTTGATAGCAACAGTTTAATACCATTAAGTGGCAGTGCTCCATTTATAACCAGGATTACCAACACCAACCAGGTTGAATTCATCTTTGAAAACATCAACCTGCCTTTTGATGATGACCATAATGATGGCTATGTTGCCTTTAAAATTAAAACAAAACCAACACTTGTCGTGGGCGATACTTTTACTAATAGTGCAAGCATCTTCTTTGATTATAATGCGCCAATAGTTACTAATACTTATACGACTACCATTACTGCTTTGGCAACACAAGATTTTGATTTTAGCAGTGTGTACAGTTTGTCGCCAGTACCAGCAAAAAGCAACCTCACGATTACTTCCAAACAAAATGTTACGATTAGTTCGGTAAGTATTTTTAATACGCTTGGCCAATTGGTCCAGGTAAATACCAATCCAACTGAAACCATTGATGTTACTAGTTTAAAGACAGGAACTTACTTTATTAAAATTATAAGCGATAAAGGGACAGCCAGTTCGAAGTTTATAAAAGAATAACAAAGAGAAGCCGTCTCAATATTAAACTTTGAGGCGGTTTTTTTATTCTGATTTTTTTGATTTCATTTTCTGCTTTTTTGATTACATCAAAAAATTAGCTTTAAGCAGCAATTTTCTTTCTTAGATTATGACCTAAAGCCATTAATCCGAACTCTAATTCAACTTTTTTAGTTCCTTTTAAAGAAAATCGTCTAAATCCGTTGTTGTGTTTGAGTTGGGCAAATACGGGTTCTACATCGGCTGAGCGTTGTTTTCTTTTTTGTATTCCGAAACGCTATTGCCAAGTAAAATCATAAAAAAAAACCGCCTCAGTTTTGAGACGGCTTCTTCTTTTTCTTATGGTGTTGGCGTTTCTTCCACGCCATTGGCAAGCCTGTTGATTAAAAGTGTATTGTATTGCTCTACCAGAGCGTTAATCTCGTTACCCGTTTTAGTATTTGCCGCCGACGGTTGCACGATGCTAAAAGAATTTAAAAAATCTCTTAAAGTATAATACACCCCATTGGTTTCTTCTCGTTTTGCTTTTATAGTATCAGGATTAGCCGCACCATATTCTTGTGTTCTTGCCAAATAACGCTCGTCAAACAAGACATTAGCCGCCTTTAGTTCATCTTTCCACGACTTTAATTGCAATGTATTGACAGCATCAATCAAAGCAGGTTTGGTTTCCCAATCGTTTGCGATGCTGTTGATGGTGGCGGTTGCCGCCTGATAATTTTGCTTGGCAATACTGGAACCATACAATTTAAGATTGTCATTAAGCACATTGGCAGCTTGCGCTAAAACCGCGTCATAATGATACAGATAACCAGAAACCACGAAGCCTAAACCTGTAATGGCGTTGTCGCGGCGCTCGTCGATGAGTACCAATTCTTCCGTAATTTCGCTGGCTACTCGTGTTTTAAACAACCCGTCAAGTACCGAGATTGCGTTGTTCAGGTCATTGTATTGTGTTGCAACGTTCAATACCAAGGGATCATTAGCTTGCACTAACGACGCCACGTTTTTCATAAATTGTAAGTACTCTGCGTTGCGAAGAATACTAATGTTGATGGCATTAATCATAATGTGAATTGTTTTAATGAATAAAGTAGTTTTTGTTCTTACGTAAAGAAACGTATTATTTCTTACTTTATTATTGTAAGAATCATTTTTTTTGCAAGAAAGTTGCCCTCACTTGGCAGGGGTGAATTTTGCCCTCAAGAAAGTTCCCCGCGCTCGGCAGGAAGGTTTCTTGAACCTAAGAAAGTTCCTCGCGCTAGGCAGGAAGTTTTCTTGAAATTAAAAATGTTCCCCGCGCATGGGAGGAAGTTTTCTTGAAATCAAGAAAGTATTATGCGCCAATTGTATACATTTGACGCTCAAACTAATCTTATGAATAAACTTTACATGCTTTTAGTTATTACGCTGATTGGATTTGTTGGAAACGCGCAAATAATAAATATTCCGGATGTTAATTTTAAGGCGAAGCTGTTATCGGCCGATGCTTCAAACCAAGTGGCCTCTACTGAAACGCCTAATCTTTATGGAATCGTAACATCCAATAACCCCATTGATACCAATAGTAATGGCGAAATAGAGGTAAGCGAAGCATTGGCTATTAAGTATATCAATGTTAACGGGAGTTCAATAGCCGATTTAACAGGAATAGAATACTTCACCAATATAGAAGCGTTATTTTGCAATAATAATCAGCTCCTGAGCCTGGATGTGAATAGCCTGACCAATCTTCATTTTTTAGTTTGTGGACAAAATCTATTTACCTCATTAACCATTAGTAACCTGCCTTTGCTTTGGGAGGTGCATTGTGTTGAGGGGCAACTAATAACCTTAAACCTGTCTAATTTACCAAATCTTAACTATTTGATGTGCTGGAGTAACCAGATTACCTCTTTGGATTTACACACTTTTACCAATCTTCTGAAAGTAAGATGTGATGGTAATCAGATAACCACATTAAATGTAAGCGGCTTAACGAACCTTACAGAATTGAACTTCACTCAGAATCTGGTTTCCTCTTTCGATGTCAATAGTTTGACCAATATTAACCGATTGGAGTGTGGCTATAACCAGCTTACGACATTGACGGTTACAGGCTTAACAAATCTTCAGACGCTTTTCTGTTATTATAACCAATTGATTTCATTAAATTTAAGTGGCCTGACGCAGCTGAATATATTGAATTGTAGTAATAATGCGCTCACTTCGTTAGATGTCAGCGGATGCCCTTACCTTAATGGCCTTGGTTGCAGTTATAATCAGCTTCAGTCCATTACTATAAATGGTTTATTCAATCTTGCTTCACTATCTTGTACAAATAATCATCTTGCAGCTATAGACCTAAGCGGAGTACCCAATCTTCATACTTTACACTGCTGGGATAACCAGCTTACGAGCCTAAATATAAACAGCTTACCTTTACTTGATGATCTTTACTGTTATAATAATTTACTCACCAGTTTGTTTTTAAAAAATGGGCACTTTGAGTCTAGTTTAGGCTTTTCAAATAATCCCAATCTTGAATATATCTGTGCCGATGAGGATCAAATTGCCGAAATTCAGGCTACATTAATAAGCTATGGTATAACCAATTGCCATGTTAATTCGTATTGCAGTTTTACTCCGGGTGGTACTTTTTATACCATACAAGGGAATACTCATTATGACAGCAATAATAATGGCTGTACTGCTACTGATATCAATTATCCAAGCTTAAAGCTTGCTTTTACTGATGGTATCAATACCGGTAATTCTATTGCCGATACCAGCGGAGCATATCGATATGATGTGCAGGAGGGTACACAAACTATAACGCCTGTTTTAGAAAACGCTTCTTATTTTACGGTTTCGCCTGCTTCGGCTATCGTTACTTTTCCGGATGCTGCGAGTCCGTTTGTTCAGGATTTTTGTTTAACGGCCAATGGGACGCACAATGATTTGGAAGTAGCTATAGCGCCTATGGGCGGTGCCCGACCAGGTTTCGATGCTCAGTATAAAATCATTTTCAAAAACAAAGGAACAGCTACGCAGAATGGTTCGGTAAACTTAAGCTTTAATGATGCGGTATTGGATTATGTGTCGGCTTTACCGGCCGTAACAACACAAACTACAAATAATCTGAGTTGGAATTTCAGTAATTTACTGCCGTTTGAATTCCGTGCAATTACCGTAACACTCAATGTGAATTCGCCTCTGGAAACGCCTCCGGTTAATGCCGGTTATGTTTTAACATATACCGCTACAGTTGCCGGTGCTACTGATGAAACTCCGGTTGATAATACTACAACCTTTAACCAGGTAGTGGTAAACTCGCTCGACCCTAACGATAAAACCTGTACAGAAGGAACAACCATAACACCGGCTATGGTGGGTAAGTATGTGCATTATGTTATCCGTTTTGAAAATGATGGTACAGCTAATGCGCAGAATATCGTTGTGAAAGACATGATTGACACAAGTAAATTTGATATTTCTACTTTAGTACCGTTGAGTGGGAGTGCAGCATTCACTACAAGAATATCCAATACAAACCAGGTAGAGTTTATATTTCAAAACATCAACCTGCCTTATACATCAGGAACGAATACAGGTTATGTAGTGTTTAAGATTAAGACAAAACCAACGCTTGTTGTGGGCGATACTTTTACTAATAGTGCAAGCATCTTCTTTGATTATAATGCGCCAATAGTAACCAATACTTATACGACTACCATTACTGCTTTGGCAACACAGGATTTTGATTTTAGCAGTGTGTACAGTTTGTCGCCAGTACCAGCAAAAAGCAACCTAACGATTACTTCCAAACAAAATGTTACGATTAGTTCAGTAAGTATTTTTAATACGCTTGGGCAATTGGTTCAGGTAAATACCAATCCAACTGAAACCATTGATGTTACTAGTTTAAAGACAGGAACTTACTTTATTAAAATTATAAGCGATAAAGGTACAGCCAGTTCGAAGTTTATAAAAGAATAACGAAAAAGCCCGATGATTCGGGGCTTTTTTTATCATAAACGTTTCCAAAAAATGTGTTAATCAGCCCGCTTAAACGCCCACAATATTTTACTTTTGTGCCACAAAAATGGCTTCAAATTCCAAAAATGAACTACACTACCTTACCCAAAACCAATATAAAAGTCAGTAAAATTTGCCTTGGCACCATGACTTTCGGAGAACAAAACTCGGAAAGCGATGCCCATTCGCAATTGGATTATGCTATAGATAAAGGCGTCAATTTTATAGACACTGCCGAAATGTATCCTATTGCTGCCCGCGAGGCCACACTTGGGAAAACGGAAAAACACATTGGAACCTGGTTAAAGAAATCGGGAAAGAGAGAGAGTTTAGTTATTGCCACCAAGATTTCAGGACCAAACAGAGGTATGTCATATATTAGAAACCCATTGGACTTTTCAAAGAAGAGCATTCACCAAGCGGTTGACGTGAGTCTGAAAAACCTGAAGACAGATTATATCGATTTGTATCAGATGCACTGGCCGGAACGCATAATGAACATGTTTGGTCAACGCGGCATTTCAGAAATTGACACACAGTGGCAGGAAAACTTCTTTGAAGTATTAAGCGTTTATGACGGTTTAATCAAAGAAGGAAAGATAAAACATATTGGCGTTTCAAACGAAAACCCATATGGCGTCATGAAATTTATCAGCGAAAGCGAGAAACATAATCTGCCTAGAATTGTTACTATTCAGAACCCCTATTCTTTACTGAACAGGTTGTATGAAGTGGGACTTTCCGAAATAGGAATGCGCGAAAATGTTGGTTTGTTGGCTTATTCTCCTTTGGCATTTAGCTTTTTGACTGGTAAACACCTGAATGGAATTTTACCAACTTCACGTTTGGGATTGTTTCCACAATTTACCAGATATGCTAATGCAAATTGCCATAAAGCCACAAAATTGTATCAGGAATTAGCACACGAAAACGGATTGACTTTAATCCAAATGGCATTAGCTTTTGTAAACCGGCAGGATTTTGTGACTTCAACGATTATTGGCGCGACAACTATGGAACAGCTTCAGGAAAACATTGCCGCTTTTGAAACTGTTTTATCACAAGAAGTAGTAAACGAAATCAATACAATTCAGGAATCAATTCCGAATCCTGCTCCTTAATTATTCTACTACCAATTTTGACTGATATTGATTTCCTGTAATATCTATAACCGAAATCATATACAATCCGCTGGATAAAGCTGCGATATTTAGGGAAGGAGTAGTCTCATTATTGGCAACGGCTTTTGTCAACACTAACTTTCCGGTTAAATCAAAAACGTTCACTTTGGTAAGTGTTGTTCCCGAATTGTTTTTAATAAATACTTCAGTCTTCGCCGGATTTGGATACAATGAAAAGCCATTTTTTTCAAATTCGGAAACTCTTAATGAAGTGTCTATCAATTTATAAATAGTTGAAGCCGTTGTTGGGGAATATTGCGCATTAATAGAAACATACAATTCTCCATTCATATCTTCTCCAAAAGTGCCTAAATAATTTGGCGCATCGTATGCCCAGGTTATCGCTCCTGATGTTGTATAGCCTATTTCTGCGGTGCAGAAATCGGCAAAGAAATATTTGTTCTGAAAGTTTGGATACATTGTTCCGGAATAATAATAACCGCCGGTAATAGAGCATCTGCCGGAAGCATGGGTATATTGCGTTAGTGGCGGAACGGTTGAAGCATAAGCAGGACATGTGCCGAGGGAAGTGCTGTATATGGCATTTCCTTCGTAACATCGCCATCCAAAATTTAATCCGGTGTTTGGCAATGGACTTGTTATTTTGTCAACCTCTTCAATGGCATCCTGACCAACATCGGCAATCCACAAATCACCATTGGCACGGTTAAAGGAAAATTTCCATGGATTACGCAACCCAACTGCCCAAATTTCTTCTTTCCCTGCTTGGCCAACGTAGGGATTGGTTGGTGGAAATCCGTAATTTAAGGAACCTGCTATAGTGTTAACATCTATGCGAAGCATTTTGCCCAAATAAATCCTGGTTGGATTTGCAGCGACATTTCCATAATTCAAATCTAAATTTTGTGCGTAGCCACTTGTGTCTCCTGCTCCACCGCCATCACCCATTCCGATGTATAAATAACCATCAGGGCCAAATCGCAGCGTGCCTCCGTTATGGTTTGAATAAGGTTGGCTGATAGTCATTAAAATAGTTCCGGTTGGATTGGCTATGTTTGGATCGGCACTTACGCCATATCGTGCAATAACCGTACTGCCATCACTGGCACGAGTATAATTTACAAAGAAAAGACCGTTGGTCGCATAATTGGGATGAAAAGCCAAGCCAAGCAAACCTCGCTCACTACCACTGGAACTTACAAGGGAAGTTAAGTTTAAAAAAGGAGTTGCGTTAATTGTACCATTTGGATTCACTATACGTATCAAACCACCTTGTTGAACCACAAAAAGGCGAGAGTCATTTGCTGGGTGCGTTAATTCTATAGCAGCGGTGAATCCGGTGGCAAATTGCTGTAAGCCGATTGTTTGTGAATGATTCACTAAAGAACACAGGCAAAAACTTAGAAGTAAAAATTTTTTCATAGCATGAATTTTTTGGTACGTAAAGTTAGCAATAAAAAGCCACTAATCATGTTTCTAATTTTATAGATTATCTATGATTTTATCTTTTGGGTATTTGACTTTGTAACTGAGTCGGATTTTCCTGGTTTCGTTGGGAGCCAATTTTAATTCCCAGGTTAGGATTCCGGTTTCTTTATTTTCTTTGGCATTGTCGCTTTGCACTAATTCAATTTCAATTTCTTTATCAGTGCTTAGTGGATATTGGTCTTTTAAAGTCAACTCTACGGCTTCTTTTTTGTTATTCCTAACGGTAATATCATAGGTAAATGTTTGTTCTTTTTTGGAAGAAAGAAAACGTGTGCCGGATTTGTCAACCACTTTTTCGCGTTTGATGGATATTTTTTTATCCCTTCCCATGCTCAGATTCAACGTGTCTGAAGTTTGATTTGGATTAATCATTGTTTTACCTACATACAATCCTTCAAAGATAATGTTAGCCTCGCCAGGCAATAAATTATACTTAGAATACTCATTGATTTCTGCCAGAAGAAACGCTTCCTTATCCGCTCTTGGCGCAGCATAATATTTATAGGTTGCCGGCAATTTGATTTCTTTCAAGCCTACACTGTGCGGTTTTCCATTGGATAAAATATCATACGGAATGTCAATGTCAAAAGAAACATTGAGTTGGTTTTCATTGATTTCTGTATAATCATCCATACCTTGTTTTGTGGTAATGACAACAACACCATTGCTTCCTTTTGAGCCATAGATTGCAGTAGCTGAAGCATCTTTTAGAACATTCACATTTTTAATTGTTTCCGGTGGAATTTGTGCCGCTTCTTCTTCTGATACAAATCTACCATCAACAACATACGTTGCTCCTTTATATGATCCAGCCAATGATACATCTCCTCTAACAGTTACATGATCACCTTGTCCTGGGATCCCTTTTCTGGCGGTTACTTGGAGCCCTACTGCTTTACCTTGTAATGCATTTGTGAATGCTTGGCTTGGACTTTCCTTCGTGTATTCATAATTTGGATTTTGATATTTCAAAAACCAAGCGCTCAACAACGGCATTTGATTATTCTGATTCGGATTCCCTGATGACAAAGTAAGCTTTACTTTTTTCCAGTCAATCCCCGTGTTCTGAACCACTTGTGCTTTGTAAATCATATTGATAGGCGATGTGATGTTCTCTGCACGTAAATCATAAAATGGTGTCCATGAAGCATTGTTGGTAATGTAATTGATATCTAAATTTACCGCGCCGGCTATTTCATTCATCACCTGGATAATCAGTTTTCCTTTGGAATTTTTCTCTTCCTTTTGGGTGTTGATTTCCAGTTTGTTGTTTAGGTTTTTGAGCTTCAGATTTAGTTTGGTTTCTTTCTCCTGCAAAGCAACAACGGCATTGTCAAGTTCGCTTCGTTTGGCTTTGTAGAAATCAACTAACTTCATTAATTCGGTTACATTCAAACCCGTATTTGCACCACTAACATTTTGATTTGCATCTAAAAGCGCAATAGTTTGTTGGTTGGAATAGGTTTCGATTTGTACTTTTTTAATTTCCTTTTGCGTCAAAGAAATACTGTCCCGCACTTTTTTAATCACGGGATTTGTTTCATCAATTTCGTATTCCGAAATATAATTTTGTGTAAACTGGACTGATAAAACGGTTACCGAATTCGGTGCGCCAATCTGCACAGTGCTTTCGTTCAAATAATCGGCGACATTTTTTATCACAATTTCACTTGTCCCCGAAGGAAGATTTACAGAAGTAGTTTGTGATAATTCGGCAGCATTAAAATAAACCGTTGCTGCTTTGACTTTGGCTGTGGTAAAGATTGGCTTTTGCGCAAAAATTATTGAAGAAGCCGAAAACAAAATAATAAAAAAGAGGTTTTTCATGTGAAATAAATTAGGTGTATATAATCTTATGGATTTTA
>NZ_JANXTI010000033.1 GCF_025352425.1 Flavobacterium sp.
TCTAAAACTCTAAAATAATTTTTTACTATATTTGACATAGATATTGGTTTGTTTGGCGACATCAAGATACTGAATTTCAGTATCTTGACCAATATCTAATCAATTTATTTTACTTCAAATAATTACACCCAACGGGTTAAGATAGATTAAATTCATCAAAAAAAGATTCTAAATTGTTGTACCAACTATTGATTGATTCTGGTTCATCACTTTTTGCAACATATTCCCATGAGTTTGTCTCCTCATCAAAAACCTCCAAATAGCAAATAGTAAAATCCATTTGAATTAACTTCTTTTATGCCAAGACATGCCTTTGTTGGTGGAAAAGAACAACCCTTTTGTAGTTGTTAATAGTATTTCTCTACCATTGTCCGCTAAATCTTGTAAAGACCCCATAGTTGAGGAGACGTTGGCTCTGTGATGCCAACTTCTTCCGTCGTTGGTAGAGTACTCTATAGAGTTTTTAGAAACATTAATTCGAATTAATTCTTTTTGGTGAACGATAATTTGTCCCATTTTTTTTGTTTTAAAATTAGTATTCACAAAGTAAAAAGCCAGTTCAGACAAACGATGTCGTTTAAAATCCTATTTTAGTAGCATTGACATTTTTTGTACTATTCCATTTTTCATTTTCACAAAAAAATAACACCTTATCATAATTCACTTTCTTACCCTGGCAATGGTTATGATTTATGAACATTTTAAATATGATATTATTAATTCATAAATGAGAAAAATTAGTTAAGAAAATTTAAAAAATAATATGAGCAAAAAAGGAAGTTCAAATGCAATGAAGTTTACTTCTAAATTTGATTAAATATAAAAAGGCACCAAAGTTTCTAGTGATTATTAATTCCACTTTATCATTAACATGACTAACCAACAAATACACCAAGCATTTTTAGGTACTACTTACAAAGTACTAAACCCAACTATTGATATCAAAATCAATACAAAAATCACAGTATTAAATCACCTAAACTCCTGGGCATTCATAACAGCATGGAACCCACTTCCAGAAATATTGACATTGGAAGAAAATAAAAATAGAAACAATCAGTTAGGGCAAGACATCAATAACCTCGGGTTAAAATACTGTCTTGGTATAGGTATTTCTGAAGATGAACTATGGTCAGAGGAAAGTTTTTTAATAGAAAATATAACTTTAGAAAAAACTCATGAACTAGCTGTAAAATATGGTCAGTTAGCATTTGTGTTTGGTCAAAAAAATGGTGACGCTGACTTAGTCTATTCACAAAAACAATAAAAAAGTTGTAGGATTAAAATAATTTAATCACATTTGCATCAGCATCCAGAAGGAATTTTATTCCTGCCAACCGATCAACTCACGACACGGTGGCTTAGTATGCGGAACAGTCGTTCAAATGTGTGGAGAAGCCGCAATTCTTTTACCGTATTGATTCGACATAACAAAAATGTATAATTTTTAATTGTTATGTAATGAAACATTTAACTCAAAATGCCGTGTTGCAACTAATTTGCCAACACCAACATCCATCTACCCAAAACCAATTCGACGAGTACAAATTACTCAGCGTACAAAAATGGGAAACCAACCAAAATGTGTTACTGCTCAAAGAACTCAGTTTTAATGAGGAACATCCGGTATTAATTGAATGGCAGCACAACCTATTAACTTCGATACTGGATGTAACAGGGTGCACTCCCTATGAAATTTGGTATTTCAACCAGAATAAAGAGTTTACAGGGAAAGCCTTTAGTCTAGGTGAAGCCACCGGTAACTATATAATTCAATCACAAGCCAGGTATATATTACTTTGGAACACGGCTAAAGCTAACAAAACAACCCAATACTTAGAGGGCTTTAAATGTGTAAGTATGGATTGGGAAGGTCAAGGGAAATATAATTTTACCGAACAAAACTTCGGTACTTATTATGGTCGATTCCCTTATCTCATTATAAACCACCAATCTGTTTGTTTTACTCAAATTCCAATACAAGTAAATCCTTCTGATAAAAGCCTACCAGGACTTGCCGTATATACTGAAGATAGTGATCCGGTAAACTTCGAAAAACATCTGATTAGCGTAACTAAACAATACCATATAAATTTGAATTTAAAGAGAGAAAGTAAGTACCCTTTGGCTTTAGTTCTAAGCCCGGATAAAGTGTATTACTTTGAACCCGATAGTTCAGTTACCTGTACAACCGAAATCCCATCGGGTGGAATACTCGTTGACTTAAAAGGCAAAATTATTGCACGTAATACCGAACATTATGTGATACAAAATCAAGATAATTAAAAAACATTTATTATGAGCGCAACAACATTTAAAATAAGTACCAATCATTTCACGCCGGAAACTACCGAAGCTTTTCTAAACGAGCACGAAGCAGCATGCCAAACTATGGATGCTCAAACATTTACCAACCTCTTCAAAAAGTATGATTTATCATTTATAGAAGATGCAGAAAAAGTATTAAAGGATATTTTAGACACTATGAATAGTTGGAAAAATCCAAAGTTAGGCACCGTTTTGTTCGAAGTCAGTGAGTTTGATTCGCAATGTATCTTTTGTGAATTTGGTAAAAAAGTAAAGGGCTATAAATGGACCTACAACAATCCGCTTGATGAAGGAGTCAAAAGAATCCTTATTTACCAAAATAAAATAGGTTTCCGTTTTGAAATAAAAGACGGCATACTGGTAGAGTATGGAACTTGTAATGCATATCGCTAATTTTTTTTTAAATTTGTTTAATGAAGAAAATAATCACTAAAACATTTACAGCTCAAGCTGTTATAGGTTTAAACAAAGGGTACACTAACGAACTGATTTCTATTTCAGATTTTAAGCGTGAACTACTAAATGCACAAAGTAAAACCAATGAAGAAACAGGGATACAACTAAGCACCAAGGTAACGCCTTGTGAAATTATATTTCTAGACCAGGAAGAACCTTCCGTAACTTTAGAATGGATTCAATATCCAAAATTCCCTACCACTGAAAAAAAATTGAAAGAGGCAATCCTATACCTAGTTGAATTTTTAATGGAGGCGCTTTATCAAAACAGGATAGTAATTATCTTTCCTGATAAAACCATTTGTTTGGAAAAATCAGATGCTATTGACCCAAGAATAAAATTCAATATAGAAAAAGAAACCAATACAGACACATCAATACATAAAACCAACAACTCATTTCTGTATGTTTCAGATGATTTTGGAGCAATGAAATCCGGTGTGGTTTATGATTCAGATGAATTTCCTAGAGAAATTTCAGAGGATAATGCAGAATTTAAAATTCGCAGTAAGAACCGAAAATCATAATCTTTATATTTAACAAAACAATAAACCAATCTCAGTACAATAAAATAATCAACTTTATTGTGCAATTTTAAGTTTATTAACGAAGGTAAATTTTACCTTCCAAAATAAAACGAGGGTAAATTTTAGTCAAAATTACCCTCGTTTTGCTTTTTAATCTTCGAATGTTCACAATAAAGCTTTGCTCACGTTTCGTGAACAAACAAAAAAAGTGAACACATATCGCATATCGCGATTTGCGATATAAAGAATAAGTTGAGGTACAACTTCTCAGGAAAATCAAAAGATATCTAAAGAGCGCCTAGTTTAAATTTTTTCAAATCAACGGCGATTATCGCCGTCAAAAGAAGAATTGGTAAACAACAGTAAAAGTATTTTTAATAATTTTATTAATCATTCGAAAATTAATAATACTTTTGATTACCTTTAACTGCACGATAAACCCCATTTTTTAGGGTTTATCTTTAAACGATTAGTAATGGCAAAAAGTACCTATATTTCAGAAAACACAACACAAAATCAAATAGATTTCATGTTAATGCTTGATGATAATGAGTTAGACATCTTCACTTTAGACGAGATTAAAGCAATTGCATCAAGCGAATTTGAAAACATAAATGAGATAGTAGAAAATCTAGTCCAAAAAAAACTGCTATCACGCATAGAACGAGGTAAATATTGCAGATATAATTTCAGAGACGAAAATGTAATTGGCTGTAAATTATCAGAGGATTGTGCCATTGCCTATTGGTCTGCATTAAACAAACACGGGCTTACAGAACAATTTCCGAATTCTATTTTTATTCAAACTACAAAAAGAAAATCAGACAAAAGTGTTTTTGGAGTTTCCTATAAATTCATTCAAATTTCAAAATCAAAAATAGTTGGAATAGAAAAATTAGGATTTGGAAACCACAGCTACCAAATGACCGATATTGAAAAAACCATTATCGATTGTTTTGATTTGCCTCAATATTCTGGTGGTTACGCCGAATTAATTCGGGCATTCAATCAGGCAAACCTCAACAGTGAAAAAATGATTGTGTATTGCAAAGCCATTAAAAACATTGCGATTACAAAACGAATGGGATATTTGACAGAATTACTAAATAAAAAGGGAATGAAATCATTTATAAACTTCGCATTAAAAGAAGTCAACGAAAAATACAATCTATTTGACCCATTTGGAATAGAAGAAGGCGAATTTGTAAACAAATGGCGATTGAGATTAAACCTAAGCCAAGAAGAGATTTTAGACATCTGTAACAAACAATATTAATGATTTTACAAAAAGAAATAGCAACCATTTCCGAACAACTAGGCGTATCAAAATCAGTAATTGATAAAGATTGGATGTTGGGCCACTTCATAGCAGCTATATTTAACCAACCGGAACTAAAGGAAATACTAATCTTCAAAGGAGGAACTTGTCTTAAGAAGTGCTGGTTTGAAGAATATAGATTTTCAGAAGATTTGGATTTTACATCAAAGTCACAAGAATTTAAGCTTACACCAGATCATTTAAAATTTATCTCAAAACATATAGAAGACAATACTGGAGTAAAAACACATATTGTATCATTAAGACCATTACAATTTCAAGACAAACTAACAGGATATGAAGCCATAATTAAATTTTGGGGAGCAGATCATCCAAGAAATGTGATGCCTACAACTCCAGACCGCTGGCAAACAAAAATTAAAATCGAAATAATTCTCTATGAAGAAATGATTTTTGAAGTTACAGAACGAGCTGTTAGTCATCCATACTCTGACAAACTAGCATTACAAAACACAATACCATGTTATAAAATTGAAGAAGTATTATCCGAGAAAATCAGAGCTTTAATCCAACGTTCTTATACAGCACCCAGAGATTACTATGATATTTGGTACTTATCCAATAATTTTCCTGATTTAAACTGGGCAATAATCGTTGATGCTTTTTACAAAAAAATGAAATTCAAAAACATTGAATTTATAGGAATTAATCAATTAATCAATGCAAAAAGTGATAAGGCTCTAAAAGGCGCTTGGAAAAACAGCTTAGGACATCAAATAAAACCCGATAAATTACCCGAATATGAAGTAGTTAGAGAAAATCTATTACATTTATTCGAGAACATTTTTAAATGATTTGTCATCATAAGACCTTTCAATTTAAAAAGTGGGGTGAATAAGTGGGTGAATAATTTATCTTAAAGACAAATTATAATTTTAAAAGCCATTCACGAAAATAAAGAAATAAAAAAATCAACTTTACAGCAATTGCCTGATTTTAGTGCTACTGCAATAGATAAAAAATTTAGAAGTTCTTAAAAAAGAAGGACTATTAGAACGCGATGGCACAAAAGGAGGTCTTTGGATATTAGATTATATTGCTTCAAAAGTGGGTGAATAAATAAATGATTATGCTAATCGTAAAAACGAGAACACTCTTTTCGTTCGGTGGTCAAAGGACGTTTTACATTCCGATTGCCACTCCATCCCAACGCTCCTAAAAAAATTACCGTCACAGTTATTGGTGCAATAACACGTACACTGCGTGACTTGCGCCAGTAATTTTTTCTCCCAAGCTTCTTTACATAATGTGGCGTTATAGCTCATAAAGAAACTCCCTGCATCAATAAAAGCCATGTCATGAGCCATAACAACATTATGTAAAAAAGCCGCGCACCCAACGCACAAGGCAGCGGTTCAGCGGCAACTTTTTTAATAGCTTCCTCGCACCAGCCTGCTATTAAAAAAACCACCACTTCACCGCCGCCATAAACAACGTTCGCCATTTCAAAGGAAAATTTTCAGTCACCAATAGTTTTAAGAACGTTTCCGTTCACTGTCTTTATCAGCTAACCGTTTAAATCGGTAGTGTTTTCATTGCTTTTATAAGTGCCTTCCCAATTACTTTACAACTAACCTGCTTTACACACCCACCTGGTTTCTGAACACTATTCTCGGCACCCATAAAACCAAACACCAAGCAAGAGTATCGTTGTTTTATTTGCTCATAAACTCCCCAAACATTGGTTCCACGAAAAGCCGATGCCAATGCCGTTTCTCAAATAGCTATCATCTGAATACTAAAAACTGAATACTGAACACTATATCATAGCATCAACTTTTCATGAAACCAATCACAACAACCCAACTAAGCAAATAAAAAACGATACCCTTGCCAGAACTCACGCTGACAAAAAACAGGAAGTAGTTGCATTGCTTTTATAAGTGCCATCGCATGTTTTTACAACTTTACTGCTGCGCACTAAAAACTGTATACTGTACACTATTCCTGGCACACATAAAACCAAACCAAAGAAATAGCCACTAAAAACAAAATTCCTATAAAAAAAAGGCTGTTCCGTTTGACCATTAAAAAACAATAAACAGTTGCAAACGAAAGAGTATAAAATCCGTTCCGGAATTTTATACCCTTTCCGACACCACCCCTTATCCTTAGACCGCACTATATCTAACATCAAATGGATTTAGAAATCAAAATGAAAAATAAAAAAAAGACAGCAAAGGTAAGTTGCGGGTATTCAAAAAAGCAAGTTCAAGCCCTCCGGGTTTTTAAAAAAATCTCCACCCATAAAGTATCGCATTAAAACTCATTACAGTTTTGACTCCACCATTCCCGATGATATATCGGGTAGTATTTTTTCAAAAAAACCTGCTTTTTTGAAACCCTCCACTTGGAAGACTGGCTTTCTTTTTTTCTTTTTTTTCTTTTGAAAAATTTTGTGTGCGAAGCATAGCGGTGCATACCAGAACTCAACAGGAATCGGAAGAAGAGAAATCCTAATCTTTAAATCCGTAGCCATGACAAATTTTATCGTTAAAACCCACAGAAAAGACACACTTTACACCAAACCTCATTTATTCATCCTTAACAAAGGGCTGAACAGCGGAAAACCTCAAAAGGAACCATTCACTAACAGCTTTGTAATTATCTTCCAACAAGAAGAGGACTGCGAAAACTTCTACTTTATAGCTTTCAGCTTATGGCAAACAAAATTTTGGCACCAATACCTAACCGGTTCCGTTATCCCATTTTTAAGACTCCCGGATTTTAAACACGAATTCAACCCAAGAGCCAAAACCATGATGGAGGAACATGAGCAACACCAAAAAAATATTGCAGCATTAAAACTCTTAGAGCAAAAGGAAAATCAGTTCAATGAAAACATAAAGCTCGTCAATGACCTAAGACGTGTAATAATGTATAGATATTGCAAAAAATAAAAGATTAAGATATTTTCTATATATTTGATAAGTAAAATAAGACAGTTGGAATAACTATTATTCAAAACTAAATTGATAATTAACTAAAATTTTATTATGAAAAAACTATTATTTCTCGCATTCTTTTTCACATCATTTTTAGTAGCGCAAAATGCACCTAATTTGCTTTTCGTCAATAAAGAGAATAATATAGGTTATGGTGGAACAATCTATACAACCAACAGTACAAAAGACACATCAGGAAACACTTATTTAATTGGGTCTTTTACAAATATGGCTGATTTTGACCCTTCGGTTGCTGAGGCCAATATGAATTCTATAAATGAAGATACTGGCGATATGTTTATTGCTAACTTACTACATATTGATAGATTTCGCCTAAACCTGTTGTTACTGGCGCAAGAAATGGGTCGCCAATTCCTTTTGGGATTTGGTCTTTAACAGCACTCAATCTTTCGGTTACTTGTTGTCTAGCCCAATACACATCGGTACCATCATCAAAGACAATTGTTACAACCGATAAACCAAAACGAGAAAAACTGCGAATTTCTTTTAGTCCGGGAATATTACTGTTTGCCTGTTCGATTGGGAAAGTTATCAATCGTTCAATATCGGTTGCTCCCAACGATGGGGCAGAAGTGATTACTTGTACTTGATTATCTGTAATATCAGGAACAGCATCGATGGGTAATTTAGTAAATTCATAACTACCATAAGCAATTAGTACGAGGGTAAATATCCCAATAATGAGTTTATTTTTTATAGAAAACTCTATGATTTTATTCAGCATAACTTTGAAATTAATGAAATTAATAAAAGTACCATTCGCTAAAAATGAATAGCAAATAGCATTTTGATACCTAATCAGCATAGTTTTGAATATTACTGATTAGGTTTTTTAAAAGTCATTAACTCAATTTAGGGGGAAGCCATATACAGGCTAAATCATTGGAAGTGTAAAATTCTCTGTAATCAGGAACATTATAATTTATTCCAACATTGACAGGTTTTGTAAAAGAAATTATTGGCTGATTTTGAAAAGCAATAACCGTATTAATATGCGTATTTATTGTCTTGAAAGGTAAATTTTTATGCTCGTCGTGTTTATCTGTATCAGAATGCTTATGATTGTCATTATAGTGACTTTTAACAAAATCAAAAAAAGATAACGAATGATTATCATCGTGATGATTTCGATGCTCTAAATAATGCTCAATCAGATTAGGGATTTTTAATAATTGCCCAATTTCTGTGTTAGCACACAGAAATATAAAGAGGAATGATGTTGCAATTATTTTTTTCACGTTTGTAAAAGTAGCATAATTTATTTAATATTCAAGTTCTTATATTATCACTGTTTATACTATTAAATAGTAAAAATTGTAAAGCTGCTAAAAGCAGCTTTACAAAATAAACATTCTCAAAATTAACCTTAAAGGTTTATTTCTTAACCACTAAATCCATTCCGCATTTAGGGCATTTTCCCTGTTTGTCACTAGTTACTTCCGGGTGCATTGGGCAGGTGTAAGTCATTCCCATAGTGTGTTTTTTAGTTTTCATTTTTTTGCTTTTAGTCATCATAGAGCATTTATCCATTTTCCCGTTCATATCTATGCAATCTCCTTCTTTCATGGTCATTTTTTTACCGTCTTTCATGACGCATTCGCCATTAACCATACAGGTAGTACCATTTTTCATCTTCATGTCTTTGTCCATTGGCATAGATTTACCATCTTTCATAACCATCATTTTACCGTCTTTCATCATGCAACAATCTTTCATCATTGTTTTTTTTGTTTTAGTTTGTGCGTAAGTGTTACTAGCTGTAAGTGATACTGCTATGAATAGCATTACAGTAAACATTTTCGCCAACATTTTTGTGTTTTTCATAATATTTAAATTTATTTTATTCAGTTGCGCTGTTTCTCGCTCGTCAGTTTGCTGTTGCCCAGAAATATTATTTATTTTAAACTATTTCATGTTAAAGATGACTTAACTAATTCAATTAGGTATTATTCTATTCTTACTAATCGTTGCATAATTCGCACTTATTCATTTAATAATTTAAATTCACTCCGAACCCTATGCCCATATCGCTGTCATAATGAGTTGTAACACCAAGATTTCTTGTGAAAATATATTTTAAGCCAGTTGTATATTCTTTATCTGTATTAATCATTAACATTCCTCTTAATCGTTTTGAAACAGGAATGTCTTCTCTTCCTAATTGAAAGCGAAACTTGCCATCACCGTCAATTCTTAAATCCGCGATAAATAGCATAGGCAAAGTATAAGCAACACCCGCTATTATTGTGTGTCGATTATTTTTATTACTGGTTTGACCAAACCAATTTTTTTCTTCGCTACCAAAAATGTTTTTTGGACCGCCCTCCATTTTATAATGATAATCAAAACCGATATAGGGATAAAGCCATTGCATTTTTCCGAAGTATCTGCCAATCATAGTTTCGCTTTCGTAACCGTGCATATCGTGATAACCCAGATGCCATAAAGTACTGACTTTCCAACGTGTGTTGGCTAACATTGCCATACCTTCATTACCGTTTGTGGCAAAATTATTTTCGCCCATAAAATGAAATTGTCTATCATCGGCAAAAAGTTTGCGTTGTGCCAATTTTGGATTTGGAATTTCGGGATTAGCTGCTTGGTTTTCATAACTAAAAATTCTGCCCATACCACTCATCATGTGATAGAGAATATGACAATGAAAAAACCAATCGCCCTCAACATTCGCATTAAATTCTATGGTATCGGTTTCCATTGGCATAATATCAACAATGTTTTTCAGTGGTGCATAATCGCCTTGACCATTGAGTACCCTAAAATCGTGTCCGTGCAAGTGCATTGGATGGCGCATCATCGAACCATTGTACAGAACTATTCTAATATTTTCTCCTTTTTTAATAAGGATTTTATCAGTTTCAGAAACCACTTTGTTGTCTAAACTCCAAACGTAACGGTTCATATTTCCTGTTAATTCAAAACGAAGTTCTTTTACAGGCGCATCTTTTGGAAGCGTTGTTTTGGTTGGGGATTTCAGCATTTGATAATTTAGGGTTGTAATATCTGAAAGTTCATTGCTGTTATAATCATCAGCAGTCATTTTCATTTTCCCCATTTTATCGTCTGCTTTTTTCTTGGTTTCTCCTGTAATCTCTGGATACATTACAACATTCATATCCATTTGATTTAATGACATCTGCATTCCCATATCGTCTAAATCGCCGTTCATTTTCATCATTCCATTCATCATTTTCATACCTTCAAAATATTTCAATTTTGGCAATGGGCTAACTAGCTGCTTAATGCCACCACCAATATATATTGAGGTTGATTTTGTTCTGTCTTCGGGAGTTGCCAATAATTCATAAGATGTTTTATCAGCAGGAATGGTTACAATTATATCGTAGGTTTCAGAAACAGCAACGATTAATCTATCTACTTCAACAGGCTCTACATCGTTTCCATCGTTTGCCACAACAGTAATTTTACCGCCTGCATAGGTTAACCAAAAGTATGAGGAAGCTCCACCGTTTGAAATTCGCAAGCGGACTTTATCACCGCCTTTGAACTGGGATAATTGACTTTCATATTTACCATTGATTAGAAATTTCTCATAATATACATCGCTTACATCCATAGCATTCATTCGCTTCCATTCGTTAGTAACTTTGGTTTTAAAATGACCGCTTCTTATTGCTTCGGCATAACTTTGTGTTGTTCCTTTTTTAATAGCAAACCAATCGGTTGCATTGTGTAACATACGGTGAACATTTTCAGGTTTTAAATCTGTCCATTCACTTAAAATAATTGGAACAGTTGTTAAATCGTCAATGCCTTTTCTAAAAGTCGGGTCTTCATTTCTTTTATTCATAATGAATGAACCATACATTCCTATTTGTTCCTGTAATCCTGAATGACTGTGATACCAATGTGTACCGCTTTGTATAATTGGGAATGTATATTTGTGTCTAGTATGTGGTTTGATGGGCATTTGCGTTAAGTTAGGCACACCATCTTCTTTGTTGGGTAAAAACAAACCGTGCCAGTGCATAGAGGTTTCTTCGTCTAACTCGTTGTGTACATATATTTCTGCAATATCGCCCTCTGTAAAAGTTAATGTTGGCATCGGGATTTGTCCGTTTACTGCTATTGCTCGTTTTTCTTTACCCGAAAAATTAACAATGGTATCACGAACATATAGATCATAACGAACGATTTTGGGAGGTTCATTTTTTGCTATAAGAGTTGGTTTTGGGTCAACTTTTTCAATCTTTTTTGGATAAGATATACTATCATTTGACGTAACATCTTTCTTTTGATTTTGAATTTTATCCTGTTTTGGAGCTATTTTTCTCTTAGTTACTTTTGGCTTTTCTTTTATGAGTTTCATGCCACACTTAGGACAGTTTCCGGGTTTGGTAGCATGAATTTCAGGATGCATGACACAAGTGTACGTTACAAGTTGAGATTGCTGTAACACTTTGGCATTAGCAGTAGAAAATATAGATAGAACAAATATTAGAAAGATTAGTTTTTTCATTTCTGTTTATAGTTTTAAATTTCGTAATCGTAATGCATTTACAATTACAGATACTGAACTAAATGACATTGCTAAAGCGGCAATCATTGGCGATAATAAAGTTCCAAAAAACGGATATAAAACTCCTGCTGCTATTGGTACTCCAAGTACGTTATAGAAAAAAGCGAAGAATAGATTTTGCTTTATGTTTTTCATAACTGCATGACTTAAATTTTTGGCTTTTACAATGCCTTGTAAATCTCCTTTAACCAAAGTTATTTTGGCACTTTCAATGGCTACATCTGTTCCAGTTCCCATGGCTATTCCAATGTCGGCTTGTGCTAATGCAGGAGCATCATTTATACCATCGCCAGCCATCGCTACAACTTTTCCTTCGGATTGTAAACGTTTTATTTCGTTTAATTTGTCTTCGGGTAAACAACCTGCTTTGTAGGAGGATAAATTTAATTCTTCAGCAACAGCTTTGGCTGTATTTACATTATCGCCAGTTAGCATAATTACTTCTACTCCCTGCCTCATTAGTTCTTTTATAGCTTCTTTACTTGAAGTTTTTATAGCATCGGTAATTGATACAAAACCAACTGCTACGCTATCAATAGCAATATAAGAAACTGTTTTTCCTAATTTTTGTTCGGCTATAATTTTATTTTCCAAATCATCTGAAATACTTGCCTTTACTTGTTCCATTAGTTTTTTATTTCCCACTGCCATTTTTTTATTGGTGACTGTTCCTGTAACCCCTTTTCCTGCAACGGCTTCAAAATCTTTAACTTCAATTAAAGAAATGGATTTTGTTTTGGCATAATTTACAACAGCTTGCGCCAATGGATGTTCGCTATATTGGTTTAACGAAGCAATGTTTTGTAATAAATCATTATCGTTGTTGTCTGACGGATAGATTTTTTCAACAGATGGTTTTCCCTCAGTAATGGTTCCTGTTTTATCTGTAATTAAAACATTTACTTTATTCATGTTTTCTAAAGCTTCAGCATTTTTTATTAAAACGCCAGATTGCGCACCTTTACCAACACCAACCATCACTGACATAGGCGTTGCCAATCCTAAAGCGCAAGGACACGCTATTATTAATACCGCTATAGCATTTATAAATCCGTAGACTAAAGCCGGTTCGGGACCAAATTTTGCCCAAATGAAAAAGGTAATTACCGAAATAATCACAACAATTGGCACAAAATATTTGGCGATACTGTCGGCTAATTTTTGAATTGGTGCTCTTGAACGAGAAGCGTCATTTACCATTTGAACGATTTGAGAAAGCAATGTTTCTGAACCCACTTTTTCAGCTACCATCACAAATGATTTGTTACCATTGATTGTTCCTGCAATTACATTATCATCTTTCTTTTTATCAACTGGAATTGGTTCGCCAGTAATCATCGCTTCATCAATGCTACTTTCTCCATCAGTTATTTTTCCATCTACAGGAATTTTGTCTCCGGGTTTTACTCGCAATAAATCGCCTTTTTTGATGTCGTGGATTGAGATTACTTTATCGCTTCCGTCAACAACCAAAGTAGCCTCTGTAGGAGCTAATTTCAATAATTCTTTTATCGCTCCACTGGTTTGACTGTGCGCTCTCGCTTCTAAAAGTTGCCCTAATAAAACCAAAGTTAAAATGACAGTTGTAGCTTCAAAATAAAGTAGTACTGTCCCGTGTTCTGTCTTAAATTCGCTTGGAAAAATATCAGGGGAAAACATTCCAACTAAACTAAATAGAAACGCTACTCCGGTACCAATTCCAATAAGTGTAAACATATTCAAATTCCATGTGATTATTGACTTCCAAGCACGAACAAAGAATATCCAACAGGCATAAAAAACTACAGGAAGCGAGAGAATTAATTGTACCCAATTCCATTTTGAAGCATCCATTAGTTGAAGTAATGGATTGTTATGTGCCATTTCTATCATTGCAATAGCGAAAATGGGAACGGTAAACAAAACCGCTATTTTCATTTTCTTTAGCAGATCATTATAAGTTTTTTGGTCTTCGGTGTCAGTTGGATTCATAGGTACTAAATCCATTCCGCAAATTGGACATGAACCCTGATTTTCAATAATAACTTCTGGGTGCATTGGACAAGTGTACAAAGTTTTGCTAACTGTCAATTCTGGTGCTTTGACTAAATCCATTCCACACACAGGACAGTCGCCTGCTTTATCATAGACTTTCGCGCCCTCACAATGCATTGGACAATAGTATTTACCATTAGTGTTACTAGGTACTTTTATTTCTTTTATGTCGCTGTGGGAATGTGTAGAGCAACATGATTTTTTAGTAGCTTCATTTGTTGATTCCAGCTGTGACATTTTGCTGTTGGTCATTTCTACGGTGTATTTTCCAACGGCGGTTAATGCTTCCTGCAATTGTGTTGTTGGAATGTGCTTTTCCATAGTTATAGTGGCTACAGGTGGGTTTAATGAAACTTTTGCATCAACGCCATCAATAGCATTCAATGTCTTTTCTACTTTAGAGCGACAACCGTCACAAGTCATTCCAGTAATATTGTAAGTATGTATCATCTTTTTGTTATTTTAATACAAATTTCCAGTATAGCAGTATAGTGGAGTTGCACAATTTTGGGTTTGATTTGCAAGATTTATAAATCTTCGATTTGTCTTCGTTTAATATATTTTAAGTTTTTAAAATAAGTTGGCGAAAAGCCTGTTATCTTTTTAAACTGGTTGCTTAAATGAGAAACGCTGCTGTAGTTTAAAGAATAAGCAATTTCACTTAACGAGAGTTCATCATAAATAATCAGCTCTTTTACTTTCTCAATTTTTTGATTCATAAAATACTTCTCAATGGTAGTGTTTTCGACTTCAGAAAAGAGATTACTCAATGTATTGTAGTCTTGATGCAATTCTTGTGAAATATAATCGGATAAATTAATTTTCAAATCGTTGTTTTTATTTTGAACCAAATCAATAATGAGTGTTTTAATCTTATCGATAGTTTTACTTTTCTTGTCATCAATTAAATCAATGCCAATTGCACGAAGTTTTTTCAGTAGTTCCTGTTTTTCAACATCCTGAATATCATTTTCTAATTCGACTACACCTAATTCAACAGAAAGAGGAATAATCCCCATAATTTCAAAAATAGATTTCACTACCATTTTACAGCGACCACAAACCATATTTTTTATGTACAATTTCATATCATAGGTTTTAAATTGATTTTGATATTTTATCCATTATGGAGTGGTCATTGCCGAACTTGCAAATAGCATCGCAATTGGCTCTCAATTCTGAAAATAATATGTATTTGATGCACATTTTTGAATTTTTTATAACTGGTCTATTGAGTTGTTGAATTACATCTTTTTCACGACTGTCGGGAATGATAATGTAGAAAACTTCATCTCCATCGGAAATACTAAAATATAAATCAGATAAACGAAGGATTCCAGAGTATATACTAGTACTTTTTTCTACTTCAAATGCACCAATAATATTGTTTGTTCCTTTTTCAAACCAAAGCACATCAATGAGCTTGATTGTGTTTTGCGTGTCTTTATCACAAGGCAACTCAGGAAATTTATTTATAGAGATAAAAGAAAAACTTTGACCATTAAAAGATTTGCTTTTATCATTACTGGCAGGAGTTACATCGAAACCTAAAGATGCTCCAATTTTTAATAAATGGTATTGCATTTCACTATGTAGGTTCTCTTCTTGCTTTTCTTCTTGAATTTCCTTTTGCCGTTTTACAATGTTCTTTTCAAACTTATTACGTTCATCTTCACTTAAATATTCGTCATTACCAATCAACATTTTTTGCGTTCCAATTTCAAAGCATAATCCTGCTATTGCACCTAAATCATTTGATAATTCGGATTTATGTGTGCTGTTGGTTTCAATTAAAGTTTCTCTTATTTTTAGGTATTCTGTCCAACTCCCTAGTTTCTTTTTGTCTTTGAACAGGAAATTAAATCCGTTGAGAATCGCTGTATTAAATGGTGGAAACCAAGTAGGATGGATGAAGTATAAAATACTTGCAACAGCAGGACCAAGTCCCTTAATTTTAAGTGTATCTAATTTTACAATCTCTTTTATAACTTGCTCTTCTGTTTTAGCATTAATGCAATTTTCCAAAAACTGCCCAAAAGCAATTTTGTTATTTTGATTTTCGTAAATATCAGGGATTCTTAGTTTTGGTTTCCAGTAAAAAGGATGAGCCACGCCTACGAAAACTTGCTTCTGTTCTGCAATACAACTTAATACAAACTCTAAACTACTTTCTTTAAAGTCGTTAGGGAAGTTTTTGTTTTTTATATCCCCAATAACCTGCAAGACACCACGGCGAATTGTGCGGAATGCTTTTAGCCGTTGGTCATTATCAACGAACCAAGTATTGTAAACGCTTTCGTTGTCATTTTTGTATTGCTGAATTATTTGTGTTAGGTTACTCATCTTTATTAATGGTATTTATCCAATTGATTATTTCTTCTTTTTGATTGACAGTAAGTATTGCGTTTCTATGAATTAGGGTATAGGAACTTAAAGGCATTTCATCAGATTTTATTTGTTTGCTTATTGACACTAATTTACTCCTTTGTTTCCTATTAGAATAATTTCCAAACTCATTGAAATTTAATTCTTTTCTTCCCTCATTAATATGACCGTCCATAAAGAAACGAATGGGTTGAACATAAGAGTACCAAGGATAATTAGTATTATCACTATGACAATCGTAGCATGATGCTCTTAAAGTGGTTTCAATATTCTTTGGTACTTTATACATTTCAGTAAAATTTGCTGAAAAATACTGCTCGTAACCAATATTACGAGCAGGTTGATAGCATTGCATCAGCAAAAAAATAATGAATCCAATAATTGCTATTTTTTTGATGTGCTTTTTCATTTAGTACGTTTTTTTGACAGAACCACAAGTCAGCATTTTACTACCTTGATACGGATTTTTAATGTTTTCAATTTCACTTATCCAAATTGCACCTTTGCCCTCATTTGCCATTGGGCAATAGTCTTGGTAAAGTTTTCTGTTTGAACCAAACATTTTGATTAAATCGTTTACATCTTTACTTAACAACACAAAATGTTCTCTTTGATGTTCTAGTTTATCTCCATTTGCTCCAATATGTTCCGCGTGTTCTTTAGCATCATCAGCAATATCAAGATATTCTTTTTTCTGTTTTGCATTTAGGTTCTTTGTATCGAATCTGTTAAATGATGCCAATAATAATTTACCATTATCTGCTGCTCCTTTAGGATCATCGTTTGCTAATTTGTTTTTAAGATTTATGTAGCTGATAATAATGTCATTTACATAATCTGATGGAACAACGCTACCTGAGATATTATCAGTTTTTGCTACTGTATCAGTTGCCTTTGGCTCTTCTTGATTTTTAACTGTTTCTGATTTTACAACTTCTTCTTTGTTTTTTTGGTTACAAGAAACCATTATGAATGCCATTGCTATGGCTGAAAGCATTATATTTTTCATTTTATTATTTTTAAAATTGTTTTAGTTGCTATTGACAACATTTTTTTATGAATATTTTTTTGAAAATCCACTTCAATATGTTTAGTGTTTTTTTCATTTTTAGATTTTATTTAATTGTTTCAATAGTTTTACCACAAGTCAGCATTTGTGAACCATAGTAAGGATTTTTAACTGCTTTTTCTTTACTTAACCAATTGGCATCCTGCATAGGACAATATTGATAATAGACTGCTTCAGTAGGCTTTGAGACTTTTATCAATTCATAAGTGCTTTTAGATAACGATTTGAAAAAATCCCTTTGCTTTTTGATGTCTTGTGTTTCTGAAATATTTTTGGCATCAGCGGTTAAATCTTTCAATACTTTCATCCAAACCATGTGAACATCCATTTTCAATGTTTCCATTTTCACTCCCTCGATTGAAGTTAGTAACTCTTTTGCTTTTGCAGAAGCTATTTTAGCATCTGTTTTTACTAGAGCATCTTTCAATAAGAAATAATTATCAAAGACTGGTTGTAGTTGATTTATTTCCTGACTTTCAGACATTGTAGTGTTGTCATTCATTACCATTTTAGTCGCTCCCGATACTTCATCAACTTTTACTGGAACTTTTGCTTCTCTATCATATTGACAACAACCCGGAAGACTTGAATAGGCTTTATCGGGAGCAAGGAATTTTTCGCTGTCATAACCAACAAGAGCAATACGTTTTAGTATTTCATCTTGATTGGTTTTACTTTCATCATAAGTTAGGGTTGCCATTTTGGTATTTTCATTCCAATCTACTTTGGCTACGTTTTTTAGACTTCCCGCTTTTTCTATTTTGGTTTGGCACATACCACAGTTTCCGAATATTTTAACGGTTTCTGTTTTAGCATTTTTTATTTGTGCGTTCATAACCAACACTGACAACAATAAAGATATTGTCATCATTATTTTTTTTAATGAGTTCATTGTTATGTAATTAATTTTAAATTGAATTAGTTAAACAATTACAAAAACGTAGCATATCCTGCTAAGAATTTGGCATTGAAATTAACCGAGAAAATAAATGAATTTAAAAGCAAAATAATGCTTTTGATTTGACACACTTATGGCTGTCAAAATTGGTTTTTAGCTTATTTTTGGTATAAGCCAAAGGGAATAGAAACCAGAAGAAATAAAGGTTTCTGTGTTAGAGAATTTTTGTTTTTCAAAAGAAAAATCAAAAATATTGTTTTTTAAAACAAGTTCAGATGAAACTGTAAAACCGTTGCTAACTGATGGACAGCCACATTTTGAATGACCACATTTTCCACCACAACCGTCATGGTTTTTTGATTTAGAATGATCGCTGTCGCAACACTTATCTTTATCTGTTTTTGAAGAAATTTCTTTTTTTACAGGGTGTTTGTCAGAACAAGTACCACAAGCATAGCTATTATTAGGCATAAAGAATATGCCTAATAACAGAAGTAATATAAAGTGGTATTTTTTCATTTTTAAAACTAAACACATCAAAAGTAGTTAAATTGGATTAGTTTTTTACTAAACATTTGTTAAAACGGTATGCTTTTTTTGAGAATTATTCAAAATATAAATTTTTGGAGTTTTATTTTGTCAAGATATTGTAATAATACTAATATTAATTGCAATGACATTGTAATGATTTTTTGATATGAATATACTATGTTTTTAATGTGTTTATGTGATATTGCAATGGTATTGCATTGCTTTCTAATATTAATTGCAATGCCATTGCAATGGTTTTGATACTAAACAATTCTTGATTTATTTAGCAATTCTCAAAACTGATTTCTTTTCTTGTTTTTGACTTTGAATGTTCCAATAAATCGCCATTTGTTGTGCGTAATCTATTGGAGTTTTGCCGATGTAATTTAAAAACTCCTTTTCGGTACTATGTCCAGTTACGTTTAATAGTAAACCTGTCGGAATATCTCCGTAATAATTTGTAGCAAATGAACGCCTGCAAATATGTGAAGTGACCAACTTCCATTTTTGAAAATCTCCATTTTCTTTTCGAGAAGTTTCAGGGTTTATTATTGCTCCCGAAATTGTTTCATTCAATTTGGCTTCTTGACAAACATCTTTGATGTACAAATTAAATTTAGCTTTTGAACTTTCAATGTTCTTGCTATAAAGAGGTGGGAAGTTCCCATTTCTTTTATCTAAAATTGCCCTTACTTTATCGTGTACAAGTATGGAAACTCTCTTTTTAGTTTTTTGTTGGACAAGTTCTATGAAATCTAAATTTCCTATTTGCTTAATATCTTGTTTTGTTAATTGTAATAAGTCTCCAACACGTTGCCCAATATAGCAACCAATCAAGAGCCAATCTCTTGCATCTTGTAAATGTGCCTGTTTCAATTCAACTTTTTCGATTTTCTTTAAGTCATTCCAATTAAGATAAATTTTATCTATTTGAACACTAAAACCTTTAATTTGTTGAAGTTGTGGGCTAACGGTATAGCCCGATTTTTGAGCATCTAAACAAATGGTCTTTAAGAATTTGATATAACGCCCTGCCGTATTTCTACCTAACTTTTCTACTTCAAGTAAATATTTAAGAAAATCATTTCTATATTTCAAATCAATTTCCGACAGCTTATACTTGTGTCGTTTATACTCTTGAAATCCTTGTATTTTTAATTTAATTGTTTTGTATTTTGTAACTGTGGCTTTAGATGTTCCGAGTTCTCCAGTTCTGTCATTTGTTTTTAACTCCAGTTTTTCTACATAGAGGTCGCAATAATTAAGAATGAAATTGTTATCTGTTATTTCGGCTTTATTAAAATGGGTGTTTAGACAATCATTTAACCAGTCTTTATTAACTATATCTGAACCTGTACCACTTTTATTATATCTGCTAATTATATAGGATTCTAAAGTGTCCAATTCATTTTGCAAATTGTCTCTTTCAGCAAACTGGGAGACTTTCCGTATTTTACCACTTGCGTTATTAAAATAAGCTGGATTGATAACTAACGGAATTGCTAGTTTAATATCCGTTTCTCTATTTGCAACAAATCGGATGTATATTTTTGATGGGTTATTATTTCCACGAATCGAATATTTTATTGTAGCCATATTTCATATTTTAATTGCAACAAATATAAATAGTAGAATTATTATAAAAAAATATTTTGTCCGACATTTGTCCGACCAAAAGCGAATTTATGCTAATTCAACCTAATTCAAATTAATTATACTTTTTATTAAAAACCCTTTAAATACTTAACTTAACAAGATTTTTTGTTCTAATTCAATTGTTTAGAGTTAATTAGCAATTAAGCTGTTTTGTTCCCTCTTTCTCCGCTTAGAGAACCCGAAACGCAAGTTTCGGGTTTTTATTTTTACTGCCTTATCAATCACTAATTCTGGTATGTAATACTGTAATCTTAGCATGAAATTGTATAAAAGCATGGTATAACTACACTGTATATTTGTAATTATTTAATTTAAAATACTATGGAAAACAATACTAATGTAGGCCAATGTGGCGGTTCAAAAAATGAAGATGATCAACACGCTGCTTTGCAAAGTAATGAGCAACAATCTGATAAGGAACAATCCAAACCAACATCAGATAATGAGGTAAATTTTAATACTCCAACTAAGGAAATTTCAGAACCTCAAAGCGAAGGTCAAAGAGAAAGCACCCATTCCGAGAATCCTAATTCTTTGCAAGAAATTCAAGAATCAGACGAGGACAATATCGAAAAAAGCAGGGATTCTGAAAGTAAGAACGACACCGACCACACCAACAGATTTCATGCCTTATAAAATTAATAAGTGCTTTGAGACAATAATTTTTATAAGGACAGTTGAAATGAAAAGGTAATATAATTTCGGAACATCAATTATTAAAAAAATATGAAACTATTCATAAAAAATATGGTGAGCTCGCGCTGCATAATGATGGTGGAAGCAAAGTTGGAACAACTTGGAATATTGTATACCCAGGTAGGATTGGGAGAAGTACACATTGTAGGAACAATATCAAAACAAAAGTGCCACGAACTAGAACTTGCTTTGAATGAGATAGGGCTTGAATTGTTAGACAATAAGAGAACCCAACTTGTTGAAAAAATAAAAAACGTTGTGGTAGAAATGGTTCATCATAAAGAGGAACTTCCACGTGTAAATTTTTCTGATTATCTGACGGAAAAACTAAATATGGATTATACCACTATGTCTACTATTTTTTCACATACCAAAGGTATTACAATTGAGCATTTTATAGTCATAAATAAAATTGAAAAAGTAAAAGAATTACTTACTTACGATGAACTTTCTATCAAAGAAATTGCTTGTAAAATGAATTACAGCGGGGCGTCACACTTGTCAAACCAGTTTAAGAAAGTGACCGGGCTAACACCTAGCTATTACAAAACAATGAAGAATTTTAGACGAAATGGTTTAGAAGATTTGTAAAATTATTAAAAATAAGTGCCAAAGGTTAGTCCTGAAATTATGTATTCTTTTTCTAAAATTGTAGAACATTATTCCCAGTAACATTCTCAATTTTGCATTGTAACGTCAGCACTGCTACTGTTAATAATCTATTCAAGTAAATTAAACTAACCCGTTGGGTGTAATTATTTAAAGTAAAAATAAATTGATTAAATATTGGTCAAGATACTGAAATTCAGTATCTTGAAGTCGCAAAACAAACCAATATTCATGTCAAATATAGTTAAAAATTATTTAAGAGT
>NZ_JANXTI010000034.1 GCF_025352425.1 Flavobacterium sp.
TTCTAAAACTCTAAAATAATTTTTTACTATATTTGACATAGATATTGGTTTGTTTGGCGACATCAAGATACTGAATTTCAGTATCTTGACCAATATCTAATCAATTTATTTTACTTCAAATAATTACACCCAACGGGTTAAAACCTAATATATTAAGGGACTTAGTTTGGCTTCCTTGTACAATATTTCTCAGAAAACAACTGTAATTAGATGGTTTTCACTTGTTTTTTTTAAAAGAGCGTTAATATTTTTATCTTGCGTGACCCACAATTTAAAAATGAGAAAGAAATATGCCCATCTAGCCATAATTTGTTTGTCTTATATTATTATTTTCCCAGTAATTGCTTTTTCAAATGGTTTATCATCCTTTGAACGTAATGAGAAGATAGTAAGTAATATTGACGCAAATTGTTTAGCTCCTGTTACTCAACCTACTGTTTTGAATTTTGTAAATACCACCAGTACTAGTTTTTTTTCTTCTTTTGTTGGAAACAATTCCGATGGTTATATAGCACTATTGAGTACTTCATCTACATTAACTTTTTTGCCTGTTAATGGTTCGGGATATGCTGTTGGTAGTATATTGGGGAATGCTACTGTGGTAAGTAATGGTTCATCCACCTCTTTTGGTGTTTATGGCTTGAATCCAAGTACTGTTTATTATATTTTTATATTTTCATATAATAATATAGGCTGTACAAATGGTCCGGCTTATAATATTACTTCACCTTTAAGTGGAAGTATTTCCACATCGGCTATACCTTCGGAATTGCCTACTGTTCAGCCTACTTCTTTGGTTTTTGGTGCTTCTACTGTAACAAGTATTTCAGGTTCTTTTACTAGTGTTGGATCTTATTTATATTTGGTATTGGTAAGTACATCGAATACCTTGTCTGCCGAACCTGTGGATCATTCAGATTATGTTGTTGGCAACAGTATTGGTAATGCCAAGGTTATTAGTGCGGGTTCTTCAACTTCATTTATTGGTACCGGACTCAATTCTAATAGTGTTTATTATATTTATGTTTTTTCATATACAACTCCATCTTGTAATTGTGGAAATATTTATAGGACTACTATCCCTTTAAAAGGGAGCATTGCGACTTTGAATCAGAATTGCACAATTCCATCCGTCCAACCTAGTGGTTTGGTTTTCAACAACCCGACCACTACAAGTGTTTCTGGGGCTTTTAGTGCTTGTGTCGCTGATGAATATTTGATTGTTTATAGTTTGTCCTCAAGTTTAAGTGCTCTTCCTGTTAACGGAAGCGTGTATAATAGCGGGAACACATTGGGTAATGCTACTGTGTTGAAAAGAGGTACAGAAACAAGTTTTAATGCCACTAATTTAACAAGTGGTTCAACCTACTATTTTACTATTTTTGCCTTAAATTGTTCTGGCGGGCCTATTTACAACACCTCTTTACCCTTGAAGGGGAGTGTTATTATCACTCCAACGACCTTAAATTTTTACTATGGGAATTTCCATTCACATAGTGAATATAGTGATGGTAAAGGATTGCCATCGGGTGATTTTACCTATGGTGATGCTGCTAATTGTATGGATTTTTTAGGTATAAGTGAGCACAACCATGTTAGTGCCGGAATGTCTTTAAATAATTGGAATTTAGGCCGTGCTCAGGCAACTTCTGCGACAACATCTACTTTTTTGGCGTTATATGGGATGGAATGGGGAGTAATTTCTACTGGTGGTCACGTAGTGGTGTATGGTGTTCCTAACTTGTTAGGCTGGGATTCAGGCCAGTATCAAACTTATGTAGCTCAAGGAGATTATAACGGAACTTCAGGATTATTTACTACTATTACTAATTTTGGTCCTAATGCTTTCGCTACATTAGCCCATCCTAATAATTCAGATTTTAATGGTATTATGAGTACTTATAGCGCTTCGGCAGATGACGCTATAGTGGGGACAGCAGTCGAAAATGGTCCATCGACTTCTACCAACACCACCTACTCCGATCCTCCGGCTTCAATGGCTTATTTGAGTTTCTATAGAAATATGTTGGCTGAAGGTTATCATTTAGGCCCAACTATTGATCATGATAATCATAATGTAACTCATGGTCATACTGCGACATCAAGAACCGTTGTATTAGCTTATTCTTTGACTGAAAGTGAAATATTAGGAGCTATGCGTCAAATGCATTTTTATGCTAGTGAAGACTGTTCAGCACAAGTTACTTTTAAAATTAACAATAATCCTTTAGGGAGTATAGTAACTGCATCTGGAGCACCAACAATTACTGTAACTACTAGCGGTTCTAATCCGATTACTTCATTAAAAATATATTCGGGAGTTCCGGGTAGTGGCACAAATGCAACTGTTTTGACTAGTACAACAACCGGGTCAATAAGTTACACGCATACTGCTTTGAGTAATTCAAGTACACGCTACTATTATATAGATATTACTGAGTCGGATGGTAAAAGAATTATTACTTCTCCTATTTGGTATACTCGAAATGATGCACCATAAATATAAAGTATCAGGGACTTTCCTCTACCAGAACACAGTGTATAAAGCAGCTAAAACCGACACAATAATCAGCATTCCAACAATAAAACTTGGCAACATTCGGAACATCGTTTTATCCACTTCCAATCCGTTTGGTTTTACACCTTTTTTGTTTTCATAGATGCTGATAAAATACATTCCGATAACACAAATCAGGAACACAAATCCCATACGGTCAATAAACGGAATTTCGTAAATGCCATCCACATTTGGAACCGAAAAGCCCATCGGATTCAAGAATGATAAATCAACAAAAGCTGGCATAAATTTGAAAACAATCGAGAAAAGGAATCCACCAATCGTAGCAAACAAAGCCGCGTTAGAAGTTGTTTTCTTCCAAAAGAATCCAAGAATAAACATTGCAAATACACCCGGACTTACAAAGCCTGTATATTCCTGAATGTATTGAAATCCACCTTTTTTATCTATGCCTAAAAATGGCGCGACCCCAATAGCAACAATCAATGCGGTTATAATAGTTACTTTTCCAATTTTTACTAGTTTTTTTTCATCGGCAGCAACATTCAGTTTGGTTTTATAAATATCCAGCGTGAAAATAGTCGCTATACTATTGGCTTTTCCGGCTAACGAAGCCACAATTGCGGCAGTCAAAGCAGCAAACGACAATCCTTTTAAGCCAACAGGTAAGAGGTTAAGCAAAATTGGATATGCCCTGTCAGGATTCACACTGCCGTCCTGTAACATTTCCGTATGAAAATGCCCGTTTTGATATAAAACAAACGCCGCAATTCCGGGTAAAACAACAATAACCGGCATTAATAATTTTAAAAAAGCAGCGAATAAAATTCCGCCACGTGCTGTTTTTAAATCGGCTCCTAAAGCTCTTTGCGTAATGTATTGGTTGCAACCCCAATAATTCAGGTTGATAATTAACATTCCGCCAATCAAAACAGAAAGTCCCGGCAAGTCCATATAATTCGGATTCGACTTCTCAAAAATCATATGAAAATGTTCATTGGCATGCGTTGTCATCAGATTAAATCCGTTGATAACTCCGGTTGAACCAAATTCGGTGGCAACCAAATTCAAAGCCAGATAAGTCGTTACCAATCCGCCCAAAATCAAAAAGAAAACCTGAATCACATCGGTATAACCAATAACTTTCATCCCGCCAAGGGAAATCATTAAGGCAAATAACGCCAGGAACATCATGCAGAAAGTAATATTCAATCCTGAAATACTGCTAATCGCCAAAGCACCTAAATATAAAATAGAAGTCAGATTCACCAATACGTAAAGCAACAGCCAAAACACCGCCATAATCATCGCCACATTGCTGTTATATCGCTTATTGAGGTATTGTGGCATCGTGAAAATTTTGTTCTTCAGATAAACAGGCATAAAAAACACAGCAACAATTACTAAGGTTGCGGCTGCCATCCATTCATAAGTTGCAATCGCCAATCCCATTTTAAAACCGCTTCCGCTCATACCAATAAATTGCTCGGCGCTAATGTTGCTCGCAATTAACGATGCGCCAATTGCCCACCAGGTAAGAGATCCTTCGGCCAGGAAATAATCCTGACTGCTGGTTTGTGCCTTCTTTTTTCGATTGTAAATCCAAAATCCATATCCTACGATGATTACGAAATAAAGAAAGAAAACGATGTAATCTTTGGTTGCTAAGGTTTGCATATCAATTGGTTTTGGTTTTATAATGTTGGTTTGGTAAGTCTCTTAAAAATTTGGCACTTTGCTCCGGAGAAATGTCACGTTGTGCTTCGCCTAGCATTTCGTAGCCGACCATAAATTTTTTCACAGTAGCACTTCGCAATAACGGCGGATAAAAGTGCATATGAAAATGCCATTCCGGATGTGAAATGCCGTCAGTTGGTGTTTGATGAATTCCGGCGGAATAAGGAAAAGAGGTTTCGAAAAGATTGTCGTATTTGACAGTGATTAATTTAATGATTTCTGCAAAAGATTGAGTTTCTTCACTAGTCATTTCAGTTATATTTCCAAAATGCCTTTTGCTGATAATCATTGTTTCATAAGGCCAGGTTGCCCAGAACGGAACAATTACAACATAATGATTATTTTGTAAAACAATGCGATCTTCTTTTTTTAATTCCGTTTCCAAATAATCTTTCAGTAAGCTAGAGTTGTTTTTTTCATAATAAACTTGAAGATTTTTTTGTGTTTTTTCCACCTGGGTTGGCAAAGAGGATTGGGCCCAAATCTGCCCATGCGGATGAGGATTACTGCAACCCATTACACTGCCTTTGTTTTCAAAAATCTGAACGTAGTTGATATATTCATGATTTCCCAATTCGATGTATTGTTCGCGCCAGGTTTGCACTATTTTTTCAACATCCGAAACTTCCATTTCAGGTAAAGTTAGATTGTGTTTTGGTGAAAAACAAACAACTTTGTTGATGCCTCTTTCGGGCTTTAATTTGAATAAAGAATTGTTTTTATTTTCATAATTAACTTCTTCTTTCAGCAAAGCCGAAAAGTCATTTTCAAAAACATAACAATCAGTATATTCAGGATTTTTTACGCCATTGGCACGAACATTTCCCGGGCATAAATAACAACTTGCGTCGTGCTCAGGACGGTTATCTTCCGGCAGCGTTTCCTTTTGGCCCTGCCAAGGTCGTTTATTGCGATGCGGCGAAACCAAAATCCATTCGTCAAGCAACGGATTATAGCGGCGGTGCGGATGTTCGTTGTTATTGAATTGTTGCATTATTAAAAATTAATTTCAAATTTTAAACCATTAAGAGATTAAGGTAACCCGTTGGGTGTAATTAAATTGTTTGATTTTTAATATTGTTTATTGGTCTGTCAAATATGAATTTATTGATATACTGAACCAATGTTAATGCTGTTATTTTTGCTAAAATTCTTGTTTTAAAACCTTCAAAAGTTTT
>NZ_JANXTI010000006.1 GCF_025352425.1 Flavobacterium sp.
AACGTTATGGGCAAGTTTAAAAAAAAACGACAAAACGGACACGGACAGACAAGAGAACCACCGTTCTTTCGGTTTGACAGTTCTTGACTGTTAGACTGGCAGAATATAAATAAAAGTGGAGACCAGCAACCACTCAAAAAACGGGGCGACACCGAAAAGCCAAACGAGTAGGACAAAAATAAAATAGAAAAATATGAATTATTATTTAAAAGTTTTACAGAATTACGCAACATTTAGTGGACGAGCAAGAAGAAGTGAGTATTGGTATTTCGTCCTGTTCAACGTAATTATTTCAGTTGTATTTGGCATTGTTTGCGGACTAATGCAAGTTCCACAATTAGCCAACATTTACACATTGGCAGTTTTAATTCCATCGATTGCAGTTGGTGTCAGAAGAATGCACGATGTTGGAAAAAGTGGTTGGTTTTTATTAATACCAATATACAATTTAATTTTAGCTTGCACAGACGGCATACAAGGTGACAATGAATATGGTACAGACCCAAAGGCTAATACTTAATTGATAGACGGAAATAAAACCAGCCCATAACAGCGGTTTGGCAAAAGGCGGGCTGACGTGCTTCGTAGAAACATTTGTGCAAGGTTCAACATTTGTGCTTCGTATGAACTTTAGGGCTAAAAATCCCGCCCTTCGCCAAGCCGCAAAACGTTAACCCACATTTTTCGCGTGGCGCTTTTCAACAGAAATTTAGCTGATTATTGAGGTTTACGTTTTCTAAAAGTGTTTTTGAAAATCTTTCTTCAGAAACTAAACCTTAGCCGAAAGTTAGCCGAAAAGTAAAAATTGAAAAAGAAATCCGAAATAAAAGCCGGAAAATGATGGCGGAAAATCAAACCGAAAAATGGGGTTTGAAAATGTTTGCGCTGAAATCTTACTCAGAAAATAAGCAGAAACGGAAAGCAGAAAATGGAAAGTGGAAACCGAAAAGTGAAACTCGCAAAGTTTGTGTACTCAAGTTGATATAAAAAACGTGGGTTAACAGCCGTTACAAGAAATGGCGAATTTTGTAGTAAATTCACCTTTTCGTTTCGCAAGATTTTTTATCTTAGCCGAAAGTAATCAGTTCCGAAGTTCGCCACTTCTTGTAGCGGCGGAACGTTATATGCAAGCTTCTCGGAAATCCTACAATTCAAGAACCTAATGCAACAGATTGGGAAATAAGTCCGAAATAACCAAATTGAGAATGGCAGAATCCAACAAGGCATTGTCATAATCGAACAAGACGTTGGCAGAATCGAACAAGGCATTGGCGCAATCGAATAAGGCATTGGCAGAATCGAACAAGACACCGGCAAAATCGAACAAGACGATGGCGCGACCGAAATAGACAATGTCCAAATCGAACAAGGAAACGTCTCAATCGAACTAGACAATGTCACAACAAAACAAAGCATGAGCGCAAGTGAAAAAGAAGATACACAACAGAAAACAAATAGAAGTGGCAAATAAAACTTACCAATAGAAGTACGAAGCCAGCATATAACAGCCGTTTCTCGCAATTGCGAATTTTGTTGTAAGTTCACGTTCACATTTCGCAAGAATTTTTATCTTTAACAGAAAATAATTCGTTCCGAAATTCGCAACTGACGAGAAGCGGCGGAACGTTAGTAGTAATTGCGCTTTTTCTCAGAACTTCCCTTTTAAATTGGAGTCTTCTTCCGTGATACTATAAAGAATTTAGGAAATTATTATAAAATCAAGCCTTTACCAAAGTCAATAAAATTGAGTGGGCGTAGTATTAAAGTGTCTTGAAGTGCATAAATGAAGTATGACGAGCATAAATGACGTATGGAAGAGCATAAACGAAGTACGGAAGAGCATAAACGAAGTATGGAAGAGCATAAATGAAGTATGAAGAGCATAAATGAGGTATGGAAGAGCATAAATGAGGTATGACGAAGTATTAACAGAGTCTGGAAGTACATAAATGGAGTCTGATAGAAAATTAAAATGTTGCGTGACAATGAAAGTAGGCGCACCAACTACTAACAGCGGTTTCAAGAAATGGCTGGTTTATTTTTCTTAGACGGAAATTACTCAAAAGGAAAATTGTATATATTTACAACTAACTATAAAGTTGCCGCCACTTCGTGAAGCCGCGGAACGTTAGCAGTAATTGCTCCGCAGACCCGGAGAATTCAAGAACCTAACGCAATTTTAAGACAAAATAAGCATACTAAACTCAAGATATTTAATTTACAAAACAACTATAATGAAAATAAGAATAGTAATTTTAATGTTGTTATCACTTTTAAAAGTGTCAGGACAATGTGAATTAAAAAGCACTTACGATAAGTTTAAAAAATCTACTTTGTTTAGAACCGAAAACATAAGTGTTTACAATGGAAAAGAAAAATTCCAAATAATGCTTTTAAAGGACATAACAGAAAAAGACGCAGCATATGCTCTAGGTATAACTGTGGAAAAAACTGGTTGTATTACAAGAAAAAGTTACATGCAATTTTTGACTGATAAAAGTAATATAATTGAATTAAAATACGTTTTAGAAGTAGACTGCGGAACATCAAGTGCGTTATTTCTTCCAACTGAAAGTCAACTCAAAGAATTACTTAACTCAAATATAACAGATATCAGAATTTATTTTGATTATACTTTCGACTTGGAGTTAAACGAGGAAATGAAGAATAAAATCAAAGAAGTGTTGACTTGTATTTTAAATGCAAAAACCTAATTTTAAAAATGTGTTTAAAAAATTTAGTATAAGCAACTACTGCTAACAGCGGTTTTGCTCAATTGCTCCATTTCTTGCAGAAATGACGCAATTGTTTTCTATCTTCGTTTTTCCTAATCGGAAAAATTGGCGTTCCTTAAGCCGCAACTGAAGCAAAGCCGCGGAACGTTAGTGGCAAGAGTACCGCACGACAACGAAATTTTGAATAATGAATACATTTTTATTTGCTTGGAATCCTGAAAAATGGAATTGGACAACTCTTGAAGAAAACATTGAAGAACTTCAACAAACTGGAAGAGTTACACAAATGTGGAGTTGTGCAAGTCATAAATCAATTAAAGTTGGTGACAGAGCCTTTTTAATAAAATTAGGTAAGGGGAATCGGGGAATAATTGGTGCTGGATTTGTTGCTACACAACCATTTCTTGCAAAACATTGGAGCGGTTCTGAAAAAATGGTTCCGAGGATTAATATTGATTTTGAAGCTTTATTGAATCCAAATGAAGAGCCAATATTATCTATGGATTTATTAAAACAAGGAAAATTAATTAATCAACATTGGTCAACTCAATCTTCGGGCATTTCTATAAAAAAAGAAGTTACTGATGAACTCGAATCTGTATGGTTTGATTTTTTAACAACACAGAAAATTAGATTTAATCCTTTTGCGAGTTCTAATGATGAAAATCAAAAAACTTACACCGAAGGAACACCAAATCAAGTTCGCTTAACTAAATATGAAAGAAATCCATACGCAAGAGCAAAATGTATTGAACATTTTGGATTATCTTGTGCTGTATGCGAACTGAATTTTGAAAATGCTTATGGTACAATTGGAAAAGATTTTATACACGTTCATCATATTCGTCAAATATCTGATATTGGAAAGTCTTATCAAGTTAATCCAATAAAAGATTTAATTCCTGTTTGTCCAAATTGCCATTCTATGATACATAAAAGAAAAAATCCATATAGCATAAATGAGATAAAAGAAATGTATACTAAAAATAACTCCAGCCACTAACAGCCGTTTCAAGCAATGGCTGGTTTTATCTTTCTTAGTCGGAAAGTACTCAACCGGAAAATTGTATATATTTACAACTAACTATAAAGTTGTCGCCACTGCGTGAAGCGGCGGAACGTTAATGGTCAGCAGCCGAAATTACGCAGATATTCACAATTTTAATTCACATCTTTCTTCCGCAAAACGTTTTGGAATTAGATTGCGTTGAAACTTTTCAAGCCGACGTTTGAAAAATCATTCCAATTAGAATATTTAAAATTGCCAGAAGTCAATTTGGAACTTTAAAATGGAAAAACCGAAATGACGCGGAAAATTGGAAGTGGAAAATGTAGCATTAAGTTATTGGATTTTGAAAAATTATAGCAGAAAATACAAAGCTGAAAATGTTGCGATAGAATATTGAATTCAGAAAGTAAAATAATAAGTTGTTGCAGAAAGTGGAAAACTAAAAAATTGTTGCGGAATTTCGTAAAGCTGCCGAACCATTAACAGCCGTTTCTCGCAATTGCGAATTTTGTGGTAAGTTCACGTTCAAATTTCGCAAGAATTTTTATCTTTAACAGAAATTAAAAAGTTCCGAACTTCGCAACTGACGAGAAGCGGCGGAACGTTAGCCAACAGTTTATCAGAACCGCAGAAAAAACGAAAACATAATTATGAAAATACGGTTTTTAATTTTGCTTTTATTCATTTATGGTTGTGAAACTAAAACAAAAAAGATTATTTCTAAAAACTCGGAAATAGAAAAATCCGTTCAGAAGAAAATCGAAACAGAAAACAGAAAGTTTTTTGTCGGAGATTTTGACAATGACAAAGTTAATGACACTGCTTTTGTAAATTACAAATGGAATTTGGAAACAAACGAAATTGAATGCGAAAAAAATAATTGTAATATAAATATTGAGTTTAAAAAAGATATTCCAAAAATAAGTTTTGAGCAAAGTTTAGGAATTGTAGTTGCGAAAACTGAAGACATTAATAATGACAACGCAAATGAAATAATAGTTTTTTCTCGAACCAATGAAGGTTGGTGGAATAACATTTCCGTTTGGTCCTTTAAAAATCAAATATGGAAAGAGATTGCAGAAACTGATGCTTTTATAGGAAATGACAAAGATTCTGAAAACCGAGTAATTAAAGAAAAAGGGAAATATTATTTAATTGGAGAAGATAAATGGAATGAAGATGAAAACGGAAATTTTAAGAAAGTAAAAGTGAAATTATAAAAACCGTCGGCTAACAGCCGTTACACGCAATGGCGAAAAATGTGGTAAAATCACAATTTTCTTTCGCAAGAAATTATATCTTAGCAGAAAATACACAGTTACGAAGTTCGCCACTTCGTGTAGCGGCGAAACGTTAGGCGTAATTTTACGGGCGACCGTGCAAACATAAAAAGACAAGACAAATGAGAAAAACATTAGCAATTTTAGGACTGGCATTTTCAATGACAGCTTGTAATTTAATAAACTCTGAAATAGACGGAGAAAGAGTAAACGTGGACGACAGCACCAAAGTTTACACATTTAAAGACGACAATAAAAAAGTTACAGGGACTGTTATATTTTATGAACTTGACCCAAAGACAACGAAAAAATATAAAAAATCTTTGAGGGAAGTTAAAGAAGGAAAAAGAGTAAATAAAGGGTTTGACTATTATCCAAATAGTTCTATTAATGCAGAGTTTCCATATGACAACAATGGACTAATTACAGGAACAGTAAAATATTTTTACGAAAATGGACAGCTTGGTGCAACAATAGAATTTAAAGACAACAAGGAAAATGGCATAAGTAAAGAATTTAAAGACGATGGGGTTCAAACAAAAGAGATTGTTTATGAAGCTGGGACAAAACTGAAAGAGTATGATTTTGATGAAAGCGGAAAAAAAATAATTCCTGCAATTGAAAGACTCGAATTGGTAACATACAAAACTGGTTTTTTTGAATACGTTGACTATAATAGTAACCAATTGCTTTATCAACCAATGGTTATAATGAAATGGAAAAACAAATCAGACCAACCAATAACTGAAACCATTGAAATAGAAGGTGTATTTATTAATAACTCAAAAGAAGAAGAAATGGCAAAAGCATCTGATTATTTTCAAGGATATTCAGATGCACCATTACAACCTAATTTATCAAGACAAGGTGTTTTACAAAGCAGTGTAGGTTACACAAATGCCTCCGGCATTTATGGAGCAAACATTTCTTGTCAAATTATAATTAACAAACAACTTTTCAAGACTGTAAAAATTAGCAACAACTTTTTAACTACAAATAGAATCCAATAATATGCTTATACAAAAAATAAAAACAACAATAATTGTATGCTTTTTCTTTGCTGATTGCTTTGGACATAAAGTATTTGCTCAACAAATAACTACAATTACTGACCTGACAACAAATGCAACAGAAGCAAGTGCTGAACTTGAAACTATTTTTGATTTAGATGTTTTTCGTTACTACAACCTTGAAGGATATGACACAGAATTGAAAAAATCAGTTTATAAAAAGACTGCTGAGTATCAAAACTATCTTTTAGAATTAAAGGCGAAGAAAGTAGAAATGCTCAAAACAAATTATTACACAATTCAAACTGAAATGTTTAGCAGTATTAACTATGACGTAAGTAGAAAGGGATTTGAAATTGAGCTTGGAACTAACACAGGAATGGGAACGTATTCTGCAAGGACACCCAAATCAATTTACTTGCAAAATGGCGGTCACATTTTATTAAAAGGTTTGCCATCAAAACAAAAATCAGCACCAATCTTAGGACAAGGAATTTTAGTTGAAAATTTATTTCTTGCAATGAGTGAAGAGAATGGATTAGAAGTTGAAAATAACAAAGATGACGTTCAAATTTATTACTTTTTTACCCCAACAGGTAGAGAAAAATCTGTATTCAAATTTTACAATTATGCCAGCGGACAATTTAGAGGTTGGTATAATATAACCAACAACGACCTTAAATCAGACAAAGTGAGAATTGTTGTAGCAAATAAAACAACTGGAGCAATCTACTTTGACAAATCATATAATTATCAACAACCGCCAATAAAAAAGAAATAAAATGAACGAGCTAATTAAACAACTAACAGAAGTGCAAGAACTAATGGACAAGACGCTATTAGAAATTGGATTAAAATATTCTGTTCAACATCGGACACAAGACCAAACTATGGCAAAAAGTATCAACGAAAAAGTTGAAGTATTTCAAAAACTTGAACTCAAAATGCAAGACATCGAACGACAAATACGTGAACAGACGAAATAAAAACTACGCCTAACAGCACCTACAAGAAATTGGCGGTTCAGTGGTTAAATGAAGCTTTGTGCTTCGTATCAAGTTCAGTGGTGGCAGACAGTTTTCGTCTCCGAAATCGCCAACTTCTTGTAGCCGCAAAACGTTAGGCGCAAGCGTTCCGAAACTGCGGAAAATTCAGGAACCATTCACAACAATTGGAAAAAAATTAAATTTTCATATCACATTTTCTGAATTAAATCTAATGTTTCTGATTCCAGACTCAAATTTTCCAGTTCTGGAACCCAAGTTTGAGGTTGAAGAACCCTAGTTTGAGGTTGCATAACCCCAAATTTGACGTTTGGAACCCCATAAATGAGGTATGGAACCCCAAGTTTGGGGTTATACAACCCCGAATTTGACGTTTGGGACGCCAAGTTTGAGGTTCGGAATCCCAAAAATGAGGTTTGAGACTGCAAGAATGCTATATCAGACACTAAGAATGCTGTATCATACGCCAAATATGGAGTTTGCTGAAGTGGAAACTTAATAGTTGGCGTAAAATTGTGAAACTTAAGTTAGTATGAACGCCAGCGCCTAACAGCCGTTTCAAGCAATGGCTGGTTTTATCTTTCTTAGTCGGAAAGTACTCAACCGGAAAATTGTATATATTTACAACTAACTATAAAGTTGTCGCCACTGCGTGAAGCGGCGGA
>NZ_JANXTI010000036.1 GCF_025352425.1 Flavobacterium sp.
CTAAAACTCTAAAATAATTTTTTACTATATTTGACATAGATATTGGTTTGTTTGGCGACATCAAGATACTGAATTTCAGTATCTTGACCAATATCTAATCAATTTATTTTACTTCAAATAATTACACCCAACGGGTTAAATGATTTCAAAAATAACTTAAATTCATCTCTAAAAACGAAATTTAGACTAACAACTGATCTAATTTTCAGATAATTAAAAAATATAGAAGGATTATATTTTTTTCGCCTTAGGAAGTAAGCCTTAACCGTTTCATATTCAATATAACTTAAATAGTCTTCAAGTCCTTTTTTTTCAAAAAACCCATTTACATTAGACTGTAATATACTTTTCTTTATTTTTTCGTGGTACAGTAAAATTTCCGTAAATTTTATAGAAACATCGTATTCTATAAACTTCTTCAAGACTATTATTTCATTTTCCATTTTTGCAAATGGCAGATGATTTAACAATTTGAGTCGGCACTCTTTAGCTATTTTTTTTTGATTTTCGTTACGCACATTAGATACTTGTTCATCATACATTCTATAGTGAAGTAAAACTTCCTGTAGATTATATAGGCTACCTAAAATTGCTAAACGAACCCATAAATCATAATCTTCAGCAGGTTCTTTAGAAGTATCATAAACTATTGAAAACTCATCAATACTTTTTTTTTGTATCATTACAGAAGGGTGAATGATACAATTAGCTTTTAGCATTGCTAATTTAATTTCTTCGTGGTTTTCTGGAACTATCATAATAGTATTTGTTCCGAGGATTTTACTCAATGATCCGCATACTATAACATCTGGGTTTTCTTCCAAAAATAAAACTTGCTTTTCAAATCGTGTCGGCACACAAATATCATCGCCGTCCATTCGGGCTATATATTTTCCTTTAGCAATCTTAAATCCTAAATTTAGACTTATAGTGTATCCAGAATTTATTGGTTTTTCAATAAAATTAATTCTCGAATCATTATATTTTTTGATAAAAGATATGGTTTGGTCTGTAGAACAATCATCAATAATTAAAAATTCAAAATTGCTGTAAGTTTGATTTAAAACACTTTCAATAGCTTGTTGTATAAATCTTTCACAATTATACACAGGCATTAAAACGGTTATAAATGGTTTTAGCATAAAATATTTTGCTTAATTTGAAAATAACTTAATATCAGATTCTACCATTTCTTCAACAATCGCTTTCAAATCATATTTTGGCTTCCATCCCAACACTGTTCTAGCTTTTGTTGCGTCACCTATTAATAAATCGACTTCTGTTGGACGGAAATAATTCGAATCAACTTTTACAACTACTTTTCCCGTTTCTAATTGATATAAAGGATTTGAACATGATTTTACATAACCAATTTCATTTTCATTCACTCCATCATATTCTATTACAATACCACATTCAGCAAAAGCCATGACAACGAAATCCCTAATACGTGTTGTAACTCCAGTTGCTATTACAAAATCATCTGGTTTGTCCTGTTGCAAAATTAACCACATGGCTTCGATATAATCTTTGGCATGTCCCCAATCGCGTTGTGAATCAAGATTTCCAATATATAATACATCTTGCAATCCAAGTGCTATTTTGGCAGTTGCCATAGTGATTTTTCGGGTTACAAATGTTTCTCCTCTCAATGGAGATTCATGGTTGAATAATATGCCATTACTGGCAAATATGTTGTAGGCTTCTCTATAATTAACAGTAATCCAATAGGCATAAATTTTAGCAACACCATAGGGCGATCTTGGATAAAATGGCGTTTTTTCTGTTTGAGGAACTTCTTGAGCTTTGCCATATAGTTCTGATGTAGAAGCTTGATATATTTTAACTTTTTGAGTTAACCCTAAAATCCTTATTGCTTCTAATAGTCTTAACGCTCCCAATCCATCCACGTTAGCCACATATTCCGGTGTATCAAAACTTACTTTAACATGAGACATGGCACCAAGATTGTAGATTTCATCGGGTTGCACTTCTTGGATAATTCTAATTAAATTGGTAGAATCTGATAAATCACCATAATGTAATATGAATTTCACATTGTCTTCGTGTAAATCCTTAAACAAATGATCTATTCTTTGGGTGTTAAAAGAAGATGCTCTTCGCTTTATACCATGAACTTCATAGCCTTTATTCAATAAAAATTCAGCAAGATAGGCACCATCTTGTCCTGTTATTCCTGTAATCAATGCTTTTTTCATGTTCTAAACTTTTATCCAGGAATCTGGTATAATATCGTTACTATTGGTGTCATCATTAAACCATTTCTTTGGTGCAATGACAATTTTCTTTTCATTTTTATTCAACCATGCGCCCCACCAACTAAAACTACTATTTGCTATAATATTGTTTTTACAAGTTGACATCAATTTTAAATCTTCAAAATTAGATAATGAATCATTAAAATCGATAAAAATTGCTTTATGTTTAAATGTCATGTTTTCCTTAACCCAATTTATATCGTCTGAAAAAATAAAAAAAACAGGGGTTTCTATTTTGCTTTCAATAATTGCCATTGCATCTTGATAATATACTTCCTGATCTATGTAGTGTTTAGGGTTATTAACATAATCTCCTCTTCTAATATGAAGTGAAACTGAATTCACAGCAGTAATATAGTCTATTGTTTCCTGGGTTTTAGGTTTCAATTTAGATTTAAATTCAAATCTTTTAAGGATTTCATTTTTATATTTTAAAAAATATTTCTCTGACTGAAAATAACCATTTAAAAAAATATAATCCCCTTTAAGTTGAGAAACCTCAGTATTAAAGCCAAAATCAATTTCAGAGTAAGTTGTTTTCGTAAATAGAAGATCTTGAAATTTTCTTAAATATCTATTAGGTTTTTTATAAAATTCAGCTTTAATATCGAAATGATGCAAGGAGTATTTATGCAACGTATAATGCTCGAATCCTGAAATATCGAGCTTTAAATCTTGCTTTTTTTCGAGAGACAAAGCTTTTGCTACTGCATATTGAAACATTTGGTTTCCTAATCCTCCATAAATTGTAACAATAATCATTACTTTTTTAATAAATTTTCTATTAGTACCAAATCTGCCTCTAACAATTCAGGGTAGTTACCACAATAAAAACCATTGTGATGTACCATATTTGCTCCGGGTAATTCATACAGTTCCGTAACATATTTTTTATAGAAAGGTTGTTCCTGCATATTTCCTGCTATCATTGGCCTTATTTCAACTCCTGCTTCATTAAATTTATGCAAATAGTGAGCTCTTAATTTTGTCGTTTTACAAACAAAAGGAAATGCAAAAGTAGAGAGAGTGTTAATATGACTATGTTCAAGTAAAATAAAATCAGGATTGTTTTTTACAGATTTTTCAATTCTAAGATAATTCTGTTCCCGTTTCTGGATATTCTCTTCCAAAAATTGCATTTGATATTGACCTAAAAAACCAGTTATTTCGGTTGGTCTGAAATTGTATGCCAAATCATAAAAAGTATATTTGGCTTGAAACTCTGACTCAATATTATATTGACTTCGCCATTTTTGTTGTTGCCCGTTTGTCAAATTTCTATCCCACCCATTAGCTCTTACAATAGTCAGCATTTCGGCAAACTCCGTATCACTTGTACAAACCATTCCGCCTTCAATAGTACTCATGTGATGGGCGACAAAAAATGAGAAACTGGAACCAACTCCGAAATTTCCTGATTTACCCTCTGGTAATTGTGTTCCCAAAGATTCGCAATTGTCTTCAATCAAAATAATTTTTTTATCCTCACAAATCTTTCTGATTACATCTATATCACCGGTAAATCCTAATATATTGGTTATAAACAGCGCTTGCAGATTGGTAGTTGCTATTCTTTCCATTAGATTTTCTGAGGTGGTATTGATTACTTCTGGTGTAACATCAATAATTACCGGAATCATACCCAATTGTAGGATAGGCATGGTATTAGTCGACCATGTTAATGCAGAAAATCCTATTTTATCACCATCTTTTAATTTGCCTAGATTTTTTAACGCTTGTAGCATTGCCAAATTGGCACTAGCACCACTGTTAAATAAGACCGCATGTTCACAACCCTGAAATGAGGCAAATTTTTTTTCGAATTTCTTACATTCAGCGTCCATACTTAATCGGTCAGCTGATATAATGAAATTAGCAAGCGCTAGTTTTGTTTCTTCTTCTCTAAGAAATGCTTTTCGCATTAATGGTAATCTCATAATGTTTGTTTTTGATAACTTTGAATCACTTGATCAATTCCTTTCTCAAGAGAAATTAAAGGTTTAAATCCGTGGCTTTTCATTTTTGAAACATCCATACATTTTTTCAACATTCCGTTTGGTTTGGTTTGATCCCACAAAATTTTACCTGTATAAGTAATTTTTTTTGCAATTAATAATGCTAATTCATTGATACTCATATCGGTTCCAGTTCCAATATTTATCGGATTTGTATTAGAATAATTTTCAAAAAAGAATAATATTGCTTTTGCAAAATCGTCAACATGCATAAACTCCCGGCGTGCAATTCCGGTTCCCCAAAGTGTAATTGATGGTTCGTTATTGTTTTTGGCGTCAATAAATCTTTTGACCAAAGAAGATAAAACATGCGCGTGATCTAGATCAAATGTATCATTTTCTCCATACAAATTACTTGGAATTAAACTTATGCCGTTAAATCCGTATTGCTTATGATACGTTTCCAATAATTTTATTCCCGTAATTTTTCCAATGGCATATCCTTCATTTGTGGGTTCTAATTTACCATCCAAGAGATAATTTTCCTTCATTGGTTGGGGAGAATTAGCGGGATAAATACAAGAACTGCCTATGAAAACGAACTTTTTAACATTGTTTTTAAAGGCTGAATGTATTACATTGGCTTGCATCAACAAATTATCATACAAGAAAATAGCAGGATTATCTATGTTCGCTTTTATACCGCCTACTTTGGCTGCGAGATGAATAACATAATCCGGAGTATGCCTCAGAAAAAAATCTTCGACCGCTAATTGATTTGTTAAATCTAATTCAGAGTGTGTTGCAGTTATTATATTATCATAACCATTTTCTTTAAATAACTTTAAAGTTTTGCTACCCAGCATTCCTCGATGTCCGGTTATCAACAATTTTGCAGAACGGTCTATTTTAGTTTCCAATTTTCCCATACAAATTCAAATTGATATGTCAATTCGTGTGTTTTTGATAATTCTTTTTGGATTGCCTGCATTCTTTCTTTGGCATTTTCGATTATAAAGTCGTGAAATTGAACTTGTATGTTTTTAAAATGCGTTATGCAATTATTTTCAATTAAGGATTCTAAAAGTTCATATTCTCCCCCTTCTATATTAATTTTGATTAAATCAATTTGAGTAAAATTATTTGTTTGCATGAACTCAACTATTGACTTTAGCTGTATGGTTTGAGCATTTTCACCTTTCAAATAAATGGAGGAAGAATTCTCTAACAGACTTATTTGCATTTCTTTGTTTTTTCCTGCCAAACCAAAGTTATAAGAATTTATTTTTTCGTTATAAATAAACTTATTTTTTACAATGTCATAAAATTCTTTGATAGGTTCAAAAATATAAATAGTTGCATTGTATTTACATAAGATTTCAGAAGCAAATTCACCTTTATAACCTCCAACATCAAAGACAATAGAGCTATTATTTAAATCATAATTGAGCCGCAATGTATCATCGCCGTTGATAGCAAACCATGGTTGTACTCTTTTATGTTGGATCAAATCGTTCGGCGAAAACACTTTCTTTGTTTTGTAATTTATTAAAACTTTAATGGCTTTTTTTATTCTTGAAATCATTTTATTTTGTCAATTATTACCCCGTTTATTATTTTAAAAACAACATTCATTATAAAATATAGGTTCTATACTTTTAACATTTCTTCCATTGCGGATTTAAAAATAATAGTCCTGCTGATCTTGGTAAATTTCTTTGTGTATAAGTTCCTCCGTCAATAATTTGAAAAGTTAAAGTGTTTTCAATTAGATCGTAAATTTGGTGTCCGGTAGTGTTGGCACTAACTAAACCAATAATGTAGGTTCCCGGAAAAAGACGTAAATCGTTAATACAAACATTATAAACTTCCTCGTGTTGAGAATGTTTTATTTCATAATTAGAATCCCTTGCCATAACATGGAACAAAGGCATTTCATCGGTAGTTTTAATTTGAATTGCAACTTCAGACTTGCCTTCATTAGCATTATTTCTAATTCTAAACCTAACATTCAAATCATCACCTATTGAATATTCCTGAGTAAGGACATCATGCTGATTTCTGATTTCCAAAGAAAGAAATTCTAAATTTTTACTACCACTTCTTTTAGTTTGTTCATCAAAAAAAACTTGACTTTCTTTTGAATTTACATTTGAAGTATAGGAGCTCATGACTTTATCTATATCCCCAATACTTTTTATCAATCCATTTTCCAATAATATTCCTTTTTGACACAAACTTTTTACAGCTGACATATTGTGACTAACAAAAAGAACTGTTCTTCCTTCACCTTTACTAATATCACCCATCTTCCCAAGGCACTTTTTCTGAAACTCGGCATCACCTACCGCTAAAACTTCGTCAACTATCAAAATTTCGCTTTCAAGATGTGCGGCAACTGCAAAAGCCAATCGAACATACATTCCTGAAGAATAACGTTTTACAGGCGTGTCAATATACCTTTCAACGCCAGAAAAATTAATAATTTCTTCTAATTTCCTGGTAATTTCTTTTTTTCGCATACCAAGAATAGCACCGTTAAGGTAAATATTCTCTCTTCCTGTCAATTCTGGGTGAAAACCTGTACCAACTTCGAGCAAACTGGCTATTCTGCCTTTTACTTTTATCTCACCGGAAGTTGGGCTGGTAATACGTGAAAGTAATTTTAAAAGTGTACTTTTTCCAGCACCATTTTTACCAATTATTCCGACAGCATCCCCTCGTTGTATTTCAAAATTGATATCTTTTAATGACCAAACGATATTGCTCTCGCCGCTAGTGCTTCTATCATTCGTTTCTCCTATTTTTAAAAATGGATCTTCTTTCCCGAGAACTCTTGTTTGCCAAAAACGATCAATATCTTTAGATAATGTCCCTGTACCTATTTGACCTATTTGGTAGGCTTTAGATAAATTTTCCACTATAATAACTGATTCCGCCATTAGATTGTATCTACGAAGTTTTTTTCCGTTTTATTAAATATTAGAATTCCTAAGAAAAAAATGATTATTGTGACGAGTATTGAATATCCTAAACTGTAAATCGTTAATTCTCCCCTTCCTAAGAACGCATATCTAAAAGCTTCGATAATTCCTGTCATCGGGTTAAGTTCAACAATGAATGCGTACCCTTTTTCTTTAGCATAACTTAGCGGATATATCACTGTAGTAGCATACATTAAAAGTTGTACACCAAAAGTTACCAAAAACGTTAAATCCCTATATTTTGTCGTCAACGCTGTAATTATAAGACCCAAACCCAATCCAAGTAAAGCCATCAATAATATCAAAGCAGGGAATAAAAAAATTCCGTAAGTCACATGAAAACTTGTTCCCTCTATAGGAAACAAATAAAAGTAAAGCATCATACAAAGCATCAAAAGCAATTGCACTCCAAATCGCACCAAGTTACTTGCAACGATGCTCAATGGCATTATCAATCGGGGAAAATATACTTTACCAAAAATGCTTGCGTTATCTCTGAAAACAGTGCTTGTTTTACTTAAACAATCTGAAAAATAAGTCCAAGAAGTAATTCCTGTGAGATAAAACAAATACTTTGGTAATCCGTCTGTACTAATCCCTGCGAGATTTCCAAACACAAATGAAAATACTATTGTTGTAAAAATGGGCTGAATAAAAAACCATAGCGGCCCTAAAATGGTCTGTTTATAAAAACTAACAAAATCCCGTTTTACAAACATCACCAATAAATCTCTATAATTCCAAAGGTCATTAAATTTAATGTCAAAAAGTGAAGTATGCCCTTTGATTATTAAATCCCAATCTTCAGACGGACTGTAATTTTTCATTATAATTTCTCGATTCAAACAAGCGTTAAAAGTTAATTAACAATTGCAAATATATAAATTAGAAAGCCTTTAAAAAGAATTAGTTGTTTTTATTTACTAATTCATTTAAATTGAATAATAGATATTAAATTGATTAATTTCGCATAATTAAATACTCATTTTGATACATTTTTTTAAACCAAAAAATCCCTTTTTAAGAGATTTGATTCCCGACAACTTTGTGGATATTCATTCGCATTTATTACCTGGAATTGATGATGGAGCAACATCTATAGAAGATACTGCGTGCTTAATAAAAGGTTTGGAAGAAATTGGTATCAAAAAATTTATCACGACACCACATGTAATGGGTGAAGTTTGGAAAAATACGCGCCCTGAAATTCAAAAAAAGTTATTAGCTACGATACATGAACTTGAAATTCCAAGTATTAACATTCGTCTCAAAGCTGCCGCGGAATATATGATTGACGAAGAGTTCAGAGAATTATTCAAAAAAGAACAATTATTAACTTTAAAAGAAAATTATGTATTAGTTGAGATGTCTTATATCAGCCCGTCAATTCAATTGTATGATATTTTGTTTGAATTACAATCTGCTGGTTACCAACCCATTTTAGCACACCCTGAAAGATACAACTTTTACCATCGTTCATTGGATGAATATAAAAAACTTAAAAATGTTGGCTGTTTATTTCAGCTAAATATGTTGTCAGCAACGGGTTACTATGGTGAACAAGTGGTTAAAATTTCAAATTTTTTAGTAAAGGAAGGCTTAATAGATTTTATTGGTTCTGATGTACATCATACCCGCCATTTGGAATACCTTAATAAAAAAATTGTTTTAAAAAATTATGAGTACTTGACCCCTATTTTTCAAAACAATTTTATCTTTGATTTTTGATGTTATTACATATTGAAAATTGAAAACAATCTTTTCAAAAACGATACTTTTTTCCCAGTTTCATTATCATAGCCATAGCCATATCCATAAGCGTAGCTATATTTATAATTATACCCATAACTATAACCATAGCCTTTGTAATTAGAACCAACATTATTAATTACGTAAGCCATATTTTTCAATTTGCCTTTTTCACTCAAATTTACTGAAAACTCTAATATTTTCTTAGGTGTAAAATCTGCTCTAATTACATATAAAGTGGTGTCAACCAACTGGGATATTATTAATGTATCGGTAACCAAAAGAATGGGAGCCGTATCTAAAATAATATAATCATATTCATTTTTTGCTTCAGTAATAAGTTTGTCAAGTAGTCCATTTGATAACAATTCAGCAGGATTTGGTGGAATGATTCCCGATAAAATAATATCTAATGTATTATTTATTAAACTTGGTTTTACTATACTATGCCAATCGATAGCTAAATTATGCAAATAATCCTGAAGCCCGAGTTCGTTTTTCTTGAGATCTAAATAGTTATGCAATTGAGGATTTCGTATGTCAGCGCCAATTAGTAATACCTTTTTATTCATTATTGAAAATGAAATAGCTAAATTTAACGCTGTAAATGTTTTACCCTCTCCTTTTATAGTAGAAGTAACCATAATAGTTTGCGCTTGCTTTTCTTTTTGCAAGGGGAAAATATAAGTCAAATTTGTTCTCAAAATTCTGAAAGATTCACCAAGCAAAGACCTATCATTACTGTCTGTTACTCTATTCTCAGAATCGATGTGTGGGATTTCAGAGAGTATGATTTTATTTTTGGTATATTTTAAAATATCCTCTTTGGTATGAATTTTATCGTCGAGCAAATGACTTATATACAAAACTAAAAAAGGTATCAACAATCCAACAAGTAATGCCCCCATATAGAATGAACTCTTTTTTGGCGAGATTGGTGTTACGTCAGTAAGTGCATAATCTACAACTTTAATGGATGAGGAAGTGATGGCCAGATTAACGGCTGCTTCTTCTCTTTTTTGTAATAGCAGGATATAAAGTGATTCCTTTATATCTCGTTGACGTTCAATCGAATTTAAAATTTTCTCATTATTAGGTATGTTTCGAAACTTATCAGTCGAAGTCTTTTTTGTTAAGTTATTTTGTGAAAGCGACACCTCTAACTCTCTTTGATAAGCTTTTATCGACTCCATAATGTTTTTTTGGAGTTCTAATAATTTACTGTTCAAAATTATGACTCTGGGGTTATTATCACCTGCGCTGACCAAATATCTATCTCTTTCTAAAACAACAAGATTAAAATCAGATAACAGACCATTTACATTTCCATTTGAAACTCCAATATTTGTTGGTAACAAATTTAATTTCTTATCTGCTTTTACGGTTTGCTCTAATATTTTAGATAGTGCTATTTGTGTCTCTGTTTCAAAAACATTGGTGTTTGCAGCAATTTTTCCCGAGGTTGCTGACGAAGCATCAGACTCTATATATGTTAATTCGTTATTAGTCTTATAATTCGCCTTATTAGTTTCTATAGAATCTAATTCACGTTCTAGAGATTTAAATCGATTATTGACAAATTCAATCGTTTTCTCTGAGACTAACCTTCTATCATTTAAGCCATCAATATCATATTGTTTGATAATTTCGTTTAATATAGCCTCCGAACGATCCTTATTGCTTGAATTTAATGAAATAGTAAGTATGTCAGAGTTTTCATTCTTATTTACAATTTTCAAATTGTTAGCAAGTCCCATGACTATTGACTCAACAGAGGAATGGCTTATTAAATATTTTCTTTCTAAAAGAGTGTTTATTTTAGTTCCTATTTGAAGTTGCAAGTTAAATGGCATTCCTTTTAAATATTGTATTGAATTAAAAGGAAAGACTTTATTAATTTCTGTTCCATTGAAAGAAGATATCTTATATCCATTTTTAACAATTTCAATTTCTAAAGTAAAAGACTTTTTATCCATGTCAAGACTTGAACCTAACCACTCAATATTAAATGGTCTATTTTTCCATATTTCAATATTATTTAAATAACCTACATTAAAATATTGGGTATTTAAACTTAAATTTTTAGTTACTTGTGTTAATAATCTATTAGATTTAAGAATTTCTATTTGGTTGTCTAAATTTACTTTTGTTTTGGAATATGATGCCAGACCAGGACTAGGTATGACAAAATTATTTTTTGAATCATCAATAATTTTAATATTAGCTCTGGATTCATAAATTGCTATCGTATGACTCAAATAATTTTTAACAATAAAGAAGCAAACTAACATAGAAATCAAAAACCAATACCAATATCTTAAATACCTGAAGATATGATCTAAAATATTAATCTCGTTTTGACTGTTTTCTGATTCAACATGAATATTCTCCATTAATTATTTTTTTAACAATAAGTAAATAGTTATCCCAAACGATATGAATCCTAAAGTAGTCCCAAGACCGTTCAAATAACCAGATGATGTAATTTTTGGACTGTTGGGATTGACTATGATAACATCATTTTGTTTAATATAATAATAAGGACTCGAAAACCAATCTGAAGAGGTTAAATCTACATGTGCATAGGTTCGCACACCATTAACTTCCCTAATTACCAATACGTCTTTTCTAACGCCATTTATAGTTAAATCACCCGCTAAACCAATTGCCTGATTTAGTGACAAATTCTGTTCATCATAATTATAAGTGCCAGGATTCTTAACTTCGCCTAAAATAGTTATTTTACTATTTATTACTCTAACACTTACTTTTGGTTCTTTGATATAGCCGCCATCTGTAAGAAATTTAGCAATAAGGTTTTGAGCTTCAACTGTAGTTTTACCCGCTAAATTTATAGTGCCTAGAATTGGAAAAACAATTGTTCCTTCCTGTGACACTAAATACCCTTGAATCCTATAGGTCTCAATATTAATATTACTGCCATTTGTACCAATTTGTATATTGAAAGGTTCAGCGGATTCAGGAATTAAAGCGGAAACTTTTATAAATAATATATCGTTTATTTGAATGGAACTTGACAAATAATTTATATACTCTTGTGAACCGGTATTTAAATCTTGATAATAGAGAATGTCTTTTTTACTTGCGCAGGAAACTATAGCCAGAGACAGTAATAGTAAGAATATTTTTTTTATCATTATAGTTATAATTTATAGTAATCTTTTTGCCAAATTAAATGTATCCTTTTTTTGAAGTTGCAAAGCTACAATTTGTTTTTATATTTTTAAGTGGATACACATATAAAATGGTAAACTAATCAATATCTAATACCTGAAACTCTGAATTCATACTCTTGAACTCCGGAACTATTTTCTTCATTATAGTGACGATGTCTTGGTTGGATTTCTCCTGCGCAGTAGTTATTAGTTCTGCAATAGCTATTTGAAAATCTTGGAAATTATCAATAGTATCTTGTGCAATCATGATTTTCATGTTATGAGTAGGCAGTGTTTTTGAGGTGTCATTTAGCAATTCTTCATATAATTTTTCCCCTGGTCTTAATCCAATAATTTTAATATTAATGTCCTTATCAGGAATAAATCCCGCCAATCGAATCATTTTTTTGGCTAAATCAATAATTTTTACCGGTTTACCCATATCAAAAATATAAATTTCACCCCCAATACCCATCGCTCCGGCTTCTAGTACCAGTTGACACGCTTCCGGGATAGTCATAAAATATCTAATGATTTCGGGATGCGTGATAGTTATTGGTCCGCCTTCCTGAATTTGTTTTGTAAATAATGGAACAATAGAACCATTAGACCCCAAAACATTTCCAAATCGGGTAGTGATGAATTTAGTTACTATTTTTTTCTTTGAATTTACAAGATGATAATTTAACGATTGCACGTATTTTTCTGCAATACGTTTACTGGCGCCCATAACGCTGCTTGGGTTTACTGCTTTATCTGTAGATATTAACACAAATTTTTCAACAAGATATTTGGTTGACAGATCTGCGATGTTTTTTGTCCCAATTACATTAGTGTAGATTGCCTGCGATGGGTTCTCTTCCATCAAAGGAACGTGTTTATAAGCCGCCGCATGATAAACAAAATCGGGTTTATACTTTTCAAAAACTGATTCAAGGGCATTATAATCTTTTATATCTGCTAATACCGTTCTAATTCTTACATCGTTTGAGATTGCTGAGACTTCTAAATGCAAACTGTGTAGAGGTGATTCTGCCTGATCAAGTATGATTATTTTATAGGGTTGAAAACTGAGTATCTGTCTAACAATTTCACTTCCAATAGAACCTGCACCGCCAGATATCATAACTCTTTTGCCCTTAATTTGTGCTGATATTTTTTTGTTATCTAAAACAATAGGTTTTCTTTCCAGCAAATCTTCAATTGCAAAATTCTTTAACTGATTGGATATTTGTTTTTGATCTTCCCAATCCGTAATCAAAGGAACGGTAAAAACCTTTAAATTATATTCCAAACATTCTTCCACAATCGCTATTGTTTCTTCTTTTGTCAAACTTTTTTCTGCAATAATGAGTGATTCAGCGTTAACAGATCGTAAAATTACGTGAATGCTTTTGGTCTGATTGATAATTGGTAGATCAAGAATGCTCTTTGAGGTTTTATCCTGTTTAAATTTATCGACAAAAGCAACAACTTTAAATCGAGATGGTTTTTCTGTTTTTAATGCATTCGCTACCGAAATTGCATTAGCATCAGCTCCATATATGACTGCCCTGATTAATTGCTTCCTGTCTTCAACTTGCAAATACTTTTCGAAAAAATTTTTGACCAGAATTCGAAAAAGAAACAATAATAAAAAAGAGATAACATAGGTAATAAAAAGTCCGGGAGATAGTAATAATTTATTATTGGTAATAATTTGAAAGGAATAATTAATAACCATTAAAGTCAAATAAGAACTAGAAGTAGCTACCAACAATTTAACGCCATCTATAAAAGTAGAATGCCTTATTATTCCGCTGTAAGTCCTAAAAAATATAAAGAAAACTGCATTCACTACAACAACTAAGGCATATTGAGAAAAAACAGTGATGACGGTATACAATTTAACATTTAAACTGTGTACAATAACAAATGTCATTGTACAAGCTACTGCCACTATACAAACATCAATGGCAAAAATAATCCATCTCGGCAAATAACCAATGTTACGGAATCTTTTGCTGGACATAGTTCCTTTAAGCGCCTTTGAAAAAGGGTAAATCATGTTCTTTGGGTAAATGGCAAATTTAAGCTAAAATATGCTATTTTTATTTTTACACGAAAGTATTATTTAAAAAATCGATAAAGAGCATCCTGAATTCTATCTTTATCATTTTCAGTCAAATTTGAGCCTGAAGGTAAGCACAAGCCATTTTTAAACAGGGTTTCTGATACATTCTCGCCATAAAATGAATACATTTCAAAAATGGGTTGCAAATGCATAGGTTTCCACAACGGTCTTGATTCGATATTTGCAATTTCTAATGCTAATCTTAAATCTTCTCTTGTTTTCCCTAAACGGCTAGGGTCAATGATAATGCATGACAACCAAAAATTCGAATAAAAATCTGCATTGGGTTCTTGAAAAACGGATACGCCTTCAATATTCCTAAAAAATTTCTCATAAAAATCATGCATTTCACGTCTCAAACTCACATGTTCTTCTAAAATTTCCATCTGTCCTCTTCCAATTCCTGCACAAATATTACTTAATCTATAATTGTAGCCAATTTCCGAATGCTGATAATGAGGCGCATCATCTCTTGCCTGCGTAGCTAAAAAGACTGCTTTGTCTTTTAGATTTTTTGAATGTGCAACTAATGCTCCTCCACCTGAAGTAGTGATTATTTTATTACCATTAAATGATAAAACGCCAATATCTCCGAAAGTGCCACACTTTTTACCTTTGTAAGTACTTCCTAGTGCTTCTGCGCTATCTTCGAGTATTGGAATTTCATACTTTTTGGCTATTGCTTTAATTTCGGATACTTTAAAAGGCATTCCGTACAAATGAACCGGAATTATAGCTTTTGGTTTTTTCCCTTTCGAGATTCTATCAATAATTGCCTGTTCTAAAGCAATCGGACACATATTCCAAGTAGCTATTTCACTATCAATGAAAACGGGAGTTGCACCAAGGTATACTATTGGATTAGCGGAAGCAGAAAATGTAAAGCTTTGGCAGATTACTTCATCACCAGCCTGAACTCCTAATAAAATTAATCCTAAATGGATTGCCGCCGTTCCGGAACTAAGTGCCGCAACGAATACACCGTCATCCAAAAACCCTTCTAAATCATGTTCAAAACCGCTAACGTTTGGACCAAGTGGTGCTACCCAATTCGTATCAAAAGCTTCTTTTACATAGTGCTCTTCACTTCCTCCCATATGAGGAGAAGAGAGCCATATTTTTGAATTATTCATTTGTAAGATTGTATTTTATTATTTTTCCCGGATTTCCCACTACCACAGCATAATCCGGGACATTGCTGACTACTACCGCTCCAGCACCTATGGTGGCCCATTTTCCAATAAAAAGTCCTTGAATAACTGTCGCGGCAATACCAACTTGAGTACCTTCACCAACGGTAACGTTTCCCGCCAAGGAAACTCCAGGGCAAATATGCACAAAATCGTCAATTAATGCATCGTGTTCAATAGTAGCATTAGTATTAATAATACAGTGTTTTCCAATAATTGTATCAGGATTTATTGCAACTCCAGCCATAACTACAGTTCCTTCGCCAATAATAGCGTTCAGAGAAATATTGGCCGACGGATGTATGGCCTTTACAAAATTAGCACGAAGGGATTTGGAAAGCTTTTTTCTAACCCTATTATTTCCAATAGAAATTATAGTTTTACCTAAAGAGAACATATCAAATTCACTGGTTTTTGTAATAGAAATATCCAAAATAGATGCTGATTTTGGATTGTCATCAATTACTGACTTAATTTTTACCCCTGCAGCATTGAGTATGTCAATAATTACTTTACCGTGTCCGCTTGCTCCGTATAAGGTTATGCTATTCTCCATTGAAAGGCTCTATAGTTGCTGCATTTGCCGCATTAATACCATCACTTTTTAACACTTTTAACATCGTTTTGAAAAATATCTTTAAATCTAAAATAAAAGAAATATGATCGACGTACCAAACATCGTAGGCGAATTTTTTCTCCCAAGATATAGCATTTCTACCATTTACCTGTGCCCAGCCTGTTATGCCAGGTTTAACTTCGTGGCGACGGTTTTGAAAATCAGTATATAAAGGTAGGTAATGCGTAAGTAATGGTCTTGGTCCAACTAGGCTCATATCGCATTTTAGCACATTGATTAATTGTGGTATTTCGTCTAAAGAAGTTTTACGAACAAAACTACCTACGGCGGTTAATCTTTGAGCGTCTGGTAGTAATTGTCCGTTTGCATCTTTTTTGTCGTTCATAGTTTTGAACTTAACAATTTTAAAAATGGCACCATTCTTTCCAGGGCGCAATTGAAAAAAAAACGGTTTCCCATTATTGGCAATAAACAGTAAAATTGTAATTAATATAAATAAGGGAGATAATATAATCAATCCTATTAAAGCTGCGAAAAAATCGGCTGCGGGTTTGACTCCTTTAGTATACATTCTTTTTTTTTGCAAAAATAACTATTATTTAGCGTTTTAAGATTTTAAACTTCACACAAAACTAATTAAAAAACAATTTAGTGTGATTAAACAAAACACAAAGCAAATCAGACATCAAAAACTGACAGCAGATAACCAAAAAAACTCAATCCAAATTCTTATATTCCTGTAAAATTGCTTCCCAAACTAGCTTTTGTTCGTAACGTGACACTATCATTTCTCTGGCATTTGACTTTATCTTTTTGAAATAATTCTCATCCGTCATTAGTAATTCCATTTTTTCAATGATTGCTGATGTGTTCTTTACCTGAATAATAGTTCCATTTTCGCCTTCCACAATAATTTCATTACAACCATTTATATTGGATACAATTGCAGGTAAACCCATCGCCCCGGCCTGCATGACTGCATTGGGAAAACCTTCACGATAACTTGGAAAAATTAAAGCATCAGCCATAGACAAATAAGGGCGCACATCACTTTGAAAACCAACAGTAATAATGGCATCATTGGTTTGGATTTGCAGTAATGTTAAAGGTAGCAATGGATCTAAATCGGATTCATAATCTCCAACTAATAATAATTTCGCATTCGGATATTTTACATTTACAACTTTGAAAGCTGCCACTATTTCATTGATTCCTTTATCGGTCACCAATCTGCCAATAAAAATAAACACAAAATCTGAAGTCGTCAGAGCCAACTCTTTTTTTAACTCCAGATTTGGAGTTTCATAAAATAGGTTTGAATTAAAATATTTTGTATCTATTCCATTAGAACTTCCATTGGCAATTACTTTCAACTTGGTTACTGAACAATAGCTGTTTTTTGCTATTATGTCTAGCAATCCATGCGAATTCGGATAGACTTTAGTGGCACAACTATAGGTTAGTTTTTCAACAAAATCTAAAAGCTTACGTTTCAACCCTTTTGTTTCTAGTAAAGGTAATCCGGCTACTGTATGTAATCGATGCGGTACACCAGCCATTTTAGACGCGAGCATTCCCACTATTCCTGCTTTTGGTGTATGAGTATGTACAATCAGCGGTTTATTTACTTTCAAAAAACGATAGAGTTTAATAACAGCCAGAAAATCTTGTATTGGTGTTATTTTTCTCGACATTTCGAGATGAAATGTGCTCACTTTTTCCCTTTTTCCGATTTTTTCCAAATATTCTTTTTCTGAAGATACTGCAGTTACATCGTAATAGGAACTCATAAAATGCAACTGCCCGGATAATAATTTATCTAGCGAAAGCGGAACAGTGGTTATTCGGAAAAGTTTTTGATTTTTCATTTAAGTTTTGGAATGGTTCAAAGTAACACCCTGTTTGATAATACAAAATAAAGCAATTAGCATAAAGGGGTGAAAACATTATTTTGGTCCGCATAAAAATACCCAAATTGGCGTATCGCTCCACGTATAACAAACAAGCTATAAATGTAAATAAAAAGATAACTTTAATTTGCACTGTAAAATCTATTGAATGGTAAAATCGGATAATTAAAAACAGCGCCGTGACAAAAACAACCAGTGAAAATAAATTTTCAATACTGGCTAAAACGGTTAGAGTTGAATGAGCATCAAAAAAAAGCGGACGGAAATTAAAGGAAAACCATTTATAACCATAACTATAATCCAACATCGGAACATACGATCCTGAATGCTTAAAAGAAAGTATAGAATACTCATTAAAATAGCATATTCTTTTCCAATCCCAATAGTTGATATTGGTTGACTGAAATACAACATACAGCAATACCAATACTCCTGTAAAAGTTATAGCAGCTAGGAGTATTCTTCTTTTAAGTGAAAAGGTTTTATGAAAAAGAAATACAACAGCAATGGCACTAAGCAACATCAACGCAACATGTGGACGAATAATCAAAATCGCTAGGCTGCCTAATATAAAACTAAACGATTTGTACTTTTCGGTTGTAATCCCAAATAAAACCGAGGCAATACCCCAAAATATTATTGGTTCTTTTCCTAAAGTAGCAGTCCAAAAATGAAGATTAGGAAGGAAAAAAATAAGATACGACATGTTTATTCCCCTGAACTCAAAACCACCTACAAAAGCAAGTTCTGCCCATTGAATAAATTTTAAAATGCCTAAAAAACCGATGATACAATAAAGCAAAAAGCCAAACAAAAAAGGGAAACCTAATATAATTAACGGGTAATTAAGAAATAATATAAAATTAGTGTTTAAATCTAAAAAATCTAACCAGGAATATTGATCAATACTGAATGTTTTTGCCCAATAAAGATGAGAATCAGCCTTGTTGTTAACAGCATATTGATAAGACACGATGGTAAACAACAAATGATAGAGAAAAAGAATAAATTTTATTTTATTTACTTTCACAGCTATTGTTTTTCAGTTCTCTTTTGAGGGCATCTGCCAAAATTAATGAAAATTTATCAGCTCCTTTTTTGGACAAGTGCGCTTCATCCCTCCAATAATCAATATTATCATCATTTTCAAAATAATCGGTAAAATCATAATATGTTATATTATGTTTCTTCATCAATTGGCTCATAGCTTGATTATCTTTTTTGCAACTATCCTTGTAAACTGGAGAAGTAAAAAGAATTAAAACCTTACCGTTTTGAGTACAAAAATCTGTGATTTGCTTTAAATACATTTCCTCTAACCGAGATGGAATATAGCTTTTATTGCAATTTTATTGTATGACAAGTTGTTAATTCGCTTAATAAACATTTCTTTTTGTTCCTTGGTGTTAACTATTGGATCATAACCTCTGTAATGGTTATAATCGTACTTTGGTTGGAGCCTATTTGACAAAATTGAAAATACCAATCCATTATAATCAAGTGACCAAAAAAATAAAGAAAAAACATTTTCTTTATGAATTTCATCTATTTTGCTTTTGATAATTTTATTCTGATGGTATTTTACATACAAAGCATCTATATCATTTCCAACATAAGTAGTATCAAAGACATAGGCAGGATCTATCTGCAAGAAAACAAACTGCTTTTTCTTCTTTGGCAATGTTTGGATTAGAGTAGCACTAAAAGCCATTTTTCGACCACCAACTCCAATATTATAGGCAGACTTGCCAAGAACTTCCGGGTTAACATTATGATTAGCTCTAGAGTTACCAAACACTATATATTTTGTTGTGTCTTTAACCAAATCAAACTGATTAAGTTTACCTACACCTTCGCCTGTTAATACCTTTTTCTCTACATTCGCTAAACAGAAAAAAATTAATTTATCCACCAAAAACAATACTAAAACAATTATAAAAGCTAATTTAAGTGACTTCATTAAAATTGAAAATAAATAAAATTAGTAGTATTTGAATAGAAAAGCACAACACACATAACAAATATTGAAATTAAAGCTACTAAACCTGTCGTTTTTATTTTACTTCCATATTTCTCCACAGAAAAGCCTGAGCTAAATAAATAAGTATCAAGAGTAAGGCCTGCAAATAACATAGCTAACGTATTAGTCATTATATTGATATCACCAATAAAAGGAGCTCCATAATCGTTAGTGAAAAACTTAGATATTATATAAACAGAAGTGTGGATATCTGGTGATCTAAAAAATACCCACGCAGTAACCGCTATGGCAAAAGTTAGAATACTACCCAAGAAACCAAAATCTGTAATTTTTAATTTTTGGAAAGTGAATTTCTCAATGCTTAAAACCAGTCCATGAATGCCTCCCCAAATTACAAAATTCCAGGACGCACCATGCCACAAACCTCCTAGAAGCATTGTAATCATTAAGTTTCGGTAGGTAATTTTAATTCCTTTTCTATTACCTCCAAGTGATATGTATAAATAGTCTCTTAACCAAAAAGAAAGTGACATATGCCAACGTCTCCAAAATTCGGTTAACGATTTGGAGAAATAAGGAAAATTGAAGTTTTCTTTTAAAGAGAAACCAAACAGCTTAGCAGTTCCAATAGCTATATCCGAATATCCGGAAAAATCAAAATAGATTTGGAATGTATAAAAAATCGATGCTAAAAGCAACGAACTTGAGTTGTGAATATCCGCATTTCCATAAACGCTATCAACATATACAGCCAAGTTATCGGCAATAACCATTTTTCTAAAAAAACCGGTAGCTATTTGAAAAATTCCTTCTCTGAACATTACATCAGTAAAAAAACGTTTTTTCTTTATCTGCGGAAGTAAATGTGTGGCTCTTTCAATAGGTCCGGCTACTAACAACGGGAAAAAACTAACAAATAACGAATAGGTAATTACATTGGTTTCGGGTTCTATTTTATCTTTATAAATATCAATTACATAAGATAAGCCGTGAAACGTATAAAATGAAATCCCAACAGGCAAAATAACTGATAAAGCAGTTGGACTTACAGTCCATCCTAGGGCACTTAAAGAATCAGCCAACGACGACGCAAAAAAATTATAGTATTTAAAAACCCCTAAAAACCCTAAGTTGATACTTATGCTTAGCCAAAACCAAAACATCTTCCGTTTTTTTGTCTCGGCTTTGAACATTTTTAGGGCTGTGTAATAATCCAGTGATGTAGAAAAAACTAGTAAGAATAGAAAACGCCAGTCCCACCATCCATAGAAAACATAACTCGCCACTAATAACAAAAGATTTTGTGAATTGATATTTTTATTGGTAGCAAACCAGTATAATAAAAAGACTATTGGCAGAAAAACAGCGAATGCTTCCGAATTGAAAATCATTGTTGAGGGGTTAATTTGATGATTTTGGTTTTCTTCATACCCTTTTCTGTAGCATAGGAAAATGACCAAAGAAAATATATAATTAAACCGGGGAGAAACATATTTCTCATTCTAATAATAATTCCCAAATTTCCTAAAGTTTGGGAAAAAGCTAATGTTCCTATAAAAAGGTAGAGTAACATTCCTTTTATGGGCATTGGAGCTTTCCTAAAAGTTTCTATTGGTTTGCTTTTAAAAACCCTAAAAGACAAAACTAATAAAAATAAGTTTTCTATAGAAGCTAATAATGCAGGAATTCCATTGATATCGAAAAACAGGGGCCTGTATAAAAAAGTAAAAAGCTTTAATGGAAGAGGATATGATGATATATCAATTCTTGAACCTGTTGTTGACCTACTCAATAAACCAGCTTTATTTCCTGAAAATTCACTGAATGAATCTAAAGTTGCTTCTTCAATTTTGGCATATTGCATTACCGATGGTAAAATAAAAAAGGCAGCCGCAATAAAAACTGTGGCATATAAAAAGCGTTTAAATGGCGTTACTTTTGAACTCAATGCAAAACCCAAACCATATCCTGTTACCAAAAACAAAGCAATGTGAGGTCTTACGGCGTAAGAAAAAATGAGCGCAATTATGAGTAACGGAAGTCTTTTGTAAGGCTTTAATAGTCCATAACAAAAAATAGCTCCACAGAAGAATGAAATAGTATCTTTTCCTGCTGTGCAAGTCCATAAATGAAGATTGGGAAGAAAAAATAATAACGGAAAAAGGTTATATCCTTTAAATTTTGAATTATAAGGGACTAGTTCCAATGCTATAATATAGAAATACGCAATAGCTATAAATCCCACAGTAGTATATATCATTGTCCCTGTAAAATAAGACAATCCTAATATTTGTGAAGGATAATAATCTAAAGCAAACATAAAATATGTTCCAGATTTTTCAAAAATATAGGTGACAAAATCTTGATAACTCAGTGTTTTGGCCAAGGCCCAATAACGAACTGGGTCACTCCCAAAAAAGAAATAATTATATAGTCCAAATAGGATATGATATACAAAAATCAATCTTAAAGTACTCAAATGATCAGATGCTAATTTATTCTTAAATGACTGAATAAATAAGAAGCCACAGATTATACTAAAAACAACAACAATAAAATCCATATCTTTTTTTTTAAACTCTAATCAAGCAGCTTTAATAGCGGGTAAAAATAACATTTTTTATTTAGTCGGATGTTTATTGAGCATCTGTTACTTTATTAAATGTAATCGAATTATATGCAAAAGTATTCAATCATTTTTCTCCAAAATCGATACATGTGAAGCATAAGTTAGATTTTGTTTAGCATACTCTTTATTATTGGCATACTTTTGAGAAAACATTTCCAAATTATCTAATGAATACTGTATCGCTTTACTCAAACTTTCAACATCCGAAGGTTTAAAATCAACCGAAAGAAATTCATCCACATTAATTTCTTTCACACTTTTAAAACTTCCGTTTATTACCAGTTTGCCCGATATTAAGGCGTCCAGATATTTAACATGTACAATCAATTCTGAATATACATTTTGCTTATCGGGACAAACAATAATATCCGATAAATCCTGATAGGTCCTTAACTGATGGTATGGAATTCTGCCGATAAGAACAACCTTGTCCGCAATATTCTTTTCTTTAACAATACTCACGCATTCTGGCATTGTTGGTCCGTCACCCACAATAAAAAGCCTTGTATTGTTCTGATTTACTATTTTTTCAAATGCCAAAATTAAATCGGGAACGCCACCCGTTTTCTTAAATGCTCCGGCAAAAAAAATTATTTTTTCATTCGGCTGACAATTAAACTTTCGCTGTAATTCCCCTTTCAAATCGCTATCAACTTTTTCTGTAATCGCAACTGAGCTTAATACATAAGGTAAAATATAATTTCTTTTTTGAAACACGTTTGGATATTGCTCTGTAAAGTAATCCTGCATCGCCTGACTGGCGAAAATAAATCCTTCCGCTAAATTGAAAACCTTACTGTCAAGCCAATCCGATATTTTATATTTTACCCAAAACTTAATTTTTTCGCTTAATGACTTAGCGTGTTCGGCCTGAAACTTGAATTCCAAGGTGGCAACTCCATGCAAATCATTAATATAATTTGTAATGATGTTTATTGATTTCAAGCAATAGCCTATAGAATTGTCTAAATACTCGAAGAAATAAATTGTTTCTTTGTCAAACTTATCCTTGAAGATTTGACGAAGTTTGTTAAATAGCTTCGCATAAATCAGACACATAATAAAATTGGGCAATAAACCCAATAATCCCTGAAAAATTCTTTTATCTTTTCTGGATAATGAAAAATTGATGGTTACATGTTTGATATTTTTTTCAAAAAGATGAAATTTTTTAGTATTAGAAATAAAGATGACTTCATGATTTCTTTTAGAAAGTTCATTCATAATGCCCAGCATACGAATTGTTCCGCCACCTTCATGTTCAAAATTATTCATTGAAAAAAAGACAAATCTGCTCATTATTTGAATAAACCTTTAGCCTTCATCTCTTCTATTGATTTCGAATAATTATCTTCCGTCACTTCTTGCGATTTAACCCAATCCACGAATTGTTTAACACCTGTAGCGAAATCATATTGAGCCTCAAATCCCAACTTGGTTTTTATCTTACTCAAATCAGCAAAATTGTGTCGGATATCCCCCAATCTATAATTACCGGAAATATTGATAGCAATATCTGCCTGATAAAAATTTTTCAACGTAGTAGCTACTTGCATAACTGAAGTCGCTATACCCGAACCCACATTAAAGACCTCATCATTGGCTTCTTCTCTTTGAATTCCTAAAATAGTCGCATCTACAACATCCTCAATAAAAACAAAATCTCTGCTTTCTTTACCGTCCTCAAAAATGTTTATGTTGTTTCCATTCCTGATTTGGGTAGAAAAAATAGATAAAATTCCGGTATAAGGATTTTTGAGGGATTGTCCCGGTCCGTAAACATTTTGGTAGCGGTAAGCTACTGCAGGAATCCCTATTGATTTACAAACATTTAAAACCATTTGCTCCTGATTCTGTTTGGTTATTCCATATACTGATGAAGGATGAATTTTGGAATTTTCATCGGTGGCCAATATGGTGACAGTTTGGTTACACAGGGGGCATTTAGGCTCAAAATCGGATTTTAATAAATCTTTCTCCTGACGCTCTGCCGGATAGACTATACCGTGAACCGTGCAATCGTATTTTCCTTCTCCATAAATTGCCCGAGAAGAAGCTATAATCACTTTTTTAACGTCGTGTTTTTCATTAACCAGATAATCCAAAAGCAAGGCTGTACCGTTGACATTGACCTCAACATACTTTTGAACCTCATACATCGATTGACCGGTTCCTGTTTCTGCCGCTAAATGAATTATTATATTTTGATTTTTTAAGGCTTTGTACCAATCTTCTTTATTTCTAACATCGCCTTGTATAAAGTTGACTTTATCTTTTATGGATTGGTAAAGAGTTGAGGTGTCAGGATTTCCATGGATTTGTTCGGACAAGTTGTCCAAAACCGTAATTGAATATCCTTGGTTTATAAGTTTAAGTGCTAAATTAGAGCCAATAAAACCTGCCCCTCCAGTAATTAATACATTGCTCTTCATATATTGGGTACGCTATATTTAATAGCAGTAAAGTGTGAATAGTAAAAATAGATTTCATCTATATACAATTGCAAATATTAGATAATTTATTGAAAGATTGAATATAACTTTCGGCACTTTTTTCAACAGAAAAAAAGTTAATTCCAAATTCTCGGATTTTTTGGTGATTTATCTCCGAAAGATTTTCAACAAAACGTAAAGCCTCATCAATTGCATTTGGTTTGTCATGATAAAACAAAAATGTATTAGGTACCTGTTTTATCAATTCCTCGGAATCACCTATTCCGGCGGAAGCAATCGTTGGAATTCCCATTAGTAAATATTCTCCAAGTTTAATTGGTGCAACTCCTTGCATACTGAATTTTGGTTCTCGGATCGCAAAAGCAATATCAGCAGCTGAAAGATATTTTGGTACTTCTTCAAAAGGTACTTTTTTAATCATTATATTTTTGGACAATTCAGCCGGAATTCGTTGTTTAGCAAATTCCATATTTCCTGTTAAAATTAAAAAAAATGCATCAGAATATTTTTGTTGGTATTTTTGAAATATAACTATCATTTCATCCCAGCCATATTGAGGCCCTAAAGAACCACAATAAACAAATAGCTTAGCATTTTGTTGTATGTTCAGTTCAGCCTGTATCTGGCTTTTCATTGAGCCCTTGGGTTTGAAAAAATCGATGTTTCTTCCGTTGAAAACTACTGAGAACCTTTCAGGTCTTTTATGATGTATTGTTTCTAAATGAATGTCAATTGCTTTTTGTGAACGCGTTATCACGCCATCAGCTTGTTGTAGCATTTTTGTTTCTTCCATTTTAAAAAAACGATATTGCCTGCTTGTTCTTAATAACCCTGAAAAGTCTACACGTTCTTCCAGTGGCAATCCATCAGCATCAAATAAGATTTTAAAATTAGTTTTTTTCAATCGGTTAACCATGATAGACGGCATGGTGCTTCTTGGCATTACAATATCAATCTTGTTGTTGTTGATATATTTTTTTAGAAATTTAATCCCTGAATACAATGTCAGTAAACTTCCCAAAACGGCAACCGGTTTCCTTGAAATTGTCTTGGCTGTGTATATTACATCAAGTGCTGCTGCTTTTTTTTGAGTAATTGCTATTCTTTCTTGAGTTCCCCATGTAAATTGGATTATATGAATTCTATAATTGGCACTTTTTTGAACTTCGCTGAGGATAGGCATAAACAATCCTTCCATATAATTGGTTTGTGGTCCATCCCAGGTAATGAAAAGAATGTTTTGCATTAGTCTACCGATTCTGATTTACTTGCTGCACTTTGAATAGTCGTATAATTGAACTTAAGTTTTAAAAAATGTTTCTCAAAATAATGATATGAAAGATGAGCTACTAAAACTATTGCTGATAAAACGGTTATATAAATTACTACTTGCTTCAAAAATGCATTCTCAATCACAAATCGATTTAGCAAAAACGACATTGCATATATAATTAAAGGATTGTAGACATATAGACCGAATGAAATTTTTCCCAAATAATCAAACAATTTATTTTCTAAAGACACCAATCGTTTTGGATTAGCAATTTGATTAAAAATAATAATTAAAGTAACTACAGATATAATCTCATGGTCTATGACAGAGGCTAAGTGAAATTTATTGAATGCAACCACCAATAATATTAGCCAAGCCAAAATTTCTAACCACCATTTACTTATAATCCATTTTACTTTATCGCTGTTATGATAATACAAATAAGCGCCGAGAGCACCTAGAGTCAAACATCCAAAACGGGTATAGTGAAAAAATATTAAAAAGCCATCTGGCGCATGAAATAATTTTAAACTTACTTTTAAAACGACATAAAATATCATTAATGTCCGATAAAAAATAAAAAAGACTATTTTTATTTTTTATCTAATTGTTATTCAGTTATTTAATTTTTAAAATCTCTCGTTTCTCAAAACAAGGCATCAAAAAAATGACAGTTGTTTTATTTCAGACTTA
>NZ_JANXTI010000048.1 GCF_025352425.1 Flavobacterium sp.
AACTTTTGAAGGTTTTAAAACAAGAATTTTAGCAAAAATAACAGCATTAACATTGGTTCAGTATATCAATAAATTCATATTTGACAGACCAATAAACAATATTAAAAATCAAACAATTTAATTACACCCAACGGGTTATAAATGATTATTAGTATACATTTGCAACCTTCAAAATAACTACAATTATTTTAATTAAAAAAATCGATTAGGTATAATAAAAAGGGTTGCATGAGCACTATTAATGAATATTTGAGTCTAGAAGAATTTAAATCTATAATATTTGGCCATAAGCAAATAGAGATAAGTGAAGCTGTTTTAAACAGAATTAATGAAAGTTTTGATTTTTTAAAACTATTTTCAGAAAATAAAGTTATTTATGGTGTTAATACCGGTTTTGGCCCGATGGCTCAATATCGTATTAAAAACGAGGATCGAATTCAATTGCAATACAACTTAATTAGAAGTCATGCTTCGGGTTCCGGAAAACCATTGGATGCTATTTATGTAAAAGCATCAATATTGGCCAGGTTAAATACACTTTCCTTAGGATATTCCGGTGTCCATCCTTCAGTAATACATTTAATGAAGGAATTAATAAATAAAGATATAATTCCTTTAATATTTGAACATGGTGGTGTTGGTGCCAGTGGTGATTTAGTGCAACTGGCACATTTAGCTTTAGTCCTTATTGGTGAGGGAGAAGTCTTTTATAAAGGAGAAAGAAGGCCAACTCAGGAAGTTTTTGAGTTAGAAAACCTACACCCTATTCATTTGGAAATTAGAGAAGGGTTAGCATTGATTAATGGCACTTCTGTAATGACAGGCATAGGTGTTGTAAACATCTATTATGCTCATAAGTTATTAGATTGGTCCCTAAAATTTTCTTGTGCTATTAATGAAATTGTTCAGGCGTATGATGATCATTTTTCGGAAGAATTAAATAACACCAAATGTCATAAAGGACAAAGAGAAATAGCGGCAAGAATGAGAGAAAACCTTGCCGATAGTACCTTAATCAGAAAAAGGGAAGACCATTTATATTCAGGTAAAAATAATGAAGACATATTTAAAGAAAAGATTCAGGAATACTATTCTTTACGATGCGTTCCTCAAATTTTAGGCCCCGTTCTTGAAACAATTAATAATACGGCTTCCATTCTTGAAGACGAATTTAATTCGGCAAACGATAATCCAATAATTGATGTAAAAACCCAACATATTTATCACGGTGGAAATTTTCACGGCGATTATGTATCCTTGGAAATGGACAAACTAAAAATCGTAATTACCAAATTGACAATGCTTGCCGAACGTCAATTGAATTATTTATTAAATTCAAAAATAAACGAAATACTGCCTCCATTTGTAAATCTCGGAACTTTAGGATTTAATTTTGGAATGCAGGGAGTGCAGTTTACAGCGACTTCAACCACTGCCGAAAATCAAATGTTATCGAATCCAATGTATATTCATAGTATTCCAAACAACAATGACAATCAGGATATTGTAAGTATGGGCACTAATGCGGCGGTTATTACTGCTAAGGTAATTGAGAATGCTTTTGAGGTATTGGCCATTGAGTTAATCACCATTGTTCAGGCGATTGACTGTTTAGAGCAAAAAGAAAAAGTTTCATCTGTAACTAAAAAAATGTATGATGATGTTCGTAAGATTATCCCACTCTTCAAAGAAGATCAGGTAATGTATCCTTATGTTCAAAAAGTAAAGGACTATTTAATAAATAATTAGTAATTTGCTTTTTCTAATCCAAAATATTTAAGCATGAAAAAATTATTACTTTCTATATTACTGTTTGCTCAATTTATTAACGCGCAAGAATTAGCTTTGGTTAGAAAAGACGATAAATTTGGTTATATATCTAAAACCGGCGCATTTGTAATACAACCGAAATATAAAACTGCAAAAACTTTTTCAGATGGTTTGGCCGCTGTGGAAGAAAACGGAAAATGGGGATTTATTGATTCAAAAGGGGAATGGGTAATCCCTGCAACTTTAAATGATGTAAAATATTTTCATGACGGAATATGTGTTGTTTCCAAAAACAAAAAATGGATTTACATCAATAAAAAAGGGGAAGAGCAACAGTCGCCAAGTTCTGATAAACTATATGATTTTGAGGATGGCGTTGCTTTCATTAAACAAAAGGATAAAATAGGATTGATTAACAATAAAATGGCGGTTGTTTTAGAGCCAAAATATGATGTTATTAAATCATTTGAAAATGGTTTCGCAAGAGTAAGAAATAATGATCGTTGGGGAATAATTGAAACTTCAGGTAAAATTGTTGTAGAAATAATTTATGATGAAATTGGAAATTATTTTAAAAATGTTACTTGGGTAAAAAACGGAACCGCTTTTGGGTTAGTGGTTAGCGGAAAATTTATTGCCATTGAGGGCGTAGATAAAATATGGGATTTTTTAGTTCAGGATGTAACGTATGCCCGAAAAAATGACAAAATTGGTTTTATTGATTTGAAAGGAAATTGGGTATAGAGCCTAAATTCGATAAAGCCAAAGCATTCTATAATAATTTAGCCCCTGTATTAGTTGGGAAAAAATGGGGTTTTATTGACCTTAAAGGCACTTTAGTTATTGAACCAACATTTAATGACGCTGAAGTATTTAGCGCTGATGGTTTAGCGCCAGTAAAAGAGAATGATTGGGGGTTTATCAATATCTCCGGAAAATTAATAATCCCAACTAAATATGGAATAACAGCCGGTGGGATTTTTTCTATTTTTAAAGATGACCAAAAAGGGTTTATAAATGGTTTGGCAAGGGTTAAATATGGAAGTGACTGGGGGTTTTTAAAACCGGATGGTCAAGTATTAGGACAATGGTATCAAAATGCAGAACTTTTTCAAAAATAAAATATGAAGTGCGTTATAGTTACAGGTGGTTCAAGAGGAATTGGCAGTGCTATTTGTCAAAAGTTAGCTTTTGATACAGATTATCATATTTTGATAAATTATCACTCAAATAAAGCCGCTGCCGAAGAAACCCTTGAAGCAGTAAAGAAAAATGGTGCCACCGGCGAAATCATTCAATTTAATGTCGCAGACTTTGAAGAAGTGAAAACCGCATTAACGCATTGGCAGGAGGCAAATCCGGAAGCAATTGTAGAAGCAATAGTCAATAATGCCGGAATCACAAAGGATGGATTGTTTATGTGGATGAGTCCTCAAGATTGGTCAAGTGTTATAAATACCAGTTTGAATGGGTTTTTCAATGTTACCAATTTTTTTATCCAAAAAATGTTACGCAATAAATACGGTCGAATTGTCAACATCGTCTCTCTTTCGGGGGTAAAAGGAACTCCGGGACAAACCAATTATTCGGCAGCTAAAGGAGCTGTTGTTGCGGCAACCAAGGCTTTGGCACAAGAAGTTGCAAAAAGAAATATTACTGTAAATGCGGTCGCACCGGGTTTTATCAGAACCGATATGACAAGCCAATTAGACGAGAACGAATTGATTAAATTAGTTCCCGTAAATCGTTTTGGTGAAGCAGAAGAAGTGGCAGATCTTGTAAGTTTTTTGATATCCAGAAAATCAAGTTATATCACAGGTGAGATTATTAATATTAATGGGGGAATTTATTCTTAAAGCAAATAATTATCAATAATGAATAGACGAGTTGTTATTTCGGGAATGGGAATTTATTCCTGCATCGGAACTTCATTAAACGAAGTAAAAGAATCTCTCTATAATGGAAAATCCGGAATTGTAATTGATCCGGAACGTAAAGAATTTGGCTTTCAATCCTCATTAACCGGTAAGGTTCCAAAACCAGAATTAAAAGAATTGCTTACGCGAAGACAAAGAATAAGTTTGGGCGAAGAAACCGAATATGCTTATATGGCAACCATTGAAGCATTAAAAAATGCTAAAATAGATGATGCCTTTTTTGAGGAAAATGAAGTTGGAATTATGTATGGTAACGATAGTGTTTCAATGGCAATAATAGAAGCGACCGACATATTAAGAGAAAAGAAAGACACATCACTTATAGGTTCAGGCGCGATTTTTAAATCGATGAACTCCACCGTAACAATGAATCTTTCTACAATTTTTAAACTTAGAGGTATTAATCTCACTGTTAGTGCAGCGTGTGCAAGCGGATCACACTCTATTGGATTAGGATATTTTTTAATCAAAAACGGTTTTCAGGACATCATCATTTGTGGAGGAGCACAAGAAATAAACAAATACGCCATGAGTAGCTTTGATGGTTTAGGCGTTTTTTCACCAAGAGAAAGTGAACCAGCAAAAGCATCAAGACCTTTTGACGTTTCCCGTGACGGATTAGTGCCAAGTGGCGGTGCGGCCACATTAATTTTAGAGAGTTACGAATCTGCCATAAAGCGTGGTGCCACCATTTTTGCGGAAATTATTGGTTACGGATTCTCTTCAAACGGAGGTCATATCTCAACTCCAAATGTTCAAGGTCCGGCAACTGCAATGCAAAGAGCATTGGATGAAGCTAATGTAAAACCTTCGGATATTGATTATATCAATGCGCACGCAACGTCAACACCTGTTGGAGACGGTAACGAAGCAAAAGCCATTTTTGAAGTTTTCGGAGAAAGCAATCCGTGTGTAAGTTCAACAAAATCAATGACCGGACACGAATGTTGGATGGCTGGCGCAAGCGAAGTCATTTATTCCGTATTAATGATGCAACATGATTTTATTGCTCCAAACATCAATTTAGAAACCCCAGATGAAGATTCTGCAAAATTAAATTTGGTCAAAACCACATTGAATAAGGAAATTAATATATTTTTGTCGAATTCCTTTGGATTTGGAGGAACTAATTCAGCATTAGTAGTCAAAAAGTTTATATAAAGATGAATAAAGAAAAAATAGTCGAAAAAATAAATGATTTTTTAGTTGAAGAATTTGAGGTAAATATAGACGATGTCCAACCGGAAGCAAATTTAAAAGACACTTTAGGATTAGATAGTTTGGATTATGTAGATTTGGTAGTTGCTATCGAATCTAATTTCGGGGTAAAACTAGTTGAAGTAGATTTTGTTGGAATTGCCTCTTTTCAAAGTTTTTATGATTTGATTGAAAATAAGTTAAAGCTTAAAGCTTCTAATTAAAAAATCCCTCCAAATTTAAAATCCATCATTAAAATTATAAAATGGCCCAATGGGATGGAAAATCTAAAGGAACAGTTTTAGGATACAAGATATTTGTGTTCTTTATTAAAAAGACAGGAATCAAATTCGCTTATTTTGTTCTTTATTTTGTGGCTTTCTATTATTTTCTTTTCCTTAAAAAGAGTAATAAATCTATTTTTTATTATTTCAGAGAACGATTAGGCTATTCTTATCTCAAATCAAAAAGAATGGTTTTCATGAGTTACTTCACTTTTGGCCAAACGATTCTCGATAAAATGGCTGTTTCTTCAGGAATGCGAAACAGATTCACTTACGAATTTGATGGAATAGAAATTTTAAAAAAACTTTTAGCAGAAAAAAAAGGAGGCGTCCTTATTAGTGGCCATATTGGTAATTTCGAAATTGCCAATCATTTTTTTAATGAAATTGATAACACATTTCAATTCAGCGTAGTAACCAGTGATTTAGAACATTCTGTCATTAAGAATTATCTTGAAAAAATTTCCAAAAAATCAGGTGTTAAAATTATACTTATCAAAGATGATTTGTCTCATATTTTCGAGATAAACGCAGCTTTAGCCAGAAATGAATTGGTTTGTTTTACGGGTGACCGCTATTTTCAAGGCGCAAAATCTTTGAGAGAAGAATTTTTGGGAGAAGAAGCCAATTTCCCGGCAGGCCCTTTCCTAATAGCATCAAGATTAAAGGTTCCCGTAGTTTTTGTGTATGTAATGAAAGAACCTCATCTGCATTACCATTTGTACACAAGAGAAGCAAAAGTTCACCATCGGGACGAAAAAGGATTGCTGAAAGCATATACTGATGACGTAGAAGCAATACTAAGGAAATATCCTTTGCAATGGTTTAACTATTTTGATTTTTGGGACAGATTAGGAAAGTAAGGCAAAAAATAATCTCCAATTACTCATACCATTATCTATACATTGATTTTGTATATTTATCAAATTCAAAATAAACTATGAACCATTTCGACACAATAATAGTTGGTTCCGGGGTTGGTGGTTTAGCTACTGCTATTTGTTTGGCCCGAGCCGGACAAAAAGTTTTGGTATTAGAGCAGCACTATGTCCCGGGAGGTTGGAGCCATAGTTTTACTCTTAACGGTCAACGATTTAGTCCGGGAGTACATTACGTTGGGTACATTGACGAAGGACAATCTACAAATGAGCTTTATCGTGGATTGGGAATTGCTAACGATATGGTTTTTTTTCGAATGAATAAAAACGGATATGAACATTGCTTAATTAGGGATGAAACCTTTGATTTACCGGCCGGAGTAGAAAATTTAAGAAAAATGCTTTCTACCCGTTTCCCAAAAGAAGAAAAAAACATAAGAGAGTATCTAACCTTAATTCAAAAAGTCAATTTTGAACTTCAATTAATCCCCAAACTGAAAGGGTTTTGGCAAAAAATCACGGCTCCTTTTAGAACCAAACATTTCGGAAAATTTGCATTATTCCCATTAAAAAGGGTTATCGGCTGGCATATCAAAGACCCTTTGCTGAAGGCGGTTCTTAATATTCAATGTGGAGATCATGGGCTTCCTCCTAATCGCGCTTGCTTTCCGGTTCATTGTTCGGTAATGGGCCATTATTTTGATGGGGGATTTTACCCGATGGGCGGCGGCGGCGGCATTGTAAAAGCAATGACCAATGGTGTAAAAAAACATGGAGGCGAAGTACGATTAAAGCAGGATGTTGAAAAAATTATTATTGAAAACAAAAAAGCCATCGGAGTTTTGCTCAAAAATGGACAATCTCTTTTTGCTAAAAATATCGTTTCAAATGCGGATCCCTCAGTAACTTATTTAAATTTGGTTGGAAAATCGTATTTGAGCAAAAGCTTAATGAAAAAATTAAATAAAACAAAGTACTCTGTGACTTCATTAATTTTGTTTCTCACTTTAGATATAGACGTAACACAATTTGGAATTGATTCCGGAAATATTTGGATGATGAAAGATGAAAATGACGATGCCAATTTTGAAGATTTGATGAATAATGACATCACCGCCGGAAATTTGTTTCCGGCCGTATTTATAAGTTGTACTACCATAAAAGACCCGGTAAGTTTTAACGGTAGGCATCATAATTTTGAAGTTGTAACTTACGTAAATTATGATAATTTAAATGATTTCAATGGATTGAAAGATTACCATAACAAAGAATACATTATTTTTAAAGAAAAAGTCATAAACAAACTGATGAATAACATTGAAAAAATTATTCCCGGGGCGAAACAAAACATAGTTCAAGTTGAATTAGGAACGCCAAAAACAAATGAATTTTATATTAATTCTACACGAGGAAATGTGTATGGAACGGAAAAAACATTAAATCAAGTGGGCCCATTCTCATATAAAAATAATTCAGAAATCGACAATCTGTTTCTTTGTGGTGCAAGCACTTTGTCACACGGTGTTGCCGGGGCTACTCATTCCGGAGTAGAAGCGGCTGCAGCAATTTTAGGATGTATGTCAGCCGATTTACTTGTAAAAGATGAGACTCAACGATTACGAATATATGATGCCGAAGATGTATTGACCTGGCCAGATTGGATCCATGTAAAACGAGATCATAAATCAAGAAAATTTAAAGAAATAAACCTCAAACAATAGTAACCAATTAGCAACTTGCGAATGTCAAAGGATATAATAATAAACAAATTTGAAGATAAAGATTTTATTGGTGGGTTACTTCCTCAAAAATTCCCTTTTGTAATGGTTGATAAAATGTATGATTATACAGAAACCTCCATAGTTTCCGGATTTAAAATAGAAGCAAATGCTGTTTTTTTTCAAGATGGCTATTTGGTTGAAGCAGGTTTGATAGAACACATGGCACAATCTGTCGCTTTACATACCGGATATCAGTTTTATTTAAGAAAAGAGCCAGCGCCAACAGGCTATATCGGTTCCATAAAAAACATTCAAATAAAAGAACTCCCTAAACTTAACGATGAAATCATAACAACGGTTTCTATACTACAGGGTTTTGCCGGAATTACTTTGGTTGATGTGGTTACAAGATTAAATGATGTGGAAATCGCAAAAGGCCAAATGAAAACTGTTTTAGCAAACTAATATTGCCTATTGCTATGTATTCTTATTTTTACAACAACCCTAGCTTTATTTTATGAAAAGAAGAAAAGAAGAGTTTGAAGAGGCAGAAGAACTGACTGTTTCACAACAAATCAGAGTGCGATTTAACGAAACTGATCCTCTCGGAATCGTTTGGCATGGCTATTACATCACCTATTTTGAAGATGGTCGTGAAGCTTTTGGTCGCCAACACGGAATATCGTATCTCGATGTATATGATAGCGGCTTTACAACTCCAATTGTCAAATCAACTTGTGAACATAAATTGTCTTTGCGTTATGGTGATGTTGCCAGGATTGAAACTACGATTGTTGACACACCGGCTGCTAAAATGATATTCAGATATATTATTTATGATGCCAAGAATGAAGTTGCTTGTACCGGAGAAACTGTTCAGGTTTTTTTGGATAAAATGGGAGATTTAATGCTTACCAATCCACCATTTTATGAAGAATGGAAACGCAGAGTCGGGCTAAAAAAATAACATGAAAAAAGAAGTTTTTATTACGGAGACTAACTGTATTACGCCCATAGGTTTTGATGTTGCTGCCAATGTACAAAATATTATGAACGGCGTTTCAGGGATTCAATTACATCAAAATACAATGATGGATAAGCCGTTTTATGCTTCAATAGTTAATAGTGAACAATTAAATGAGGCTTTTGCCAAAATTTCAATCTCAGAAAATTTTACAAGGTTAGAAAAAATGATGATTTTGGCCTTGGAACCGATGATTAAAAAATCGAAATTGAATTTTGATGAAAAAGTTGGTTTCATACTTTCTACAACCAAAGGAAATATAACTGCATTAGAAAATCCTTCGGAAGACAACTTTCAGAAAGCACATTTACATCATTTAGCAAAAAATATCGCCTCCTTTTTTGGATTCAAAACATCCCCAATAGTGGTTTCTAATGCTTGTGTTTCGGGAGTTTTGTCACTATCAATTGCCAAAAGATTAATACAAGCTGAAATGTTTGATTCTGTCTATGTAGTGGCAGGTGATGAAGTTTCGCGATTTGTTTTGTCCGGCTTCAATTCTTTTTTAGCGCTAAGCGATTTGCCTTGTAAACCATTTTCAAAAAACAGAACCGGAGTTACTATTGGTGAAGCAACAGCAGCGGTTTTGGTTTCCTCTGACAACGAAAATTCGAAAATAAAAATCATTGGCGACGGATCTATAAATGATGCTAATCATATCTCCGGCCCATCTAGAAATGGCGAAGGGCTTTTTAGAAGTATTGAAAGTGCTATGAATGAAGCCAAAATAAATGCCAATCAAATTGATTATATTTCTGCTCACGGAACAGCCACCCTTTTTAACGATGAAATGGAAGCCATTGCTTTTAACAGATTGGGGTTGGAAGATGTTCCCACTAATAGTTTAAAAGGCTTTTACGGACATACCTTGGGAGCTTCAGGCTTGTTAGAAACTGTTATCGGAATTCAATCGGTTTTGGAAAATAAATTATTTTTGTCTTTGGGTTTTGATGAAATGGGAGTGAGTGAGTCAATCAATATAATTAAAGAAAATGAAGATAAGAACATCAACTATTTTCTCAAAACGGCTTCTGGCTTCGGCGGTTGCAATTCTGCGGTTTTATTCGAAAAAGTAAAATAATGATAGCGGATAAAACCTATATACAATCTTATTGCACGATTCAGAATAACAAAGTTACCTTGAATGGCGAAATGATTTTCGAGTCAGAGTCAGATTTGTTTTCCGATTTTTCAAAGAAAGCCTATCAGTATTTTGAAATTAATTATCCCAAGTTTTTTAAAATGGATGATTTAAGTAAGTTAGCGTTTTTGGCTGCCGAATTACTTTTGAAGAATGAAATGGATGGTACTAAAGAAAACAATATAGCTTTGGTTTTTGCCAATGCGTCATCCAGTTTGGATACGGATGTAAAATACCAAAATTCAATTAACGACAAGGAGAATTATTATCCAAGTCCGGCAGTTTTTGTTTATACACTACCTAATATTTGTTTAGGCGAAATTAGTATTAGACATCAACTGAAAAGCGAAAATTCTTTTTTTATATTTGCCGAATTCAATCCCCTATTTACAGGGAATTATGCCAACTTACTTTTGAAAACAAAAAAGGCAGATAAAGTATTGTGTGGATGGGTAGATTTTTATAAAGAAGAATATAAAGCGTTCCTTTATTTAGTGAGTAATGAAGGAACTACTGAACATAATGAACAAACATTAAAAACATTTTACAATAAGTAGCATGGAAGCATTAAAACAAGAATTGAAAAGTAGTATTGTTGAAGTATTAAATTTAGAAGATATTAATACCAATGATATAAATGATAACGATCCCCTTTTTGGAGACGGCTTAGGATTAGATTCTATTGACGCTTTGGAACTTATTGTTATGTTGGACAAAAATTATGGCATCAAATTAGTCGACCCAAAAGAAGGAAAAAATATCTTCCAATCTATAAATACCATGGCCACTTATATTGCTGCAAATAGGTTAAAATAATCAATAAAACTTAACAAAGTAAGTCGTGTAAAACAGTTATGAATAAAGGTGTTGCAATCACAGGAATGGGAATTATTTCTGCTATCGGGAATTCGGTTGAAGAAAACTATGTTTCCTTGCTGAATAGTAAAACTGGAATTACTGCCATCGAAAATATTTCGACAATTCATGCAAATGAAATCAAAGTTGGGGAAATCAAGAAAACCAACCAAGAGTTATTAAGTGAACTTAACCTTTCTTCGGATAATAATTTTTCCAGGACTGCAATGCTTGGAACTATTGCGGCCAAACAGGCAGTTCTAAATGCCGGAATCACTTCAATTAATGAATACAAAACGGGATTGATTTCGGCCACTAGCGTGGGTGGAATGGATATGACAGAGCGATACTATCATGACTATTTTAATTATCCTGAGAAAATAAAATACATCGGTAGTCACGACTTAGGAGATACTACAAATAGCATTGCAGATGAATTGGGATTACAAGGAATGGTAACAACTATTAGTACCGCTTGTTCTTCTGCTGCGAATGCAATTATGTTGGGTGCGCGATTGATAAAATCCGGAAAATTAGATAGAGCAATTGTTGGAGGAACTGATGCTTTGGCAAAATTTACAATCAACGGTTTCAAAACTTTGATGATTTTATCAGACAGCGATAATATGCCATTTGATAATAATCGAAAAGGATTAAATCTAGGTGAAGCGGCTGCTTATCTGGTATTGGAATCGGATGAAGTTGTAAAGAAAGATAATAAAAAAGTCTTGGCAAGAGTTTCGGGTTATGGTAACGCAAACGATGCTTTTCATCAAACTGCTTCTTCTGAAAATGGAGACGGAGCCTTTCTGGCAATGGAAAAAGCATTTCAGGTTGCTACTTTAAAACCGGAACAAATTGATTACATAAATGTTCACGGAACGGCAACACCTAATAATGATTTATCTGAAGGGAGAGCAGTTGTTAGAGTTTTTGGAGAGAAAAATATCCCCGATTTTAGTTCTACAAAGCCTTTTACAGGTCATACTTTAGCAGCGGCAGCAGCCATTGAAGCTGTTTACAGTGTTCTGGCAATTCAGAATAATGTTATCTTTCCCAATCTAAATTTTAAAACTCCAATGGAGGAATTCCATCTGATTCCGCAAACTACTTTAAAATATAAAAATGTAAATCATGTTTTGTCGAATTCGTTTGGGTTTGGAGGAAATTGCAGCACTCTAATATTTTCAAAAGCCGAATGAAAAAAACATATATCAATGGTGTAGGCTGTATTTCGGCTCAGAAAACGTTTGATACTTTTTTTTTGGAAGAAGCAGTATGGAATAAAACAGCATCAATTTTACCCTTAAAAATACCCATTTATAAAGATTTTATTTCTCCCGTAGCCATAAGAAGAATGGCAAAGGGGGTCAAAAATGGTGTCGTGGCTTCTACTCTGGCTTTAAGAGAAGCAAAATTAGAAACCATTGATGCCATTATTACCGGAACAGGGATGGGATGTATGGAAGATTCTGAAAAATTTTTAAAAGCTATTCTGGATAATGATGAACAATTTCTAACCCCTACTTCTTTTATACAATCAACACACAATACTGTTGGCGCACAAATAGCTTTGGGATTACAATGTAACTCTTATAATTTAACCTATGTAAATGGTTCGGTTTCATTTGAATCGGCATTGTTGGATGCAAAAATGAAAATAGAAGAAGACGAAGCTTCTTCGGTATTGGTGGGAGGAATTGATGAAACCAGTGAATATACAATGTCATTGTTAAAGCTAATTGAGTTTATAAAGCCCGAGAATGAATCTCCTTTTTCAGTTTTAAATGCCACTTCAATGGGAGTTGTTTATGGCGAGGGCGCGACTTTTTTTATTCTAGAGTCTAAAATTCAAGACACTACATATGCTGAAATATTGGATATAAAAATCCTAAATAAACTTGAAATTGATGATCTTGAAACTAATATAATTGATTTTCTAAAATCAAATGCATTGCAAATTCACGATATAGATGCAGTAATTTTAGGTTATAATGGTGATGTAGAAACCGACAGATATTACAAAATACTTTCGGAAAATTGTTTTGCAAAAACACCGCAGGTTTATTACAAACATTTGACTGGAGAATATAATACAGCATCAGCATTTGGATTGTGGACAGGGGCCAAAATCATAAAAACACAACAAGTCCCTGAAATTATAAAAGTAAATGCTATAGAAAAAGCAGCTTATAAAAAAATACTTTTATACAATCAATATAAAGGAACTGACCATAGTTTTACTTTAATTTCAAAATGTTAAACTACAAAAAAACAAATATCATTTTTATTACGCTCTTCACTTTACTAGTGCTTTTGTGTGTGTTTGTAAAGGTAAATTGGTGGTGGGGTTTGGCGCTGTTTGCCGCTAGATTTGTTATATTCATTGTTGGTTCCTGCTTTATTAATCTAAATTTTCACGTAAATGCTTTTTGCAATAATCCATTGGAATCTCAAAAAAATATTGCCATAACTTTTGATGATGGTCCAAGTGAAAATACATTATTGGTTCTTGATTTATTAAAAAAACACAATGCTAAAGCTGCTTTTTTTTGTATAGGAAAAAGGATGGAAAAGCATCCTGATATCGTCAGAAAAATAATTTTGGAAGGGCATATTGTTGGGAATCATTCGTATAGTCATTCTCAATTCTTTGATTTTTATAGTAAAAAAAGAATAGTTGCCGAAATAAAGAAAACAAATGCCATTATTGAAAAAGTTGGCGGAGTGAAAACCCAACTTTTCAGACCACCTTATGGAGTTACAAATCCCTCCATTAGAAAGGCTTTGGAAATAACAAAGCACATCGTTATCGGTTGGAATATTAGATCGCTGGACGGAATTCTCAAAAACGAAAAAAATATTTATAATAGAATAACCAAGAGAATTACTCCTGGAGGAATACTACTTTTGCACGACACATCATTGCACTCAGTGAAAGTGTTGGAGCGGTTATTGTTATATCTGGAGAAAAAAAAATACACTGTTGTTTCACTTGAACAACTTTTAAAAATCAAAGCATATGAAGTTTAAAGTTTATTTTGTGCTATTATTTATTAGTTTCTGGAATGTTTCGTTATGCGCTCAAGAACAAAAAATGTCTGATACAGAAATGGTTACTTTCAAGCAATCGGTAAGTATAGTGTCAAGAAAAATTAAATCGCTGGCTTCCGATTTTGTACAATACAAACACTTGGCTTTTTTGTCGAAAGACATCGAAACTTCCGGCAGAATGATTTTTAAAGAACCAAATATGATTCTTTGGGAATACAAAAAACCTTATAATTACAGTGTCATTTTTATGAATGGCAAAATTCTTATAAACGATGAAGGTAAAAAAAGTGCTATGAATGTTAGTAGTAGTAAGGTTTTTGGAAAAATTAATAAATTAATTGTTGGTAGCGTTAGTGGGGATATGTTTGATGATAAAGAATTTTTGATTACTTATTTTAAAACGAAAACGAATAATATTGCTAAATTTATCCCAAAAGATGCTTCATTAAAAAAATATATCAAGCAAATTGAATTAACTTTTGACAAAGATGACGCCACCGTAATTCAAATAAAACTTCTCGAATCATCGGATGATTTCACAAGAATTGTATTAAAAAACAAAACTTTAAATGCAAAAATCGAAGCGTCACTTTTTAATAATTAATCTTTTTCTGCCTCTTGTTTTAGCTTCTTGTGCAACGAATAATCTAGCCAAAGATTTAAAACCGGTAACTCCGGAAAAAACTATTTATAATGCTCCCTATTTTTCTAACCCTGAAATCGATTATGTTTATAAAGCTACTATTAACGTTTACAGGAATGAATTGTCCGGAATTTTTATTGCTAAAAAAATAAATGATGCAACACACAGAGTTGTTTTCACAACTGAATTTGGCAATAAACTATTGGATTTTGAAATTTCTGAAACCAATTTCAAAGTAAATTCAATTGTTGATGAATTGAATAAAAAAATCATCATTACCACTTTAAAAAAAGATTTCAGGTTAATTTTGAGGAGTAACTACATTATAAACGAGCAGTTGGAGGATGAGAAGAGTAAAGTTTTTAAATCAGATGAGGGAACGAATTATAATTATCTTTATATAAATAAGTCGGATGAAAAGCTATACAAAATTGTTTCCGCTTCGAAAAGAAAAGAAAAAATAAGGATTGATTTTGCATCCGAAAAAAATAATATTGCCGATACAATAGTAATCCAACATTATAATATCAAATTGCGAATAAAATTAATTTTTTTTAAACCAAATTAACTTAGCCCCTTTTACTTAAAATACTATAATGCTATTAAAAGATTTTTATACCATAAACTCCATTGATAAAAAAGATGACCATAATTTTGAAGTCGTAATTTATATTAATGAAAATCACGAAGTTTTTAAAGGTCATTTTCCGGGTAACCCAGTAATGCCGGGAGTTTGCATGATACAAATCATCAAGGAACTTACAGAGCAATTCACCAAAAGCTTTTTGATTATGCAAACACTTGCAAGCGTTAAGTTTACAGCATTAATAAATCCATTTGTTACACCTGAATTGCGTTTAGAACTTAGTATTGTCATAACCGATGACTATTTAGTACAAGTGAAAAACACAACCTATTTTAATGAAACATTAGCTTTGAAATTAAGCGGTGTCTACAAAAAAACAGCTGCTAGAAACAGTTTTTAAAAGTGCGATCGAATTCTTTGAAAGAATATAAGAAAAGTATATCTTGCAAACAATAAAGCTTTTCTGGTCAAGAAAAACAAACCTTATAATTGTTAAGTAATACTAAATTGGAGCCTTTAATTTCTGGAAAAACTCAAACAGATTCATTGAATTATTGCGTTATTATACCAACCTATAATAATGAAAAAACCTTGAAACGGGTTTTGGATACTGTTTTGACTTACACCAGTAATATTATTATTGTTAATGATGGTTCAACAGATTCTACTGCTTACATTTTAAAAGAATATCTCCAACTCGCGCAAATACATTTCGCTAAAAACTGTGGCAAGGGCATAGCGCTAAGACAAGGGTTTAAAAAAGCGGTAGAACTTAATTATAATTATGCTATAACTATTGATTCGGATGGTCAACATTTTGCTTCGGATATTCCTGCATTTATTGATTTTATTAAAAAAGAAGAGAATGTTTTATTAATAGGTAGTCGGAACATGACGCACGACTCTATTCCACAAAAAAGTAATTTTGGGAATAAATTCTCTAATTTTTGGTTCTGGTTTGAAACGGGAATTAAACTTGAAGATACACAATCAGGATTTCGATTATATCCTTTACTATTAATTCCAAAAAAGTATTTTACCAATAAGTTTGAATTCGAAATCGAAGTCATTGTCCGATCAGCATGGAAAGGAATTTCAATAAAAAATATCCCCATTCAGGTTTTGTACGATCCAACGGAACGAGTTTCCCATTTTCGTCCTTTTATAGATTTTACCCGAATTAGTATTTTGAATACAGTTTTAGTTTTCATTACGCTTTTATACATCAAACCAAGAGATTTTTTTTTTAGCTTTAGAAGAAAAGGGATTAAGAATTTTTTTTTAGAAAATGTACTTCACAATGAAGATAGTATTACAAAAAAATCAGTTTCAATTGCATTAGGTGTTTTTATAGGAATAAGCCCTTTTTGGGGATTTCAAACTATTATTGTCCTGGCGTTAGCCGTGTTGTTTCGATTAAACAAAGCCATTGCCTTTGCCTTTTCAAATATTAGTTTCCCGCCATTTATTCCTTTTATTATCTATGGTTCTATAAAAGCAGGAAGCTTTTTTGTACATTCCAATTCGACGATTTTATTTGATAAATCAATAACATTGGAAGCTATTCAAAATAATATGCAACAATACTTGGTTGGCAGTTTGGTTCTAGCTACAGTTAGTGCTGTTATTTTCGGAAGTATCTCCTATTTAATTTTATTATTTTTAACTACTTTTAAAAATAATAAATAAAAGATGCAGGATTTATTTAGTTTTATTTATACCTACCTGAATAAGAGAAAGATATTTTCTGTTGTGGTCTTTTCGGGGATTCTTTTTATACTATGGGTTTTTGCAACTCGAATCCAATTAAGCGAAGATATCACACGACTTATTCCTATCAACGATAAAACAAATACGACTGCAAAAGTTTTAAATCAAGTAAATTTTTCGGATAAAATTAGCATCAAAATTAGCAGCAAAAAAAAAGGAACTCCCGAAGATTTAACTGCAGCTGCAACTCTTTTTTTAAACAACTTAGATTCAAAATGCAAGGGTTACGTAGGCAAAGTACAAGGAAAGCTAGATGATAAAAATCTTCAGGAAACATTTGATTTTGTATACAATAATCTACCATTATTTTTAGATAAAAACGATTATGCTGCCATTCAAAATAAAATTCAAAATGACAGCATTGCTACTATTGTTGCCGCCGATTATAAGTCGTTAGTTTCACCAACAGGCATTGTTTCCAGAGATTTTATTCTCAAAGACCCACTTGGAATTTCATTCATTGCATTGAAAAAAATGCAGCAGTTAAGCATTGGTGACGATTTCACCCTTCAAAACGGATTCTTAGTCACTAAAAACAAACAATATTTACTGCTTTTTGTAACACCTAAATTGCCCCCAAACGAAACCGATAGAAACACCATTTTTGTTGAGCAGTTAAACACCATTAAAGATAAGGTTAACAAACAATTCAAAGGTAAAGTGGCATTGAGTTTTTATGGCGCTACTCCTGTGGCCGTTGGAAATGCAACTCAAATAAAGGCAGATGTGAAATGGACTTCCATTTTTGCAGGGGTTTCTTTGATTCTGATGTTGATTTTCTTTTACAGAAATATCACATCACCCATCCTTATTTTTATTCCCTCCTTATTTGGGGCTGTTTTTGCACTGGCCATTTTGTATTTTACCAAAGGAAGTATTTCGGCCATTTCACTTGGAATAAGTTCTATTTTATTGGGCGAAACCACCGATTATTCTATTTATGTACTCACCCATTTGCGGAATAATAAAGATGCAAAATTGTTGTATAAAGACATTACCAAACCACTGATTTTATGTGGCGTTACGACGTCTATTAGTTTCCTCTGTTTGTTATTTGTAAAATCAGAAGCGTTGAAAGATCTGGGAATTTTTGCTGCTTTGAGCGTAATAGCTACTTCTGTTTTTTCATTGGTACTTATACCGTTGTTGTATAATTTTAAAATAGCTCCGAAAGAAAATACCCTACAGCTTCACAAAGAAAACGACACTTTAATCGACAAGATTGGCGCGTATTCGTATCATAAAAATAAATTCTTGATATTAGCCATGATGGTCATATTGATAGTTTGCCTTTTTACCTATTCGAGGGTTACTTTTAACAACGATTTAGCATCGCTCAACTTTATTTCACCCGAATTAAAACAAACCGAAAAAGAACTCGAAAATATTACGGATGGAGACTCTAAATCAATCTATCTTGCTTCCTATGGAACTGATTATGAAACGGTTTTAAGTAATAACAATAAGCTTTTTGAAGCCTTAACAAATGAGAAAAAATCGAAACTGATCACAAATTTTAGTTCAATTGGCGGATTGGTATTTTCAAAAGAAAAGCAACTACAAAAAATTCAGGATTGGAATACGTTCTGGAGCGATGCTAAAAAAGAATTAGTAAAAAGCCGATTAATTAACAACGGAACCCATTTCGGATTCAAAATCACAACTTTCAATCCGTTTTACGAACGATTAGAGAAAAAAAATAGGCCAATTTTGGTAACTGATTTTAGAAAAGTAGCTGCCTTTTATATCAGTGAATTTGTATCTCAAAAAAATGGCTTTTATACGATATCCACATTGGTTAAAGTGTCCAAGGACAAAAGAGATGCCTTTGTATCCGCAATTCAAAAACAACCTAATCTGGTAGTAATTGATAGGCAACAAACTAATGAAACCTTCCTCGGAACCCTGAAAGACAATTTTGAAAAATTGATAAACTATTCGTTTATTGCAATTCTTATCATTCTTTTTTTATCTTTTAAAAGAATTGAATTGGTTATTGTAGGGAGTATTCCTATCGCAATTAGCTGGATTTTCACCAAAGGATTAATGGGTGCTTTTGATTTGCAATTTAATGTCATCAATATCATTGTTTGTACTTTAATTTTTGGAATCGGAGTTGACTACAGTATTTTTATGACCACCGCGTTACAAAAAGAACATACCTATGGCAAAGCGGAATTACCAACTTATAGAACTTCAATTTTATTGTCGGTTGCAACAACGATTTTGGGAATTGGCGTTCTGATTTTCGCAAAACATCCTGCTCTAAAATCTATTGCATTGATAGGTATTGTAGGGATATTTTCGGCTTTGCTAATTACGTTTATCATCCAACCTTTAGTGTTTAATTTTTTTGTCACGAACCCAACTAAAAAAGGAAATCCTCCTTTTGAAATAAGACGATTTCTTCATTCGGTTTTGTCGTTTATCTATTTTGGTTTCGGCGGATTATTATTGTCTTTGATAGGAACACTTTTAATTAAAATAATTCCGATTTCACGAACAAAAAAACTACAGGCATTTCATTTTATAATGTCAAAATTTATGCATTCCGTTTTTCTAACATATCCTTCTATTAAGAGAAAAATAATTAATAATCACAATGAAAACTTTCAAAAGCCGGGAGTAATTATTGCCAATCATACATCTTTCTTAGATATTTTAGCAATAGGGATGTTAAGTCCTAAAATCATATTTCTTGTGAGTGATTGGGTTTATAATTCGCCATTTTTCGGTAAGGGAGTTCGCTTGGCCGGTTTTTATCCGGTTTCCAGCGGAATAGACAACGGGATTGAGCATTTGAGGGAAAAAATAAATCAAGGATTTTCAATAATGGTTTTCCCTGAAGCCACCAGATCAGTGGATAATAGTGTGAAAAGATTTCATAAAGGAGCATTTTACCTTGCCGAACAATTTAATTTAGACATTATTCCTATTGTAATTCATGGATATTCTGAAGTGTCCCCAAAAGGGGATTTTATGTTGTATAAAGGATCGACAACTGTTGAGTTTTTAGATAGAATTGTAGTTAGTGATTTATCTTTTGGGAAGAGTTATACCGAAAGAGCTAAAAAAATAAATGCCGTTTTTAAATTACATTACAGAAAAATGCGATTGGAATATGAAGGTGCCAATTATTTCAAATCTACCCTTTTAAATAGTTTTGGTTACAAGGAAAGGGAAATAATTCAAGCAGTAAAAGCAAATATCAATAATCACGCACCGCTTTTTCATAACGTAAATAAGTACATTACGGCAAATGCAAAAGTAGCTCATTTTGCTAATGATTATGGCGAATTGGATGTTTTGCTTTCACTACAAGAATCACAACGAAAAATCATTTCTTTTATTGATGATCAAGAGAAAAGAGCCGTTGCAAAAACGAACCATTTCCTCAAGAAAAGATCCATCCTATATGCAGAAAATGTTACTGAAATTATGAAAAATAAACATGACGTAGTTTTAATTTCAAATGCTAACTTTGAATTTGATATAAAAGAAATAACGAATGTTTGTGACAGCATCATTTTGCTTGAAAATATTGAAAATACAAGTCTGTCAAATCAAATAATCGATAATGATTTTGAAATTGAAGTGGTAGAAAATGAACTGATTGTTTTAAAGAAAAAGGCACAATGAAAGCGCAATACGATGTGGTAATTATAGGAAGCGGATTAGGCGGGTTGGTTTCATCTATCATATTGGCTAAAGAAGGCTATAGCGTTTGTGTACTTGAGAAAAATAACCAGTTTGGAGGTAATCTTCAAACCTTTGTAAGAGATAAAACCATTTTCGATACCGGCGTACATTATATTGGAGGATTAAGTGAAGGTCAGAATTTGTACAAATATTTTAAATATTTAGGTATTATGGACGATTTGAAACTCAAAAAAATGGATGAAGATGGTTTCGACATCATTTCTTTTGAAGATCAAAATCAAGAATATCCACATGCACAAGGTTATGAAAATTTCACTAACCAGTTGACGAAAAATTTTCCTGAGGAAAGAGATGTTATCCAGCAATATTGTAAAAAAATTATTGAAACTTGTGATTCCTTTCCTTTATATAATCTGGATGCAACAGGTGTATATAACACTGAAATTTTATCTGTTAACGCTAAACAATATATTGACGAATTGACCGAGAATAAAGAATTGCGATCAGTACTGGCAGGAACTAATTTTTTATATGCCGGAATTGCTGAAAAATCTCCTTTTTATGTACATGCTTTATCTGTAAACTCATATATTCAAAGTGCTTGGCGTTGTATTAATGGCGGAAGTCAGATTACAAAACAATTAATAAAACAACTCAAAAAGTACGGTGGCGAAGTTTATAAATACAAAGAAGTTGTGAAATTTGAATATGAAGATAATGACGTAACTTCTGCTGTAATGAAAGATGGTTCGACTGTTTTTGGAAATATATTTATATCAAATGTTGATCCAAAAGCTACCTTAAAAATGGTAGGCGAAGACAAATTCAGAAAAGTATATATTAATAGAATTGAAAGTTTAGAAGGTGTAATTGCTGCTTTTAGCTTGTATATCGTTTTTAAACCGGAAACTTTCAGATACAGAAACCACAATTTTTATCATTACAAAAATAGTGATGATGTTTGGAGTGCTCACGACTATGATGAACAATCTTGGCCAAAAGCTTTTATGGCTTCCATAAATGCCGGAAAAACAGATGTTTGGGCAGACGGAATGACTGTTATGACGTATATGAAATTTGACGAATTGAAGCAATGGGAAGGGACAAGCAATACAACAACTCAGAAAGAAGATAGAGGAAAAAGTTACGAGGACTTTAAAGCTAAGAAAACAGAAAGATTTCTTCAGGAAATAGAGCTTAAATTTCCGGGAATAAGGGATTGTATTAAATCAATTTATACGTCTACACCACTCTCGTACAGAGATTATATAGGCGGATTTAAAGGAAATATGTACGGCTATGTAAAAGATTCAAACAACCCCATGAAAACTTTTATTGCTCCAAAAACTAAAATGAATAATTTGTATCTCACAGGGCAATCTATAAATATGCATGGTGTTCTTGGTGTTACTATAGGAGCTGTATTAACCTGTTCGGAAATTGTGGGAAAAGAATATTTAGTTAATAAAATTAATAAAGAATCAAAATAAGACGGCTAGAAGATGAAAAAGTGGGTTTGTCATATTATTTTATCAATTCTGGTCATCACTTTTTCTTCTTGTGGCGTTTCAAAATCATTACACGACAAACCAATTTTAGAAGGATATAACAATGCTATTCCGATAGTCAATAAACAATCCAATTTTAGTTTTTCATCAGGAAATAATTTTCTTTTTAAAAATCAACAAAATCTCTGGGAACTATATGTAGAAGGAGATGCTTTAGAACGTGGACTTGTTACAGGTGCCCTAACCGACTCACTATTAAAAAAACAGGAACGTGTGTTTTTTTCAAAAATTAATGATTTTGTCCCATCAAAAACAAAAAAATGGGCATTGCGGGAATTTTTAAAATGGTATAACAGAAAATTATATTTAAATGTTCCTGAGGAATTTAAAACAGAAATATATGGAATTTCAGAATATACAAGTCATGATTTTGATAATATAGCACCTGCATATTTAAGAAGTTTATATTTACATGGAGCACACGATATAGGGCATGCCTTAAAGGATTTAGCTTTAGTCGGCTGTTCTTCGTTTGCTGCCTGGGGAGAAAAATCGGCTGACGGAAGTTTAATTTTGGGCAGGAATTTTGATTTTTATGCTGGAGATGAATTTGCAAAAGATAAAATTGTAGCGTTCATTAACCCTAAAGATGGACATCCATTCATGATGGTTACCTGGGCAGGTATGATTGGAGCCGTTTCCGGTATGAATAATGAAGGCATAACGGTAACAATTAATGCCGGTAAATCTAAGATTCCATTGATAGCTAAGACTCCAATTTCAATCCTGACGAGGGAAATATTGCAATACGCCTCCACGCTTGATGAAGCTATCACCATTGCTAAAAAGAGAAAGGTTTTTGTGTCAGAATCAATTATGGTTGGAAGTGCTACTGACAAAAAAGCTATTATAATTGAGGTTTCACCACATAATTTTGGTGTCTATGATGTTAAAAACAACAATCAATTAATTTGTACTAATCATTTTCAAAGCACTGAATTAAAAGATGATGATAGGAATCAATATCAAATAACAAATAGCCATTCAAAATACCGTTATGACAGAATTACTCAGCTTTTTGACCATTATAAAAAAATAGATGTGGATGCTGCTGCTGCTATCCTGAGGGATAAGGAAGGAATTGATGGTGCAAAAATTGGTTATGGAAATGAAAAAGCACTGAATCAATTAATCGCCCATCACGGCATAATATTCAAACCTGAACAGCGATTGGTTTGGGTTTCGACAAATCCCTATCAGTTAGGGGAATTTGTCTGTTACGATTTGAAAAAGATTTTCAATAAAAGGAATTCTATAGACACAATATTTTCTTTGCAGGAACAGGATTTGAATATTCCTAAAGATTTATTTTTAGAAACCCCCGAATATGAAAACTATGAAAAATTTCGGATTGAAGACCGAAAGATGGATTATCTATTAAAAAGCAATAAAGGTTTACCCAAAGATTTTGCCGAAAATTACCAATCATTGAATCCGGATTATTGGGTTGTTTATTATAAAGTAGGGTTGTATTTTTATAGAAAAAAAGAATATAAATTAGCAGAAAAACAATTTGAAATTGCCTTAACAAAAGAGATAACAACGCTTCCCGAGAAATTAGGAATTGAGAAGTATCTGAAAAAAATAGAAAGAAAACTGCAATGATTCCAAAAATTGAAACAGCAACAACCGAAGAAATTAAATCTTTTCAGGAGCAAAAACTTTTAGAGCTTTTAGAATATGCAGCTCAAAATTCACCTTATTACAAAAGACTTTTTGAAAAAGAGAATATAAATATTAAAACTATTAAAACTCTAGAGGATTTACAGCTTTTACCTGTGACATCAAAAGACGATTTTCAAAAATATAATTATGATTTTTTATGTGTCCCCGTTAACGAAATAATTGATTATGCTTCCACTTCGGGAACATTAGGAGAACCTGTAACTTTTGGTTTAACCGATAAAGATTTAGACAGATTAGCCTATAATGAAGCTATTTCTTTTGATTGTGCCGGTATTAAAAAAGGAGATGTTGTACAAATGATGACAACTATCGACAGGATGTTTTTAGCTGGTTTAGCCTATTTTTTAGGACTAAGAAAGCTGCAAGTTGGCGTTATCCGCGTTGGTTCCGGAATCCCAAAACTACAATGGGATTCTATTATGAAATATAAACCTCGTTATTTAATTACAGTTCCCTCCTTTCTATTGAAAATGATTGAATATGCTGAAATGCACAATATTGATTACAACAATTCTGGAATAATAGGTGCTGTTTGCATAGGCGAATCACTTAGAAACCAAGATTTTTCGATGAATGTTTTGTCAAAAAAAATAACGGAGAAATGGGATATTAAATTATTTTCTACTTACGCATCGACAGAAATGAGTACTGCATTTACAGAATGTGAGCATGCTCTCGGCGGTCACCATCATCCCGAACTTATTATTATAGAAGTTTTAGATGAAAATAATAAGCCAGTAAAAAATGGTAATTCCGGCGAATTGACTTTTACTACCATCGGCGTCGAAGCTATGCCTTTAATTAGATTTAAAACGGGTGATATTGTAAAACTACATTCAGAAGCTTGCGCTTGCGGTCGAAATACATTGCGCGTTGGTCCGGTAATTGGCAGAATGCATCACATGATAAAATATAAAGGAACTACGCTATATCCACAGACCATGAATGATGTTTTGACTACTTTCGAAAACATTGAAAACTATATTATCGAAATTTCCACCAATAACTTAGGTACTGATGAAATTTTAATTAAAATTGCCGTAAAAAAACAATCTGAAACTTTTCTGCAAGAACTAAAGGATTATTTCAGAGCCAAATTAAGAGTTACTCCTAAAATTGAATTCAGTTCTAAAGAAATATTGGATTCGTTGGTTTTTAATCAATTGTACAGAAAACCAGTTCGCTTTTTTGATAAAAGGAAGAATTTAATTTAATAGAACTCTGGATTCAATAGCTTTATAAAAAAATCAAAGTAAATTTGTATCCACGAATGACAAAGTATATGGATAACGTAAGAGCCAAAAAACACCTCGGGCAACATTTCTTAACAGATGAGTCAATTGCCCAAAATATAGCCGACACCTTGAATTTTGAGGGCTATGATATTACGTTGGAAATAGGTCCCGGAATGGGAGTCTTGACCAAATATCTTCTGGAAAAACCAACAACAACCTATGTCATCGAAATCGATAGGGATTCTGTAGAATATCTGAATGCACATTACCCGAAACTGCACGGAAAGATTATTTCCAAAGATGTTTTAAAATACAATATCAACGAAGTTTTTGAAGGCAAACCTTTTGCTATCATTGGCAATTTCCCCTATAATATTTCATCACAGATTGTTTTTAAATGCTTGGAATTACGTCATCAGGTGCCGGAGTTTTCGGGTATGTTTCAAAAAGAAGTAGCCGAACGCATTTGCGAAAAAAAAGGCACTAAAGCCTACGGAATCCTATCCGTTTTGGTCCAGGCTTTTTATGAAGCGGAATATCTTTTTACGGTGAGTCCCGATGTATTTAATCCGCCACCAAAAGTGAATTCCGGAGTTTTACGCTTACGCAGAAAAGAAAATTTCACTTTACCTTGTAATGAAAAGTTATTCTTTTCGGTAGTGAAAACAGGGTTTCAGCAACGTCGTAAGACATTGAGGAATAGTTTAAAATCATTCCAACTTTCGGATAATTTAAAAGAAGATACTATCTTTGACCTTCGCCCCGAACAATTAACCGTTGAACAGTTTATAGAACTAACTCAAAAAATAGAAGCCAATGCAGTTTAAAATCAGCAAAGAACTCTTAGAGCAAATCGAGCAACTCATTCATCAGCAAAACGACCAGGAATTAATCGTTTTATTGAATGACATGCACCATGCCGATATTGCCGAGATTTTTGATGAACTTAACATTGAAGAAGCGACTTATATTTTTAAGATTCTCGATAGTGAAATAACGGCTGAAATTCTTCTGGAACTGGAAGATGATGTTCGTGAAAAAATTCTTCACGGTCTTTCGGCAAAGGAAATTGCAGAAGAATTAGATGAACTGGATACCGATGATGCTGCTGATATCATCGCCGAACTTTCCCAAAGCAAAAAAGAAGAAGTAATCTCTGAGCTCGAAGACGTTGAGCATGCCAAAGACATTGTAGATTTGTTACGCTACAGCGAAGACACCGCTGGTGGCTTGATGGGGAAAGAGATGGTGAAGGTCAACGAAAACTGGAACGTACTCACCTGCGTCAAAGAAATGCGGATTCAGGCCGAAAATGTAACAAGAGTGCACTCGATTTATGTTGTTGATGACGAAGATCGTTTGAAAGGAAGATTATCACTTAAGGACTTGTTGACGACTTCCACCAAAACGCCTATTAGCGAAGTATATATCAAAAAAGTTGACTATGTAAATGTTGACACTCCAAATACCGAAGTAGCCCGTATCATGCAGAAATACGACCTGGAAGCAATCCCAGTTGTGGATGAAATGGGAAGATTAGTAGGCCGAGTAACCGTTGATGATATTCTTGATGTTATCAAGGAAGAAGCCGACAAAGATTACCAGATGGCGGCGGGTATTACCCAGGATGTTGAAGCTGGCGATAGTGTTTACGAACTTACCAAAGCGCGCCTGCCGTGGCTTTTAATTGGAATGGCAATTGAAATTGTAGCATCTTTTGTGTTAAAAGGAAATGAAATTGCTTTCCAAAAATATACCACTCTAATCATTTTTGTGCCTTTACTTTCTGCCACCGCGGGAAATATTGGAGTGCAGGCATCGGCAATTGTGGTTCAGGGTTTGGCCAATGGTACTTTGAAAGAGTTCAGCAAACAATATTTTAGCCGGGAACTTACCGTGGCAATGATTTCGGGAACAATTATCTCGCTTTTTATTTTGTTGTTTCATACCATTATGTACCAACAATTTCAGGTTGGAATAGCCATTTCCACTTCTATAATTGTAGTAATCCTTTTTGCCGCAGCATTGGGAACATTGGTACCGTTGTTTCTTCACCGGAATAAAATTGATCCCGCAATTGCGACCGGACCGTTTATCACCACCACAAATGACGTTTTTGGGATTATTATTTATTTCGCAATCGCAAGATTGATTCTTGGGTTTTAATTTTTTAGGAGCACTACTTTATCCTTTTTTACAACACTCCCTGCCTACCGGCAGGCAGGTTCCAGCTGTCCATTATATCTTTTTCTTTTACAAAGAAAAAGGATGCCATTCCCATCGGGGCTAAATAGACGTGGTTCTTCCTTTTGAGAATATGGATTCCCGCCTGCACGGTTGCCCACAGGTTTTTGAGACCAGCGCGTCTACCAACCTGCCGGCAGGCAGGCAGGCAGGTTCCGCTTATTGCATTAAACTTTCTTTAATGATTTTTAATTTTTCTTTGCCAATGCCACTTTTAAAATATTTCTCTTTTTGCCTGGCTTCTAGTCTTGTCTCGAATTCCTGAGTATAAATTATTTTAAACGGCAAATAAGGCTTGGTTGTTTTGTTTTTGCCATTGTTATGTTCAGAAAATCTTCTTTCTAAATTATCTGTTAACCCTACATAAATATAGTTTCGTTCTAAACTAGAAATTGCATAAACATAATACATAAAAATACTTTTAAATTAAAAAAACCTCCGATTTCTCGAAGGTTTTGTACCCGGAGCGGGACTTGAACCCGCACGGTTGCCCACAGGTGTTTGAGACCAGCGCGTCTACCAATTCCGCCATCCGGGCTTGAGAGACAAAACCAACAGCAGTTGGCTTATCGCGAAAAATAAACAACTAAAGCGTTGCTTATCTTTAAACACGGTGCAAATGTAAAAAATAAAACATGATTTTCTAAAAAAATACTCTAAAATATCCTTTCAGAGTTGGATTTAATTTCTAAATTTGCACCTCGGTAAAACGAGCAACAACTAACTAACTACATTCGAGGCATTTCCGTAAGGATTGCAACGGATAAAAACAACAAACTACAATGTCGCAATTTGAACCAGAAGCAAAGATATTTGCGTGTTCGCAAAGCGTCTACCTAGCCGAACAAATAGCCGAAAACTATGGTGTTCCGCTTGGTAAAGTTACGTTCTCAAAATTTAGTGATGGTGAATTTCAACCTTCTTTTGAAGAATCAATAAGAGGATTGCGCGTTTTTATTGTTTGCTCTACATTTCCGAGTGCCGACAATTTAATGGAACTTTTGTTAATGATTGATGCTGCTAAAAGAGCATCAGCAAGGCACATAACTCCCGTAATTCCGTATTTTGGTTATGCAAGACAGGACAGAAAAGACAAACCAAGAGTTCCGATTGGAGCAAAACTAATAGCAAAACTATTGGAAACTGCCGGAGCAACCCGAATCATGACGATGGATTTACACGCCGATCAGATTCAGGGGTTTTTTGAAATGCCAGTGGATCATTTGTTTGCATCGACTATCTTTTTGCCGTATGTTAAGAGTCTGCAGTTAGACAATTTAACAATTGCTTCGCCTGACATGGGTGGTTCCAAAAGAGCGTATGCGTATTCTAAGTTTTTAGAATCGGATGTTGTGATTTGTTACAAACAAAGAAAGGCGGCCAACATAATTGATACCATGGAGTTGATTGGTGAAGTGCGAGGAAGGAACGTTATCCTGGTTGATGATATGGTTGATACCGGAGGAACGTTAGCCAAAGCTGCCGATTTAATGATAGAAAAAGGGGCATTAAGCGTGAGGGCAATCTGTACTCATGCGATACTTTCGGGTGATGCTTATGAGAAATTGGAGAAATCTCAGTTACTGGAATTGATAGTTACCGATTCGATTCCGTTAAAAAGAGATTCCAAAAAAATAAAAGTGGTGAGTTGTGCACCTCTTTTTGCAGAAGTAATGAATATGGTGCAGCACAACAATTCCATCAGTGGGAAGTTTTTGATGTAAGAAGGAGAGAAAAGAAGAAAGAACGCTGCGCTGCAAGAGAAAAGAATATTTGAATTTTGCAAAGGATTGCGTTAGCGATTGAAGCGGCAGCCCGGAACGCAGTGAGGACTATAGCGGAAAGCGCGGCGCGAGGAACGAGAGCAACGCCCACCCGAGGTCAACGGCCGAACTGAGCGGAGCTAAAAAAAGAATTTTTATTATTAACTATATATTTTTACAATGAAATCGATTACAATTAAAGGATCACAAAGAGAAAGCGTAGGCAAGGTAGCAACCAAGGCGGTACGTAATGCTGGAATGGTTCCTTGCGTTATTTACGGAGGAAGTCAGCCAGTGCATTTTGCAGCAGAAGAAAAAGCATTCAAAAGCTTGGTTTACACTCCAAATCTATCACAACTGTGTGCGCGTTTGGAGTGTAAACCAATCTTTTGAATGCTTTTTCTTCTGCTGCAAAATGCACTGGCTGACTTCCTCCGTAAATAA